>NZ_CP041637.1:976250-1301666 GCF_007197735.1 Formosa sediminum
GATACAGGTAAGCTTGTATTTGGTCCTTATGCAGCCGATAGTTTTTTTGGGTCAAACAATTATAAAAATTTCGATGCTATTATTGCTTCCTACCACGATCAAGGTTTAATTCCGTTTAAAACGTTATCTTTTGGAGAAGGAGTAAACTATACAGCTGGACTAAGTAAAGTAAGAACATCTCCAGATCATGGCACAGCTTTTGAGATTGCAGGAAAAGGTATTGCAAACGAAACCTCTTTTAAAGAAGCTTTATTTGCAGGTATTCAGATTTTTAAACACCGTTTAGAGTACGAAACACTTGTAAAAAGAGTATAAAATAGTATTAAAAAAAGATATAAACAAAAAAATGTTTATAAGTAAGCTTGTGTAAAATAAAAATTCATATATTTGCAGGCTCAAATTAGATATGAAAATGAAGTTGTTGAAAGAATTTACAATCCAATTTGTTGGATTAAAATTAGGTAAACATGAATTCGACTATCAAATTGGACAGGAGTTCTTTACACATTTTGAGTATGAAGATTTTAATGATGCTAATGTACAAGTTCATGTGCTTTTAGAAAAAAAGACCACTTTACTAGAGTTGCATTTTGAAATTTCGGGAACCGTAAATGTTTATTGTGATATTACAAACGAACCTTACGATCAGCCCATTCAAAATGAATTTGATTTGGTAGTGAATTTTGGAGAAGAGTACAATGATGATGAAATTGATCTGTTAGTTATACCTCATGGTGAGTATGAAATAAATATACAACAGTATATTTACGAATTAATTGTATTAGCAGTCCCTACAAAACATGTACACCCAGGCATTGAAGATGGTACATTACAATCTGAATTGCTTAGTAAATTAGAAGAATTAAGTCCTAAAATACAGGAAGAAAAAGAAGACCAAGAGGAGACAGACCCTCGTTGGAATACATTAAAAAAACTATTAACGGATAATAAATAAATAGAAAATGGCACATCCTAAAAGAAAAATCTCGAAAACTAGAAGAGATAAAAGAAGAACACATTACAAAGCAACTGCGCCACAAATTGCTACGTGTCCAACAACAGGAGAAGCTCACTTATATCACAGAGCACACTGGCACGAAGGTAAATTATACTACAGAGGTCAAGTATTAATTGACAACTCAGAAGTTGAAGAAAATTTAGCATAATTATTATGCATGCATATAAAAAAACGCTCCTTGTGAGCGTTTTTTTTGTCATATAGTTTACTATAAGTCAAAAACAACTTAATTTGCATCTAATTAAATTAAAAAATTAAGTAATTTGGCCAACTAAATAATGTTTAAGGTCTAATTGTTTAATTTATTGGTTCAATAATTTATACTGTATGAGTAAAATAACAGCGGCTATTACAGCTGTAGGAGGATATGTACCAGAGCATGTTTTAACCAACAAGATGTTAGAATCTATGGTTGAAACAAACGATGAATGGATTGTTTCTAGAACTGGAATTAAAGAACGTCGTATTTTAAAAGAAGACGGAAAGGGAACTTCATTTCTTGCCATAAAAGCAGCTCAAGACCTTATTGATAAATCTGGTGTAGATCCTAAAGAAATCGATTTAGTAATTGTAGCTACAGCTACACCTGATATGAAAGCAGCTGCGACTGCTGCATTCACAGCAACAGCAATTGGAGCTGTAAATGCATTTTCTTATGATTTGGAAGCAGCATGTTCAAGCTTTTTGTTTGGTATGTCTACAGCGTCTAGCTATATAGAAAGCGGACGTTACAAAAAAATATTATTAATTGGAGCAGATAAAAACTCTTCAATGATTAACTATAAAGACCGTGCAACTTGTATTATCTTTGGAGACGGTGCCGGTGCAGTGCTATTTGAACCTAATACTGAAGGTTTAGGATTTCACGACGAATATTTAAGAAGCGATGGTAGCGGTAGAGATTTTCTACAAGCAACCTATGGCGGATCATCTTATCCTGTAACCCAAGAAGCTGTGGCCGAAGGTAAACATTTTGTGTTTCAGGATGGAAAGACAGTTTTTAAAAATGCAGTTTCTAATATGGCAGACGTAGCCGTAAAAATATTAGAACGCAATAATTTATCTAAAGACGATATTTCTTGGTTAGTAGCCCATCAAGCAAATAAACGTATTATAGATGCAACAGCTAATAGAATTGAATTAGATTCTGAAAAAGTAATGACTAATATTGCAAGTTACGGTAATACCACTTCTGCAACTTTACCTTTATTACTTTTTGATTATGAAAAACAACTTAAAAAAGGCGATAAATTAGTGTTTGCAGCTTTTGGAGGTGGTTTTACATGGGGATCTATTTATTTAACTTGGGCTTACAATTCCTAATTCACTAATAATAACTTATTTTAAAATCTAATTTATTATGGATTTAAAAGACATTCAAAATTTAATCAAATTCGTTGCCAAATCAGGTGCAAGCGAGGTTAAATTAGAAACAGATGATGTAAAGATTACCATTAAAACAGGTGGTGACGATAAAGCAGAAACTACAACGTATGTTCAACAAATACCTGTAGGTGCTCCTGTAGCTCAGGCTCCAGTTGTACCACAACCAGTAGCTGCAGTAACTCCAGAAACTGCTGCTCCTGTAGCAGATCCAGATTCAAAGTATATTACTATTAAGTCTCCAATTATCGGAACTTTATATAGAAAACCATCACCAGACAAACCGTTGTTTGTAGAAGTTGGGCAAACTATAAGTGAAGGTGATGTACTTTGTATTATTGAAGCCATGAAACTTTTTAACGAAATAGAGTCTGAAGTTTCAGGTAAAATAGTGAAAATACTAGTAGATGACGCATCTCCGGTAGAATTCGATCAACCGTTATTTTTGGTAGATCCATCATAACAAATTTTGAAATTCCAAATCAAATCCCAACACAATTGGAATTTGGAATTTGAGATTTTTAAATTATATATGTTATGTTTAAGAAGATACTAATAGCAAATAGAGGGGAAATAGCACTACGTGTTATTAGAACCTGTAAAGAAATGGGGATAAAAACGGTTGCAGTATATTCTACAGCCGATGCAGAAAGCTTGCACGTTAAATTTGCAGACGAAGCCGTTTGCATTGGGCCTGCTCCAAGTAGTGACTCCTATTTAAAAATGTCTAATATTATTGCTGCTGCAGAAATTACAAATGCAGATGCTATACACCCAGGATACGGTTTTCTTTCAGAAAATGCTAAATTTTCTAAAATATGTGAGGAACACGATATTAAATTTATCGGTGCATCTGCAGATATGATTTCCAAAATGGGAGATAAAGCAACAGCAAAAGCAACCATGAAAGCTGCAGGAGTACCTTGTGTTCCTGGAAGTGATGGAATTATTCCAGACTTCGAAACTTGTCAGAAAATTGCTTTGGAAACAGGATATCCTGTTATGTTAAAAGCAACTGCAGGTGGTGGTGGTAAAGGTATGCGTGCAATATGGAAAGAAGCCGATTTAAAAGATGCTTGGGAATCTGCAAGAAAAGAAGCTAAAGCAGCCTTTGGTAACGATGGTATGTATATGGAGAAGCTTATTGAAGAACCAAGACATATTGAAATCCAAATTGTAGGAGACTCTACAGGAAAAGCGTGTCATTTATCAGAACGTGATTGTTCAGTACAACGTCGTCATCAAAAATTGACAGAAGAAGTACCTTCGCCATTTATGACGAAGAAATTACGAGACGAAATGGGTAAAGCAGCTGTACGTGCAGCTGAATTTATAAAGTATGAAGGTGTTGGTACTATTGAATTTTTAGTAGATAAGCACCGAGACTTTTACTTTATGGAAATGAATACTCGTATACAAGTAGAGCACCCAATAACAGAGCAAGTAATTGATTTTGATTTAATTAGAGAGCAAATTCTTGTGGCTGCAGGTGAGCCAATTACAGGAAAAAATTATACACCTAATTTACACGCCATAGAATGCCGTATAAATGCAGAAGATCCTTATCATGATTTTCGCCCTTCACCGGGACGTATTACTACCTTACATGCGCCAGGCGGACACGGAGTACGTTTAGATACACATGTGTACGCAGGCTATAGTATACCGCCTAATTACGATTCTATGATTGCAAAGTTAATTACAACTGCGCAAACTCGAGAAGAGGCGATAAGTAAAATGAAACGTGCTTTAGATGAGTTCGTAATTGAAGGAATAAAAACAACAATTCCTTTTCATAGACAATTAATGGATCATCCAGATTATGTAGCTGGAAATTATACCACTAAGTTTATGGAAGATTTTGTTATGGAACAGCCTTCTGAAGAAGATTAAAAAAAACTCCGAATTATATAATTCGGAGTTTTTTTTTGAAACTTACCTAAAAGTAATTCTAAATTCCCCTTTATATTTTAAAATTACTGCCTTTGTAAAACATACAGAGCATCTGCTGCCGTCCATACACTAACTTTCTTTAATTGAATAATGATGTAGTTATATAGAAAATATTATTTCTATGTTCCGCCTGTAAGCATATATAATTATAAATCTAGTATTATAACATGTATGGTTAACATGTGAATTTAAAATGCCTTTTTAAGCTTTAAAAAAGTAAAATTCTTAAAAATTATGTAGTTTAACCTCATTTTTTTCCGTTTAACTAATTTTTTTTTTTGAATATGCTAGTTCAATATATATTTGCTTCACCATAACATAAGTAGGTTAAGTTCATGGTAGATTTGGGGCAAAAAGGTGAACTTAATAGGTTCGCCTTTTTCATTTTATATAGGTATAAAAAAAAATCGGACCATATATAAATACAGTCCGATCATTTAAAACATTAAAACGTCTAATTACTTTGCTTCTGCATAACGACGTTCTACTTCATTCCAGTTAATTACATTAAAAAATGCACTTATGTATTCTGGTCTTTTATTTTGGTAGTTTAAATAGTATGCGTGTTCCCATACATCTAATCCTAAAATTGGTGTTCCATCACAATCTACACCTGGCATTAAAGGGTTGTCTTGGTTTGGTGTTGAACATACAGATACTTTTCCTCCTTTATGTACACATAACCAAGCCCATCCAGAACCAAACTGTGTTGCAGCGGCATTACTAAAAGCTTCTTTAAAAGCATCAACACTTTCAAAAGCATCTTCAATAGCAGCTTTTAATTCACCAGATAATCTTCCTTTACCTTCAGGGTTTAAAATTTCCCAAAATAAAGAGTGGTTATAAAATCCTCCACCGTTATTTCTAACAGCAGAATTGCTCATATCTAAATTTGTAAGAATGTCTTCAATAGATTTTCCTTCTAAATCTGTTCCTTCTATAGCACCATTTAATTTAGTAGTATATCCTTGGTGGTGTTTTGTATGGTGTATTTCCATTGTACGTGCATCGATATGTGGTTCTAATGCATCGTAAGCGTATTGTAATTTCGGTAATTCGAAAGCCATATTATTATAGTTTTTTATGATTAATAAAAATTCCTTTTTTCAAATTTAAGGATAATACACGTCAATTAAAAATAATTAATAGTTATCAAATCATTGACAGTTCTTATATTGTGTTAAATTTTTTTATAAAAAATATGGAACTCGGTACAACTTTCACTATTTATGATGCCTCAGCTGGAAGTGGAAAAACATTTACGCTTGTAAAAGCGTATTTAACAATCTTATTTAAATCTCAAAGTCATTTTCAATTTAAGAACATTTTAGCAATAACCTTTACAAATAAGGCCGTGTTTGAAATGAAGGAGCGTATTATAAAAACGCTTAAAGAGTTTTCTAATCCCTCGGTTTTAAATGGTGAGAATGATATGTTTAATTTGTTGTGTCATGACTTAAATGTACAACCAGAAGCTTTGCATAGTAAAGCAAAAGTTTTATTGCATACAATCATTCATAATTATGCGGCATTTGAAATTTCGACTATTGATGGATTTACTCATCGTATAATAAGAACATTTGCACACGATTTAAAATTACCTTTAAACTTTGAAGTCGATTTAGATTCTGATACGTTACTACAAAAAGCAGTAGATCGCTTAATAGCAAAAGCAGGGACTACTAAAGAAATTACAGATGTACTAGTGCAATTTGCTTTAGAGAAAGCAGACGACGATAAAAGTTGGAATATTGCTTTAGATTTATATAAGATAGCCAAACTTTTAATTAATGAGAATGACATTCCGTATTTAGAAGTATTAAAAGATAAAACGTTGTCCGATTTTAATACGCTTAAAAAGCAATTAAGGACAGATATTAAAGCTTCTGAAGCAGCAATAACAGAGCTCGCATTAGAGGTTTTAGATTTACTAAAAACTAATGGAATAGAATTTGCTGATTTTACAGGGAAATATGCACCTTCATATTTTAAAAAATTAAGTGAAGGCGATTTTAATGTAAATTTTAATACCGCTTGGCAAACTAAGATTGATTCGCACTCTTTATATCCAGCACGTGTAAAAAATAATGCAGATCTAGCAGGAACATTAGATCGGCTTCAACCAAAAATTGCAGATTATTTTTATAAGACTAAAGAGTTAATTTATGCATTAAAATTTACAATAACAATACGTAAAAACTTAACACAGCTTTCCGTTTTAAATGCCATTAATCAAGAATTAACTGCATTAAAAGTTGAAGAAAATAAAATGTTGATTTCAGAATTTAATACCTTAATAAGTAATGAAATTGCAGCGCAACCCACACCTTTTATTTACGAACGTTTGGGGGAGAAGTTTAATCATTACTTTATAGATGAATTTCAGGATACTTCTACCATGCAATGGCAAAATTTAATTCCGTTAATTTCTGAAGCCATAGATGCACACGATATTGAAAAAGACCCGGGATCTCTCATGCTTGTGGGCGATGCTAAGCAGGCCATTTACAGATGGCGTGGTGGTAAAGCCGAACAATTTATAGAATTATCAGATCCAGATTTCTCAACCAACCCATTTAATACATCAAAAACATTAGAGACATTAGATACTAATTTTAGAAGTTTTAAAGAAATTATAAGATTTAATAATTCTTTTTTTGATTACTTATCGGATGTCGCTTTTAGTAACACCACTTACAGTAAACTCTACAAGCGTGCTAGCCAAAATATAAAAAACCCAAATACAGGATATGTTAACCTCACTTTTTTAGATTTAAAAAACGAAGATAGTACGCAACTCTATGCAGAACATGTGTATCGTACTATACAATCTTGTCTTGCTAACGGATATCAGTTAAAAGATATATGCATATTGGTGCGTAAGACTAAAAATGCGGTCTCAACAGCACAATATTTAACAGCACAAAAAGTGCCTATAATTTCTTCTGAATTGTTATTAATAAAGCAAGCTCCAGAAGTTATATTTATCACGCATTTAGCAACACTTTTATTTCAGCCTAAAAATGCTGAAATAAAAGCAGAAATTTTATATTTCTTAGCCAATACATACAAAATTGAAGATAAACATGCTTTTTTTACAGCGCATATTTCGCTAGATAATGAGGCCTTATTTTCTAGTTTTGAGCAGTTCAATATATTTAGTAATGCAAGTGCATTAATACAATTACCAATGTTTGATATGTTTGAAACTTTGGTAAGAGAATTTAATATTGTTACACATTCTAATGCCTATATTCAGTACTTCTTAGATGTTGTTTTAGAGTTTACTCAGAAAAAAAATTCAGATATATTTGGATTCTTAGATTATTTTGAAGCTAAAATAGATAAACTAAGTATAGTCTCTCCAGAAGGTCAGGATGCAGTACAGATTATGACTATACATAAGTCTAAAGGGTTAGAGTTTCCGGTTGTTATTTTTCCCTTTGCCGATTTAAATATATACGAGGATATAGAGCCTAAAGAGTGGTTTCCTTTAAAATCAGATGATTTCAATAATTTCCCTGTTACGTTATTAGATTATAACAAAACTAATTTTGAAGCTTTTGGTAAAGACGGAGAAATTATAAGTGAAAAACATCAGTCCGAATTAGAATTAGATAGTTTAAACCTTTTATATGTTGCGTTAACACGTCCGGTAGAACAGCTTTATATAATTAGCAGTTTGGCATTAGATAACAATCAGAAAGTAAATACAAAACTGTATAGTGGTTTGTTTATAGATTACTTAATGCAGCAACAACTGTGGAACTCCGATACGTATACGTATCAATTTGGTGATCCAATAAAAAATACCAAATCAGAACATTCTGAAAATCTTTTAGATAAACCTAAACAACTTAATTTGGAGTTTATAACAACCGCAAAAAAAGATCATAATATTAAAATTATAGCAAATAGCGGGTATTTATGGGATACGAAACAACAAGATGCAATTGAAAAAGGAAATCTTATACATAATTTAATGGCAAAAATAAAAACCACAGCAGATGTTACATTGGTGTTGAACGATGCAGAACAGTCTGGACTTATAACAAAACCGCAGTTAGACGAGCTTCAAGATGTTATTTTACAAATTGTAACGCACCAAGAATTGCAATTGTATTTTACATCGCAAAATATTATTTATACAGAACGCGATATCATTAATAAAGATGGCTCTATATTAAGACCAGACCGATTAGTTATAACACCAAACAGGGAGGTTATTATTATAGATTACAAAACAGGAACAGAATTAGAAAAACATAAGCAACAGCTAGTGCAATACCAAGACTGTTTAGAACGCATGCATTATAGAGTTGTAAAAAAAATACTGATATATATTAATGAAGAAATTCAAATTTGCTATGTCTAAAAATTAAGATAAAAGCATCCTTTAAAATAATAAGTTAAATGTTAAAAGTAATAACATAATTATTTAAAAAAAAGATTAAGATATGTAAAATTAAATTCAAATTTTGCGATGTAACATGCTGTTAATTAGGTGAAATTTCGGATATATTCTATAAATGTTATTTTAAGGAGCTAATAAATGCTTAGGTATTATGTAAAACCCTTCTAAACATTGCGAAATCCATAATTATTGTTAATATTTTTTTATATTTGTCTTTGTTAATAATATTTAACAACTTACTTTTGTTTACAATTAACACTTAAAAATTAAACTTTTGAATATGAAAAATCTTAGCAGATTATTGTTCGCAATGTTGCTGGTATTTGGTTTTAGCAACACTTATGCGCAAGATGAAAACAACCCTTGGGCGATTGGCTTTGGAGTAAATGCAGTCGATTTCTATCCTAACGGAGATGGAGCCCCTTTCGGTGAAGGATTCGGAGACGAATATTTTAATGTAGGAGATCACTGGAACATTTTACCTTCTTTATCAACTATTTCTGTAGCACGTCACATCACAGGTGGTTTGTCTTTTGGAGTAACAGGATCTATTAATAAAATCGAAAATTACGGAGAAGAGTCAGTTTCTGATTTATCTTACTACGGACTTGATGGTACGTTTAAGTATGGTTTCTTAAATACTAGCGTATTCAATCCTTTCGTTGGTGTTGGTGGAGGTTACACTTGGGTCGACGAAATTGGAGCAGGAACTATTAACGGGTCTTTAGGATTCAACGTATGGTTTACTGATAACATCGGTCTTACATTACAATCTTCTTACAAACATGCTTTTGAAGATTACTTAGATTCTCACTTCCAACATTCAGCTGGAATTACAATTAAATTTGGAGGAAAAGACACTGATAAAGATGGTGTATACGACAAAAACGATGCTTGTCCAGATGTATTTGGTTTAGCAATGTTTAATGGTTGTCCTGATACAGACGGAGATGGTATTGAAGATAGTAAAGATTCTTGTCCAAACGAAGCTGGTACTGCAGAATTTAACGGATGTCCTGATACAGACGGAGACGGTGTAGCTGATCCTGATGATGCTTGTCCAGAAGTTGCTGGGTTAAAAGAATTAAACGGTTGTCCTGATGCTGATGGCGATGGTGTTGCTGATGGAGATGATAAATGTCCAAACGAAGCAGGTCCTGCTGAAAACAATGGATGTCCTTGGCCAGATAAAGATGGTGACACTGTAATTGATAAAGATGATAAGTGTCCAGATATTCCTGGTACTGTTGCAAACAACGGATGTCCAGAATTATCTGAAGCTGTTCAAAAATCTTTAAATGAATATGCTAAAACTATCTTATTCGATACAGGTAAATCTTCTATTAAAGCTCACTCTGAAGAAGTATTAAAAAACATTATCGATATCTTAAAAGAATATCCTAATGCTAAATTTACTGTTGAAGGTCACACTGATAGTTCAGGATCTGATTCTTTAAACATGAAGTTATCTGAATCTAGAGCATTATCTGTAAAAGATTACTTAGTGAAAAATGGTATCGATGAATTTAGATTATCTTCTAAAGGATACGGTGAAACTAAGCCAATCGATTCTAACAAAACTAGAGCTGGTAGAGCTAATAACAGACGTGTTGAAATTAACTTAGTTAAATAAGACTAAATCTGTTAAAATATAATTTTATAAAACGCCTCGTTTATTCGAGGCGTTTTTTATTTTTATACAATGACAACTTTTATAGAAGAGGTTATTATTAACCTACAAGAAAAAGGACTTAACCTTTCCGAATTAAAATTTATTCTTCCAAGTAAACGTGCAGGTACATTCTTAAAGCATCAACTTTCAAGATCGACTAAAACAACCATGTTTGCTCCAGAAATATTAAGTATTGAAGATTTTGTTGAATCTATTTCTGGATTAAAAACAGTCTCTAATACAGAGTTATTGTTTCAATTTTATAACACTTATACTACATTACATACAGAACCTAACCCAGATTCTTTTGAAGTGTTTTCAAAATGGGCTCAAATATTGCTTCAAGATTTTAATGAAATTGATAGGTACCTTATTCCTCAAGATAAAATATTTGATTATTTAGGTGCTATTCAAGAATTAAAACACTGGTCTCTTGAAACTGAAAAAACAGATTTTGTTAAAAATTATTTAGCATTCTGGAATAAACTTAATGCATATTACACTCATTTTACCAATCATTTATTAGAAAATAAATTAGGATATCAAGGATTAGTATACAGACAAGCAGAGGCTCATGTCAATACCTACATCAAAGAACATAAAATACAACATGTGTTTTTAGGATTCAATGCTTTAAACACTGCAGAGGAATCTATAATTCAACATATTCTAGAACATACAGATGCTTTAATTTATTGGGATATAGATAAAATGTTTTACGAGAACCCAGTTCATGATGCCGGACTATTTACAAGACAACATGCAAAAAAATGGAACTATTTTAAAACACATCCGTTTCATTGGGTTACCGAAAATTATAAAAATAATAAAACTATAAATGTAGTAGGTGTGCCTAAAAATATTGGGCAAGCCAAATATATAGGTAACATTCTTAAAACATTACAGACACCCGAAAATAAGTTAGAAAGTACGGCAATTGTTTTAGGTAATGAAGATCTGTTGCTACCTCTATTAAATTCTATACCAGAGTATATAAAGAAGCTTAATGTAACAATGGGGTTTCCTTTAAAATCCATTCCATTAGCATCTTTATTTGAGAGTCTGTTTAATTTGCAT
Organism: Formosa sediminum; assembly: GCF_007197735.1. GTDB lineage: Bacteria > Bacteroidota > Bacteroidia > Flavobacteriales > Flavobacteriaceae > Formosa > Formosa sediminum. The sequence continues at coordinate 987,768 of NZ_CP041637.1, forward strand.
AAAAATAACCCTAAAGCATTTTATTATAAAGACGTTATTTCTATATTATCACATCAATTTATTCGCCTTTTATTATTAGATAATCAAATAGACCATGCGACTAAACTTATAGAAACTATTCAGTCTAATAACATAGTGTTTATTACCTCTTCAGAATTAATGGAGTTAAGTGATGTTTTTAAGCCTGTATTAACGCTGTTATTTGAATCTTGGGGGAATAGTGCAGCAAAAGCCTTAAGTAATTCTAAAGCGTTTATTTTAGTCTTAAAAAATCATTTAAATAAGTCCAAAGACGAACAGATATTAAGTTTAGAATATACTTATAAGTTTCATGAGCTTTTTAACGAGTTAGATCGCTTAAATACTACATACAATTATTTTCAATCTATAAGTTCATTACACCAAGTGTATAAAGAACTGCTAAGTAGCGAAACATTAGACTTTCAGGGTGAACCTCTTCAGGGGTTACAAATTATGGGAATGTTAGAATCTCGGGTTTTAGATTTTAAAACAGTAATTATTTCATCTGTTAATGAAGGGGTTTTGCCAGCAGGAAAGAGTAATAATTCCTTTATTCCTTTAGATGTAAAATTAGAAAATAAGTTGCCTACATTTAAAGAAAAAGACGCGGTCTATACGTATCACTTTTACCGTTTGCTACAACGTGCAGAACATGTATATATACTTTATAATACAGAGCCTGATGCATTAGCAGGAGGAGAGAAGAGTAGGTTTATTACACAATTGGAGTTAGAACATGTTCATACATTAAACCATGCTATAGCAACACCAACAGTAAATCTTGTAGAACATAAATTAAAAACAGTTTCTAAATCTCCTTTGGTTATACAACGCTTAAAGGAGATTGCCAAGCGTGGGTTTTCTCCATCTTCTCTTACAAGTTATATGAGGAATCCGATGGATTTCTATTTTCAAAAAGTATTAAAAATTAAGGAGTATGATGAGGTAGAAGAAACCGTAGCCGCCAATACACTAGGAACAGTGGTACATAATACTTTAGAAGATTTCTATAAGCCACTAGAAGGAATGCAATTAACGGTAGAACATATTACCGAAATGAAAACTAAAATAGCTACAACTGTATTGCATCATTTTAAAATGACCTATAATGAAGGTGATATTAGTACAGGTAAAAATCTAATTAGTTTTGAAATTGCTAAACGGTATGTGTTAAACTTTTTAAATGCAGAATTAAAAGCCATTAATGCAGGTAGAGTTATTAAAATTATTGCTATTGAGGCAGATTTTAAACAGGTAGAGATTAATATTCCAGAACTAGATTTTCCTATAACTATTGGAGGGAAAGTAGACCGTGTAGATGAATATGATGGTACCACACGTATTATAGATTATAAGACAGGGAAAGTAAGCCAATCACAAGTAGAAATTATAGATTGGGAGGAGCTTACAACAGATTATGATAAATATAGTAAACCATTTCAAATTCTTTGTTATGCGTATATGATGCAGTCTTTAGGGATATTACAATATCCAATAGAGGCCGGAATTGTTTCTTTTAAAAATTTAAATGCGGGGTTTTTAAAGTTTACTAAAAAAGATAAATCAGGAAAAGGAGCAACTAAAATAACTGCAATAGATCAACAAACAATTCAGTTATTTGAAGAGCAACTTAAGAGGCTAGTATTAGATATTTTTAATGAAAATATCGATTTTGAAGAGAAAGAAGTTAGTCACTAAATTAGGTATGAAAAAAGTTTTTAGATTTCTTTTTAAGTTATTGTTTTGGTTTGTATTTAGTTCGTTTTTGGTCGTTTTTATATATAAATACATTCCAGTTTATATAACTCCACTCATGATTATTCGTAGTTTTGAAACTTCAGAAAACGCGATGCCAAAGTCATGGAAACACCATTGGGTATCTATAGATCAGATATCTAATGCCATGCAAAAGGCTGTGATTTGTAGTGAAGATCAGAATTTTTTAAAACATAATGGGGTCGATTTTAAAGCTGTAGAAAAAGCATTTACTGCAAATAAAAGCGGTAAGCGAATACGTGGCGGAAGCACAATTAGTCAGCAAACCGCAAAAAATATATTTCTATGGCCAGAGAGAAGTTGGTTACGTAAAGGTTTAGAAACGTATTTTACGTTTATTATTGAATTATGTTGGGATAAGGAACGTATTTTAGAGGTGTATTTAAATAGTATAGAAATGGGTAAAGGGATTTATGGCTGTGAAGCTGCTGCGGAGTATTGGTTTAAAACATCTGCCTCAAAATTAACTGCATATCAGGCTGCTGCGATAGCTTCAATTTTACCTAACCCTAGAGTTTATAGGGCCAATCCGGCGTCTTCGTATATTCAAAAACGAAAAGTGTGGATTGTAAAACAAATGGCACTTTTTGGTCCTTTACAATTTAATAACCAATAATGAATAATACCGAAATTAAACAACAGCTTTTAAAACATTGTGAGCTATTTATTGAAAAACGGTTGGCAAATGTGCAACATAATATAGCCGAAGTTCAAGACGCTTTAACGTCTGAAACTAAAAGTACTGCAGGGGATAAGCATGAAACAGGTCGTGCGATGTTACAATTAGAACGGGAGAAATTTGGTGTACAGCTCTCTGAAGTTAATCAAGTAAAACAAGCATTGTCTAAAATAGATGTTTCTAAAACATCACATACAATTTGCTTGGGAAGTGCTGTAATTACAGATATTTCTAACTATTTTATAGCAATTAGTGCTGGCCAAATTTTAGTAAATAATATAATTTATTTCGCTATAGCTCCCAATACGCCAATTGGTAAGCTTCTGATTTCAAAACAAGCAGGTGAAGATGTAAGTTTTAGAAATCAAAAATTTAAGATTTTAAACGTTTTTTAGCTGCTACATTTAGTTGTAAGTGTACAGTAGTATTTGGAGGAAGAGCTGTGTTATGGTAAAAGAAAATAGCTTTAGATTGGTATTCAGCTTCTACTAAATATTGGTGTCCTCTATAATAATTTTGAGTAACGCGTACTTCTAGAGCAGGAGATTTTGTGAGTTGCAATTCATGAGCATATACAAAAATGGGTTCTGAGGTAGCGTTTATTCCTAAAGACGAAGCTCTCATGGTATTAAATTCGTCAAAAAAAGATGCAATAAGAGGCTTTTCTGGCTGTTTATATAAATTTTCAGGCGTATTATTGGCAATTATTTTTCCGTTGTTTAAAACAATCATATGGTCTGCATAAGGTAATACATCTTCGCGGTCGTGGGTAGCGACTACGCAACTTATATTTTTTTCTTTTAAATATTTAAAGAGATTACGCCTTAAGGTTTGTTTCTGAAAATTATCAATATGACTAAAAGGCTCGTCTAACAAAATAATTTCAGGCTCTTTAGCAATAGCTCGTGCTAGCGCAACACGTTGTTTTTGTCCGCCACTTAATAGTTTTACTTTTACGTCAGTAAATTCTACTAAATCAACTAGAGCAATGAGTTCTTTAGCGCGTTGTTCTTTTTCTTCTGGATAGAAATTAGATAGGAATTTTCCAATGTTTTCTTTAACAGTAATAAAAGGCATTAAATCGAATTCTTGGGCGACATATTTCATAAAATCATACCCAATAACCAAATTGTATTTTGGACCTAGAATAGGTTGGTTTTTCCACAAGATTTCACCTTCAGGTAAATCATATGTGCCGTAAAGCAGTTTTAAAATAGTACTTTTTCCAGAACCACTTTCTCCTATAATAGACAGTTGTTCGCCTGGTGCTACAGAAAAAGAAATGTGGTCTAAAATGGTTTTATCGTCGTAACCAAATGATATATTTTGAACTTGAAGCATAGTTTGAAATCGCTGTAATTTACTTGGGTATTAATTATTTTTAAAGTATGTATATTTAAGTAAAAATAGCGGTTTTAAAATACTAAATCGTATAAATTTATTAAGTAAATAATACAAGTAAATAAAATAACTTGGGGTAAGAAAGGCTAAAATTTTATTTTTTTGATATAAAACAGGTTTAAGTTTTGTGACATATCTAAACACAACTTCAGGCGTTTTAATAAATGTAATTAAATAACTTATGGGGTTACCTAATTCTTGTTTTTCATATTTTAAGCCAACTGTGTTTGTCCCTATATTTTGATAGAATCCAGAGTTTAAACTGTCTATAAATTGTAATGTTTTTTTATTGTAAAAAAGTCCTGTTTTAAGAGCAATTTTAGCTATAATTTGCTGAATCATGTTTTGGTCATAACAAACGGTTTCTAAGTTTTTAAGTAACTCTTGGTGAAACCCTAGCATTTGTTTTTGGTGAGTTTCAATATAAGTTTCGTACAACCATTTTTCTTCAGGATTATGTTTTTCAATCACATATTTAGCTGTATCGGTATACTCGACTGCACTGCCGTGATTTGCTGCCGAAAATTGTTCGTAATATTGGTTATTTGCCATAAGCAAGTAGTCGGTATAAGATGTGAATGGTAATATGGAAAAAATAAGACCATCGCGTTTTGTTTTTTCCTGAATATTGTAAATGTATCTTAATCCTAAATAGTAACCCGTAACCGGTATTTCCGATTTGTAAAATCCATATAAAGATTCTTGCATGGTTCCGCCCCAGCCAATATCTACCAAGTAAATTCCTTCTTTTTCAATGTCTACTCCAAAGGCATTAATGTAAGCATTAAAACTGTTTCTATTGGTTTCTCTATGTGTTTTATAGAATGCAATAAAAGTTTCGTTTTGTTTTAATTTTTCAAAAACCTCAGACTTAAAAAAGTCTTTAATAGGTGCATTAGCGCTAATGTTTAAAGCTTTAATAATTGTGTGTTGTGTAGACTCTGGACAATTAAAAAAGATTAAAAAATCTGCAATAGATAATTCTGGATATTTATCCTTTAAATATAAAAAAGGTTCTGTCTCTAAAGGTTCTAAATTAATTTGAATAGAAGCTTGTCTAGATGTTTTTAAATAATGAGTATTGATTTTTGAATTGGTATCAATAAGGTGAAACTCTTGATATGAATCGAATATTTGTTTTAAAAATTGGCCCTCTCTAGCTAAGAAAAATAAATTTTTTACCCTTTCTTTTTTGCATTTAATATATAGTCTTTCAATAAAAAAATGATAATAAATAATATACTGTGTAAAAGGCATAATGTCCTTTTTCTTTGATTTTTTGTATATAGTATTTATAACTTTTTTAGTTGATTTAAAATCGTTACCTAAGGCATTTAATCTATTTTGTTTTAAATATTTATCGTGTGGTAGTTTATGGGCATTTAATTTGTTTGTAATAGCGTTGTCATAATCACTTCTTTGATTGTCTCCTATCATTACAACTTCGCTAGGATTTGTTATTAAAAGAGTCTCTAAAACTGTTTTATAAAGTGTGCCTGCATGTTTGCTGGTTTGAAGCATGGAGGAACTAAAAATATCATCAAAAAGAGTTGAGATACCGTGATATTGTAATAATTTTTCGAATAAAGATTTAGAGCCGTAAAAATCTGAAACCAAATACACTTTTCCGCCCTTAGATTTAAATGTTTTTATGGTATTTACTACGTCTTCATTTATATACTGTACACTACTTTCTGTTTTAAAATCGATGGTTTCAAAAAGCTCAAAAAAACGAGATTTGCAACTGTAATCTATATAATTAGAATTAACCAACCTTATAAAAACATCCCCGATTAAAATTTCATAAGGAATTTCGACATTGTTTTTTTTTAATTTTTCACAAAGATGTGCTAAAGCCTCTTGTCTTATAAAATATAACGCATCATACGTCAGGTCTAATCCTAATTCTATAATCATGTACTTGGCCCATAATTTTAGGGTGTAATTTGGGTGAACCGTTCTATGAATTATCGTGTCGTAGTAATCACTAAATAGAACTTTAGTGTATTTATTATCTAGTTTAATCTTTAAATCATTCAAAGACATTAAAGGTTGAATTTGATTAATATTAGGTTTAGTTATAACGAAGATAAGTTTTCGTTTGTTAAACTTATAGCATTTTAAGTTAGAAATGCTTTGCCCTGTAAAATTATCTTCTTAAAAACTAAGGTAATATAAGGAAGTTGGAGTGTAAAGGTATTAGTGTTTAGTTTTTTAATTGTTGTCTTTCTGTAATTTGTTTAAGGATGTGTATAGATAAAAAAAGTCATTTAATTGAAATTAAATGACTTTTTAAAGAATAAAAAGGGTGTGATTTTTTAGTTTTCTGTATCGGGTAAAGCATTAAATCCCATGTTATATAGTGTAAATGCAAAGATATCTGCATATTGTTCAATAGTTTTACTAACTGGTGTACCTGCGCCATGTCCTGCATCAGTTTCAACTCTAATTAATACTGGGTTTCCAACTTTTTGTTTGTTTTGTAATTGTGCTGCAAATTTAAAGCTATGCGCGGGTACAACGCGGTCGTCATGATCTCCTGTTGTAATTAACGTGGCAGGATATTTTACACCTGCTTTTACATTGTGTACAGGAGAATAGCCTTTTAAATATTCAAACATTTCTTTACTGTCTTCTGCTGTTCCGTAATCGTATGCCCATCCTGCACCAGCTGTAAATGTATGGTAACGTAACATGTCTAAAACGCCTACGGCAGGAAGTGCAACTTTCATTAAATCTGGTCGCTGTGTCATAGTTGCTCCTACTAATAATCCGCCATTAGAGCCTCCTTTGATAGCTAGGTATTTAGACGAAGTATAGTTGTTTTCAATTAAATATTCTGCAGCAGCTATAAAATCATCAAATACATTTTGTTTTTGCATTTTAGTACCAGCATCATGCCATGCTTTGCCATATTCGCCACCACCTCGTAAGTTTGGTACAGCGTAAATTCCGCCTTGTTCCATCCATAATGCATTAGTAATGCTAAATGCAGGAGTTAAGCTAATATCAAATCCGCCATAACCGTATAAAATTGTTGGGTTTGTTCCGTTAAGTTCAGTTCCCTTTTTATACGAAATAATCATAGGGACTTTAGTGCCGTCTTTAGATTTGTAAAATACTTGTTTACTCTCGTATTGCTCTGGATTAAATTCTACTTTAGGTTTTACATATACTTCTGAAACACCAGTTTTTGGATTATATGCATAGCTTGTGGCAGGTGTAATGTAGTTTGAGAATGAATAATATAGCGTTTCGTTTTCTTTTTTACCAGAGAATCCATTTACAGTTCCAATACCAGGAAGCTCAACTTCTCTAATTAATTTTCCGTTATAATCGTATTGTTTTATTTGAGAAACAGCATCTGCCATATAATTAGCAAATATAAAATTGCTGCCTGTACTAGGGGTTAATACGTGTTCGGTTTCAGGAATAAAATCTACCCAATGTTCTGGCGTTGGATTTGAGGCGTCTACAGTAACAATTTTCATGTTAGGCGCATTTAGATTTGTAACAAGAAACAATTTACTGCCTATGTTATCTAATAGGTAAGTATCACTATTTGCATGGTCTAAAATAGGTATAAAAGGACTATTGGTTTTAGTTAAGTCTTTTATATATAACTTGTTGCCTGAAGTTGATGTTCGCGGTGAAATTATTAAATATTTATCGTCTTCTGTTACATTTGCGTTAATGTAGCGGTGTTTTTGGTCTAGTGTACCGCCATAAATAAGTCTGTCTTGATCTTGGTTTGTACCCAATTTGTGATAATATACTTTATGCTGATCGGTCTTTGCTGAGAGTTCACTACCCTTTGGTTTATCGTAACTAGAATAATAAAATCCGTCGTTTCCTTTCCAAGACATGTTACTAAATTTTACATCTACTAGTGTATCTTCTATAACAGCTTTAGTTTCTGTATCTATGATTATAATTTTTCTCCAGTCGCTTCCACCTTCAGAAATTGAATAGGCAGCCATGCTACCGTCTTTAGAAAATGATAATCCGCCTAAAGATGTTGTGCCATTGTCACTAAATGTATTGGGGTCTAAAAAAACTTCTTCTGTTTGGTTGTCACCTTTTGTTCTGTATATAACATATTGATCTTGTAATCCGTTATTTTTATAGAAATAATTGTAGTCACCTTCTTTAAATGGAGATCCTATTTTTTCGTAATTCCAAAGCGTAGTTAATCGGTTTTTAATGGCTTCTCTAAAAGGGATTTTATCTAAATAGGCATAGGTTATTTTATTTTCTTCTCTTACCCAAGCTTCTGTTTCTGGACTTCTGTCATCTTCTAACCAACGGTACGGATCTTTAACTTCAACACCAAAATAAGTGTTTACGGTATCTATTATTTTTGTAATGGGATAATTCACTATTTGATTTTTATTTTTTTTTAATTCTTGCTCGTTTTTGCAAGCGTTTAAGAGTGTTAAAATAGTTAAAAGGACTAGTAGTTTTTTCATAACGAACGGATATTAAAGGGAAACCAAAAATAACTAAAAAGCTCCTAAGCAAAAATGCTTAGGAGCTTTTTTTAAATATATTTAAGGTGTTACCTTATAATAAGTTGTTTTCAATTAGGTATTCTGCAATTTGTATGGTGTTTGTTGCTGCTCCTTTACGTAAATTGTCAGCAACAATCCACATGTTAATTGTGTTTTTCTGAGTTTCATCTCTTCTAATACGTCCCACAAAAACCTCGTCTTTATCGTGTGCATAAATTGGCATAGGATAGGTATTTGTATCTGTATTATCTTGTACAACAACACCTGGTGTTTCGCTTAATAATTTACGAACATCGGTTAAATCAAAATCATTTTCAAACTCTACGTTTACAGATTCTGAATGTCCACCAGCGGTTGGAATTCTAACTGCAGTCGCAGAAACAGAGAATGAAGAGTCGCTTAAGATTTTTTGAGGTTCTTTAGCCAATTTCATTTCTTCTTTAGTGTATCCATTTTCTAAAAACACATCGCAATGTGGTAAAGCATTTCTACCAATTGGGTAAGGGTATGCCATTTCTCCATCTACACCAGCAATTTCATTTTCTAGTTGTCTTACAGCTTTTACACCAGTCCCAGAAACGGATTGGTAAGTAGAAACCACAACACGTTTCATTTTGTATTTTTTATGAAGAGGTGCTAATGCCATAACCAACTGGATAGTTGAACAGTTTGGATTAGCAATAATTTTATCGTCTTTTGTTAGTTCTCCTGCATTAATTTCAGGAACAATTAATTTTTTAGTAGGATCCATTCTCCAAGCTGAAGAGTTATCTACAACTGTTGTACCTGCTTCTGCAAATTTAGGAGCCCATTCTAAAGAGGTGTCTCCTCCGGCAGAAAATAAAGCTACATCTGGCTTCATGGCTACCGCATCTGCTAAACCTACAACTTTATAGTCTTTATCTTTATAAGAAATTGTTTTGCCTACAGAGCGCTCTGAGGCAACTGGTATTAATTCTGTTAATGGAAAATTACGTTCTGCAAGAACTTTAAGCATTACTTCGCCAACCATACCCGTGGCACCAACTACAGCTACTTTCATTATATAATATTAGTTTAAATGTGTCAATTATTATTTTGAACAAAACTAAGTATTAATAATTAAAAAAAAGCCTTAGTCTCTTTAAAACCAAGGCTTTTTAACAACAAAAAACATATTGTTAATTATTTAACAATTTTTATTTTTTAAGTAAATCTCTTATTTCTGCTAAAAGTTCTTCTTGAGTAGGTCCTGCAGGTGCAGCTGGAGCTGGTTCTTCTTTCTTTTTAGATTTTTCGTAAGCTTTTAATACCATGAAAATACAGAACCCTATAATAATAAAGTCTATTACCATTTGTAAAAAGTTTCCGTAATTAATTGTCACAGCAGGTACTTCTGTACCAGTAGCATTGGTTGTAGCTTCTTTAAGCACATATTTTAAATCTGTAAAGTTTACATCGCCTAGTAATAAGCCGATAGGGGGCATTAAAATGTCTTTGGTAAAAGAAGTTACAATTTTACCAAATGCACCACCAACTATTACCGCAGTTGCAAGGTTAATAATGTCGCCTTTAAGGAGAAAGGACTTGAAATCTTTAAAAAATGCCATATGGTTTAGGATTGGTTAATAATAACGAAAGTATATAAAAAATATTAATATTGTTAATTTTATCTTAAAATAACACGTTTTATGCGCTGAGATAGGCCTGTAAGCAACTCATAAGATATTGTGTTGGCAGTTGCTGCAAACATTTCGGCAGTAGGATAATCTCCAAAAACAATAACTTCGTCGCCTTCTTGGCAATCAATATTTGTAATATCTACCATAATCATATCCATACATGTATTGCCAACAATAGGAGCTTTTTGACCATTTATAGCAACGAATCCTTTGCCATTTCCGTACTCTCTACCAATACCATCTGCATGACCTAAAGGTAAAGTGGCAGTTGTTAAAGGAGTGTTACAAATGTATCCTCGATTGTAACCTACGCTATCTCCTTTTTTTATTTTATGAATTTGAGAAATTACTGTTTTTAAAGTTGTAATGGGTTTAAAATGGGTGTTTTCTAAATCAGAATTTCCAAAGCCATACATGCCAATACCACTTCTAACCATATCAAAATGAGCCTCTGGATAGTTTATAATACCAGAGGTATTACACATATGGAGTAGAGGTTTGTACAGTAATCCTGCTAATAATTTTTCAGAGTAGTTTTTAAAGGCCTTTATTTGGTTTAGAGTAAATGTTTTTTCATTTAAATCTTCACTAGCACCTAAATGTGAGAATACAGAGGCTACTTTAACTGTATCTGTAGCTTTCAATACAGATAGAATTTCAGGGATATCATTTTCAGAAAAACCAAGTCTGTTTAATCCTGTGTTAAATTTTAAGTGCACAGGATAATGTTTTAGCTTTAACTGTTTAGCTGTCTCAATAAATTCTTTTAAAATTTTTAAACTATATAGGTTAGGTTCTAAATGTTTTGTTATTAAGCTATTAAAGCTTACGCTTTGCGGATGCAATACTAATATAGGTGTAGTTACGCCAGCTGTTCTTAATTGTTCGCCTTCATAGGTGTAGGCAATCGCAAAATAGTCTACATGTAAATTTTCTAAGAATTTTGCAATTTCAGCAGCGTCATTCCCGTAGGCGTAAGATTTTACCACGGCCATAAATTTTGTAGCCGGATTTATAATAGATTTTAAATAAGTAACGTTATGTTCTAGCGCTTTTAAATCTATTTCTAAGAGGGTTTCCTGTGCTTTAGGCATCGGTGTTTTCTGGATTTAAATCAGAATCTTCAGTGTTTAAAAAATTAGTGTTTTTAGTTTTTTCTTTACGCATGGCTTTGTAATAAGCTGCACGACTAAGAGGTTCGTATTCTTCCGTTTCTCCAAGTAACACAAGTGCATCACTTTGCGATTTTCTGTAACTAAATTGTGCTAAATTTCCTGTTCTTGTACAAATAGCATGTACTTTAGTTACGTATTCTGCAGTGGCCATTAAATTTGGCATTGGACCAAATGGGTTTCCTTTAAAATCCATATCTAATCCGGCTACAATAACGCGAATGCCTTTGTTAGCTAAATCATTACAAACACGAACAATTTCATCATCGAAAAACTGAGCTTCATCAATACCCACAACTTCACAACCGTCTGCTAAAATAGGGATGTTAGCAGCTGCAGGCACAGGAGTAGAACGTATTTCATTAGCATCGTGAGACACTACCATTTCTTCATTGTAGCGAATATCTACCGAGGGTTTAAAAATTTCAACTTTTTGTTTAGCGAACTGTGCACGTTTAAGTCTTCGAATCAATTCTTCTGTCTTACCAGAGAACATCGATCCGCAGATAACTTCAATCCAACCAAATTGTTCTTTATGATTTACTGTATTTTCGAGAAACATTTTGTAATTTTAACACTAAAATTTTACAAACTTTTGTTTGTTTATAAGGGTGTAAATTTATTAAAAATTAAATGGCGAAAATAGTTTAAATATAAAAGTTATGAAGAAGAAATTAGAATCAGAGTTAATTAATATTGCATTGAGAATTATTAGACTTGAGGGCAAAGATGATTTAAATGCGCTACATGCAGAAACTGCTCTTCTTTTTGAAAAACTTTCTGTCCTTAAATTTCTTCAGGAAACACCTCAAGGCGAGAAGCTAACTATTGCTAACGATTCTTCTTTTTTCGGAATGCTAGACACTGCATTTAATAATAAAGTTACAGATAGTGTAGAAGTAGATCGCGATGTGTTTATTCGTGAAGACCAACAACAGCCAGACGAAGATCTTCAAGAAATTTCTGAGCCAGTTATGGAAAAAATTAAAGACCTTGTCGCAGAAATGCCCCAAGAGACAGATGCGGTAGACGAATTTATAGCATCAATGACACCAGATCCTACTTACGAAAAGAATGATTTTGAGGAGATAACTGCCGATTTTAAAGAAACTCCAATTTTTGAGCCCGTATCCGAATCTTCTAAAGTAAATTCTAAAAAATCATTAAATGATAAGTTAAAAAGCGGTGGATTAAACATTGGATTAAACGATAAAATTGCATTTATAAAACAATTGTTTGGTGGGAGTAGCGAAGATTATGACCGGGTTATTTCTCAAATTAACACCTGTAGTAATTTTGAAGAAGCCAGTAATTTAATTCAGAATGTTGTAAAAATAGATTACAATAATTGGGAAGGTAAAGATATTTTTGAAGCACGTTTTATGCAAATTATAGAAGGTAAATTCAATTAAACCATTTTAAAATTATACACTTGTCGCGTATTCTAGTCAAGAAAAATCCTTCTATTTAATTAAACATACATGAGTAAATTATATATAGTGCCAACACCAATTGGTAATCTAGAAGACATGACGTTTAGAGCAGTAAAGGTTCTAAAAGAAGCAGATTTAATTCTAGCTGAAGACACCAGAACTTCAGGGAAATTACTTAAACATTTTGAAATCCATACACCCTCACAATCACATCATATGCATAATGAGCATAAAACAGTTGAGGGTTTAATTAATAAACTTAAAAGCGGAACAATTATCGCTTTAATTAGTGATGCCGGAACACCTGCGATTTCAGATCCTGGTTTTTTATTAACACGAGCTTGTGTAGAACATGGGATAGAAGTAGATTGTTTGCCTGGTGCAACAGCTTTTGTGCCGGCCTTAGTAAATTCTGGGTTGCCTAACGATAAGTTTGTGTTTGAAGGTTTTTTGCCTGTTAAGAAAGGTAGGCAAACACGGTTTTTACATTTGGCAGAAGAAACACGAACTATAATTTTTTACGAGTCACCACATAAACTTATAAAAACACTTATTCAATTTTGCGAATATTTTGGAGAAGATCGTCCTGTTTCTGTGTCTCGTGAATTAACAAAATTATACGAAGAAACTATTCGTGGTACTGCAAAATCTGTTTTAGAGCATTACACAAATAAACCACCTAAAGGAGAAATAGTAATTATAGTTGGTGGTAAACCTAAAGAATAATAGCTTTAGTATAGAAGCTTAAACAGGGTATTATGAAAGAAATTAAACATTACGATGTATTTGTAATCGGTTCAGGAATAGCAGGACAAACTGCAGCCAAATTTTGTATTAACAAAGGTAAAACTGTAGCTATAGCCGATAATAGAGCTTATGGAGGCACATGTGCCCTTAGAGGTTGCGATCCTAAAAAAATCTTATTACAGTTTTCAGAATTATTACACACTAGTCAGTTATTAACTAAAAAGGGTGTTTCAAAAATGCCCAAAATAAAATGGAAAACGGTTCAGAAATTTAAATCCTCCTTTACAGATAGTATTCCTCCAAATACAGAAGAGGATTTGGTAGCTTTAGGAATAGATTTATATCATCAATCACCTGTGTTTCAAAATAAAAATGAAATACTAATTGAAGGCAAACTTATATCTGCAGATAAATTTGTAATTGCTACAGGTATGATTCCGCTAGATTTAAAAATAAAAGGGCAAGAATATTTAAAAGTTAGCGACGATATTTTAAATTTAAAAAGTATACCAAAACATGCAACTTTTATTGGGTCTGGCTATGTGGGTATGGAGTTTGCAAGTATGCTGGCTATTTTAGGTTGTAAAGTTACAATTATAGAAAAAGGGGCAAGGTCTTTAACTGCTTTCGATCCGTTTTTAGTAGAGACTTTAGTTAATTACCTTAAAACAATTGGAGTAACTTTTATTTACAATGCCCAAGTGACTTCTATTGAAAAATTAAAAAAGAATTTTAAAGTTAATTATACATTACAAGGGGCACAACAATCTATTAAATCAAGAAAAGTGTTTAATACGGCTGGTCGTGTACCTTCTATTAATATGCTAGATTTAGATAAAGTTAATGTGAAGTTTGATGAAAGTGGTGTTGTAGTAAACGATTATTTGCAAAGTGTTTCTAACCCTAATGTATTTGCTTGTGGCGATGTAAGTAGTAAAGCGCTACCGTTAACTCCAGTGTCTGGTTTACAAGGTTATGTCGCTAGTCATAATATTATAAAAGACCAGTCTAAAGTTTTTACAATTCCTTTTATGCCTTCTACGGTATTTACAAACCCAAAATTATCTAGTGTAGGATATTCTGAAGAAGAAGCGCTTAGTCGTTTTAAAAATGTGAAAATTTACAAAGGAGATGCCAGTTCTTGGTATAATGCTAGGAAAGAAAATAATCCAGTGTATGCTTATAAAATTTTAGTAAACGAAAGAACTAACGAAATTGTTGGAGCACATCTTTTAAGTACAGAAGCTCATGAAACAATTAACATCTTTTCAATGGCTATTAGTCAAAAAATGACAGTGTCTGAGTTTAAAAAACAAATGTTTACATATCCAACATATACAAACGATCTAAAATCTATGTTACAAGATGAAGATTAAATAAATTTGTATTGAAATAAAATTTTAAGAAAAGACACTGTAAATACCCAAATTATATTTAATATTTAAAACATTTAAGTAAGTTGTCGTTTGCTACACAATAGTATTAATTATTTGGTAACTAAAGTGTTGGTTCTATTCAGGGAACTAAAATAATATCAAAAAAATAGAAAAATGACTTTAAATCAGTTTATAGAAACTTTAAAAACCAAACCAAAAACTATAGTGTTTTCAGATACTATGGAGGTGATAGATTCGCTATATGATTTTACACCTACTGCCTTTAAAAATGGTGAAATTTATAACAAAGCAGGAGAAAATTCCGGATCCTGTAAACTATTTGCTTTTGCAAAACTTCAAGGGTTTTCAAAAGATGAAACTTTATCATGTTTTGGCCAGTTTTATTATATAGATGTTTTAGGAGATCCAGAAGGTAAAGGTCATCAAAACATTAGAAATTTTATCAATAGCGGATTTGATGGTTTACAGTTTGAAGGTGAGGCCTTAAAGTTGAAATAAGTCATTATGGATGCGCTTTTACATGAAGTTAAGCAATGTACTATTTGTGTAGATCATTTGCCTTTAGGTCCGCATCCTATTGCTACAGCGCATCCAGATTCTAAAATTGTAATTGTTGGTCAGGCACCAGGATTAAAAGTGCATAATTCCGGAATTCCTTGGAACGATGCAAGTGGCAAGCGATTAAGGGCCTGGCTAGATGTCTCTGAAGACCAATTTTACAATACTAAAAATTTTGCCATTATACCTATGGGATTTTGTTATCCTGGTAAAGGTAAAAGTGGCGATTTACCTCCAAGACCCGAATGTGCACCTCAATGGCATGCCGCGTTATTTAGTAAAATACCACATGTAAAATTGGTGATTTTAATTGGGAATTATCCTCAGAAATATTATCTCAAAACAGACGTTGGAACGAACTTGACAGAAACCGTTTCCAACTTCAAATCGTATTTGCCCACTTATTTTCCAATTCCGCACCCATCACCACGAAACCGGTTTTGGATGTCTAAAAATTCCTGGTTTGAAGCTTCAGTTGTGCCTGATTTACAAAAAAGAGTACATGAAATTATATAATTGAAAACCCATTTGCGTTAGCGACGATTGCAGTGGCATCCTTTTATGGTTTTTCACCATAAAAGATATAACGGAAAGCGCGACCCAAAAGGGAAACGCCCAAAACTGTTTGAATATGTTTACCTTTTTTCATCTTGTTTTATAAAAAGTTTTTAAAGCAAATAGTAAAGTTTTTAAAATGAAAGTTTAGCAACCTTCGTTAACCATCAAGACTTTATTTAAATTAATGAAAGCTTTGCTTTTGACAGATTAACATTATAAGGTTTAAACCGATTTAGGGCAGAAATTCAATATTTCTTGGTCGTGATCGGGAGATAATGGTGTTGCTAGTGGTATTTTATTCTGAATTTTAGTCGTATTTTTGAAGTCCTTTAAATTAAAAATATAAAGTTATGACGCATCTTGTAACAACACAGTGGAAGAACAATGTACAATTCGAATCCGATAATCCGAGCGGAAAAACCGTATTAATCGATTTAGGAGAAGATAACGGAGGTAAAGGAGACGGTTTGCGTCCTAAAGCATTAATGTTAACGGCTTTAGCAGGATGTTCGGGTGTAGATATTACACCAATGTTAGAAAAAATGAAGGTTGATATAGACGATTTTAAAATTGTTATTGAAGGACATTTAACCGAAGAACACCCAAAGTATTACCACCTTGTTACTGTAGATTATCATTTTTACGGCACAGATTTAAACGAAACTAAAATTAAAAGAGCTGTAGATTTATCGGTCGATAAATACTGTGGCGTTATGGAAATGTTTCGTCGTTTTGCCGATGTAAAAGTACGTTCTCATTATCATAAAATTTAAGAATCAGAGTCAGTTATAAACTATGCGTTGGACCATAAAACCCAAACCAGAATCTCATAAAGTAAAAGCATTACAAGACGCGCTTCAAATAGATGAATTAACAGCATTTTTATTATTGCAACGTGGTATTGAGACCTTCGAAGATGCTAAATCTTTTTTTAGGCCTAATCTTAACGAATTGCACGATCCGTTTTTAATGAAAGATATGGACAAAGCTGTGGCGCGTATCGAGCAAGCTTTGGAAACTGGTGAGAATATTATGGTGTATGGCGATTACGATGTAGATGGTACCACCTCTGTAGCGTTAATGAGTTCGTATTTGCGTACCCGTCAGGAGAATGTGGTAACCTATATTCCAGATCGCTACGACGAAGGTTACGGTGTATCTTATAAAGGTATCGATTTTGCTCACGATAACGAGTTCACCCTTATAGTTGCGTTAGACTGTGGTATAAAAGCGATTGATAAAGTCGCTTATGCTAAAGAGAAGGGCATTGATTTTATTATTTGCGATCACCACCGTCCAGGCGCTGAAATTCCAGATGCAGCAGCAGTTCTGGATCCTAAACGGGACGATTGTGAGTATCCGTATAAAGAATTATGCGGTTGCGGGGTTGGCTTTAAACTCATTCAAGCCTTATCGTCTAAACAAGGGTTTACCATTGAAGATTTAGGTGAATATTTAGATTTAGTGGCTACAGCCATAGGTGCCGATATTGTGCCTATTACTGGCGAAAATAGAATTTTAGCATACTACGGACTTCAAATTATTAACGAGAATCCGAGACCAGGCATTAAGGCCATTTTAAATCAGGTTGATAAAACCGAATTTACCATTACAGATGTTGTTTTTATTGTAGCGCCTAGAATTAATGCTGCCGGACGAATGAAACACGGAACTTATGCCGTGCAGTTGCTTACCGAAATGGATGAAAAGCAAGCTGAAACCTATGCGGCAGAAATTGAAAGTTTTAATTTAGACCGTAGAGAAGCCGATAGAGAGATTACTATACAAGCTTTAAATCAGATTGAAGAATTAAAAGAGCAAGACCGGTATACTTCTGTAGTGTATCAAGACGATTGGCATAAAGGTGTAATAGGAATTGTTGCCTCTAGATTAACCGAAACCTATTACAGACCAACTTTAGTGTTTACTAAAAGTGGCGATAAATTGGCGGCTTCGGCACGCTCCGTCAGTGGGTTTGATGTGTATAATGCTTTAGAAGCTTGTAGCGAACATATTGAACAGTTTGGCGGACATAAATACGCGGCCGGTTTAACCTTGCTTCCAGAACATTATGATGCTTTTAAACAAGCTTTTGAAGATGTGGTGTCCCAAACTATAGATCCTAAATTATTATCACCCGAAATTAAAATAGATGCCAAAATTAATTTAGAAGACATCACTCCTAAGTTTTATCGTATTTTAAAACAATTTGCGCCGTTTGGTCCCGGAAATATGACTCCGGTTTTTATGACGGAAGCTGTTGTAGATACAGGTTACGGCAAATGTGTTGGTAAAGATGAAGATCATTTGCGTATTACAGTAAAACAAGGACAAGTGCAACCTATTGTATGCATCGGGTTTGGTTTAGGAGCTAAAATTGATGCGGTTTCTACAACAAAACCTTTTGATGTGGTGTATACTATTGATGAAAATCATTGGAATGGAATAACGAGCTTACAGCTAAAACTTAGAGATTTAAAATAAATACTGTTTTTATTTAGATTAAATATAAATAATAAGTATTTTAGTGGTTCTAAACCCAGTGTTATGGACCAAGACATTAATAAAATATACCACAACGATTTTGGAGTGTCCTTTATTTGGAAGCAAGAGACACCTAAAAAAAAGCAGTCGCCTAAAATTCAGATTATTTTTCGTGATATGGGATTTTACTTGACGTATCGAGAAATAATTCAATTTCAAAAACAAATACAATATGTCAAATTCTCAAATCCTTGCGCGCAGTGTAAATACAAAGAACGTAATCGGTTTATGTTATTAAAAACACCTTGTAGTCAGGTAGATTTGGCCATAAATGCTTTAGAGTTAAGAGATATAGACGATTTAATTGCAGGGACGCTTTTCCATATCGAATTAGATGACTATGTTAATGAAATATGTAAGAATTAAGCATATTTCAAGAGTTTTTTAAACCCACCCTTTTGTACATTTGTTTCTTCTTTAGATAAGTTATGAAACAAAAAGACCCTTACGCTGCCTTAAGGTATAAAGAATTCAATATATTTTTATTAGTCCGTTTTGCCATGGTATTTGCCTGGTCTATGCAATTTATTGTGATAGAATGGGAAGTGTATAGCATTACTAAAAATCCATTGTCTTTAGGAATCATCGGGCTTATGGAAGTGATTCCAGCCGTATCCATGGCCTTATTTGCGGGTCATATTGTAGACCAGAGCGAAAAAAAGAGTTTGCTAATTAAATGTATCCTTGGATTTTCTGTAATTAGTTTCGGATTGTTTTTACTCACATGGCCAAAAATTGTAGGCAACCTTTCTCAAAATGTAGTTCTATATTCTATTTACTTTTTAGTATTTCTTGGCGGTTTTGTCCGCTCCTTTTTAGGTCCTACCATTTTCTCATTATTGTCTTTAGTGGTGCCTAAAAAGTTATATCCAAATGCAGCGACATGGAGCAGTTCGGTGTGGCAAATGGGAGCGGTATTAGGACCAGCATTGGCAGGATTTTCTATTCATTTAATTGGAGTGCATTGGTCTATGTGTGTTATTGTAGGTTTTTCATTAACAGCATTAATCTCTTTAACTCAAATTTCTAAAAAACCGATTTTAAACCCGAAACTAGGAGAACCTGTTATGCAAAGTTTAAAAGAAGGGGTGAAGTTTGTATTTAGTACTAAAGCCATTTTAGGCGCCATTACTTTAGATATGGTTGCTGTGTTATTTGGAGGAGCTGTAGCGTTACTACCAGTTTTTGCGCAAGATATTTTAAAGGTCGGGCCACAAGGGTTTGGTGTATTGCGTGCCGCGCCGGCGGTGGGGGCTTTTATTACTATGATTATTTCTGCGTATATCCCAATGAATAAAAATGCTGGGATGAAGTTACTTCTCGCCATCTTCGGATTTGGATGTAGTATTATTGTCTTCGGATTATCTATGTGGTTTTGGGTGTCGGTAGGGGCGTTGTTTTTTAGTGGTGTGTTTGATGGTATTTCAATGGTTATTCGTCAGACCATTTTACAATTGAAAACACCCGACCATATGCGTGGACGTGTGGCTTCCGTAAATTCTATGTTTGTGGGTTCTTCTAACGAATTGGGTGCTTTTGAAAGTGGTCTTACAGCTAAACTTATGGGAACAGTTACTGCCGTTGTTTTTGGAGGTAGTATGACGTTACTAATTGTATTAACTACAGGAATATTCTCACCAACCTTTAGAAAACTAGATTTACGCAAGGATTTGGAGGAGCATGAGAATGAGGGGTAATCTAATGTAATAATTGTATAATGTATTAATGCAAAAAAATTGGTGCTTTAAAACTTCACTAAAATTTATTTATAATCCACAGTGTCACAATAAGTTTAATTAACCCCATTTTTTTATACAATAGTTCCATTTCATGGTCGCATTCGAGTAAGGCGAATCATGCTTATTATTATAAATTTTAGAGTTCATTTCTACTACTTTAAAAAGTTCAAATAAAGCAATTAATTATATAAATATGAGGTGATTACGGTTTTTCCGTAACGAAAAACTTGTCTTTCTATGAATTACGTATTTTTTTAACAAAAACTGTTTTTTTTAACAGTAAACATTAGATTTAAATGTCTTTAAATATTATTAGATGCAATTGAAGCCGTTTCTAATTTTATTAATAGACAGTTGCAACTTAACTAGCGCTAGTTTTATAATTATTGGCTTCAGAAAATATAAGGCTTCAAACAAATATTTTTAAACTGTATGGTTTAGAATTGATTTTAACCAATTAAAATTTAAAAAAAAACATAAAAAAATTAATCTTTTATCTCTTATTTTTATGCCCATAGCTAATAGGTTTTCTTTCAATACTTCATCTGCTAAATTATCAAATGCAGAAATACCAGACTGTATAGATGATGCTCGAGAAATTGCTTTTCATATGATGGAAACTGCAGAATTAGTTCTATTACTCATTGAAGGGTGTTAAAACCTTAAACTAATGAAAATGTTAATTATTATGAAATTTTATCCGGAGTATAGAAAATTTTTAGTTTCACTAATTATAGTTTTCATTAGTTTACTTTCTTTTAGTCAAAATTCAGAAATCACTTATAAAATTTCAAGAGATTATAGTGGGTTAGATGATAAAAATCTAGGAATGTCCGCTAAAGCTAAAATTAAGGGGATATATAATGCTTTAAATAATAAAGAATGTGTGTTGGTGTTTAACAAAGATTTTAGTGTTTTTAGAGAGGTTGATAAAATAGAGTTAGACAATGATCCTTATCAAAAAATGGCCTCTATTTTTATTGGAGGTACATATTATTGCGATAGAACAAAACAAAAGTTTGTTAAGCAAAAAGAGTTTTCAGGGAAATTGTTTAATATTCAACTGGAGTATGAAAAGTTAGATTGGGAGATTACTAAACACAAAAGAGAAATTGGAGGTTATACCTGCTACAAAGCAATATTAAAATCTGATGAGGCTATTATAGTTTGGTTTGCTCCTGAATTAAATTTTCCGTTTGGTCCGATTGGAATGGGTGGGCTCCCGGGGCTTATTTTAGAGCTAACGAAAAATAAATTAATTTTTTCTGCAACAAAAATTAGCTTAGGAAATAATGCAGACATTTTGAAATTTCCAGATGATGGTAAACCTATATCGGAAACAGATTATAAGAAAATGGTAAAAGACAATACAGCATTTCTGTTTGATAATTAAATTAGATATTTTTAGGAAACTAAAAATAACAATGCTATCCATTTTAATATGCGCTACTTAAGCCTAAATTATAGAGTTTAAGGTCAGGTTGCAGATAGTCTTAACAATTCTTTTGAGTATGCTAATTTGTTAGCGGTCCCTAAAGCTGATCTGGTCGCTATACGATTTGGAATTACAGGTGAAGACATTACGGTTTTACTATAATATTAAGACTATTTTTAATTTATATGTGTTTTTATTATATAAAATAATGGATTTGAATGTCTTTAAATAGTATTAGATTTAATTTAAGCCGTTTCTAATTTTTATTTATAGGTAGTTGCAACTTAACTCGTGTTAGTTTTTTTAATTAAGTTAGTATAAAACATTGATGCCAAATTTTTAACGGTTTTTTAAAACGGCTTGAATAATTTTAAATATTACATTGAATTTAATCAACTAAAAAAGTAAAAATTATGAATGGAAAAGTAAATTTTATTGTTTTTAAATTGGTTTTATCTGTAATCTTATTCTTAAATTTTTCAATCGGTCTATCTCAAACCTCCTATAAAATAGTTTACTGCATTTCTGAGATTAAACTGCATGGTTCT
The DNA here is from genome assembly GCF_007197735.1 of Formosa sediminum. Classification (GTDB taxonomy): domain Bacteria; phylum Bacteroidota; class Bacteroidia; order Flavobacteriales; family Flavobacteriaceae; genus Formosa; species Formosa sediminum. The sequence goes on from NZ_CP041637.1 coordinate 1,009,948, forward strand.
GTAGATAATCTAGATGAACGAGGTAAACAATTAACAAGAGAAGTTCGCGAGCAGGCAAAAGCAGTAAATTATAATCTAATAGCGACAAAAGAGGAATCCTTTTTTGAGGCTGAAGATAAATTACAATCTGATAGTGATTCTCCGAAAACACAAATGCTTATAAAATTAGCAAAACGATTTGCTTCTTTTAATGAACAGGTTTATTCTAATTATGCTAGAGATAGTATCATCTTTGGTAAAAAATTAGCAGGACAAGATTTTAAAGTTAAACAAAAGGCTTATAATTTTAATTGGAAGATTTCAAAATCTCAAAAAAGCATATTAGGATATAATGCAATTCAGGCTACAGGTAAATATTATAATCCAGTATTAAATAAGGAATTTAGTATTGAAGCTTGGTTTGCTCCATCCATTCCTCTGCAAGCTGGCCCAGATATTTTTATGGGTTTACCTGGTTTAATAGTAGAGGTGCATCTTAAAGGAGCAGTGGTAACTGCTAGAGAAATCGATATGATACCTAATTTAAAAGTTCAAAATATTGAAGATACAAATACATTAAATGAAAAAGAATATGAAGATATAATTGGCGGTTTAAATAAGAAATTAGAACGGTCTTTAGATTAGAATGCTTACTATTTAAAGTCTAAAATATCTGGTTTAGTGTTAGAATAAAAATTATAAAACTATACTTAAAAAAATAGTATTGCTATTATTTATATTATTGGTATATGTTGTAAAAGCTCAAAATAATTTTTCAGAAAAAGTTACGTATATTAAAGTTGTAATAGTAAATTCTGATAAGATTGGAGATGCTAAATATGTATCTTATGTGAATGCGATGAATGAAATTTTAAAGGATAGGTCCCGATCAAGAATCCTGTTTAGTGCAAAAAGAAAGCGGATTGTATAAATGGACAATAACAAACGAGTCTAAGCAAATCGGGAGAAACAAATGTTTTAAAGCGATATTAAATAACAATAATACTAAGTTTACTACTATTGCTTGGTTTACGCCAGAACTATCAATATCAAGGTCTACCAGGTTTAATATTGCTTTTAGAGAATCCGCATGTAATTTTTACAGCGACTAAAGTATCTATTAATAGTAAGGAAGATGTATTTGAAATAGAAAAACCAGAAGGGATATTAATTAGTCAAGACGCATATAGAAAGAAATTTGGAGGCATATTTAAAGACTAAAGTAAATATTTTCAGTCAAGTAAAAATAATAGTTCTATTTGTTTTAATAGGCAGTTCCACTTACGCCCAAACTATAGAGCTCTCAGGCCAGGTTACAGATAGCCTGAATAATCCTTTAGAAAATGCAAATGTCTTAGTTATGCCTGAGTCCGATGAGGCTTCGGTTAGTTTTGGTATAACTAATAAAGAGGGGACTTACAAAATAAAGCTTCAATCCAATCAATCCTATCAATTAACGATTAGTTATTTAGGTTTTAAACCATTAACTGTAGCGTTAAAGATTTCAGAAGAAACTAAAGTTGTTAGAAATTTTAGTTTAAGCGAAAATATAGATGTTTTAAATGAGGTTAATATTGCATATACACCACCGATAACTGTAAAAAAGGATACTATTATTTACCTCACCGATAAGTTTGTAACAGGAGACGAGCGTAAGCTTAGAGAAGTGCTTAAAAAACTCCCGGGTATAGAAGTCGACAGAGACGGGAATGTGACGGCCAATGGTAAAAAAGTAACCAAAGTTATGGTCGAGAACAAAGCCTTTTTTAATGGCGGTAGTAAATTAGCTGTTAATAATATTCCTGCAGATGCCGTAGATAAGGTAGAAATTCTAGAAAACTATAGCGAAGTAGCTATGCTTAAAGGCTTGGAAGATAGCGATAAAACGGCGATGAATATTACGTTAAAGGAAGACAAAAAAAAGTTTGTTTTTGGCGATATAGAAGCTGGTGGCGGTATAGAAGATAGATACCTTATGCATGCCGGTTTATTTTATTATAGTCCAGAAACTACCCTAAATCTTATTGGAGATTTAAATAATACAGGTTATAAAAGTTTTACGTTTAAAGATTATATGGAGTTCGAAGGTGGCGTTAGTAAGCTGTTAGACGACTCTAATAGCATCAGTAATTTACGAAATAGTGATTTATCTGCATTTATAAATAATCAAGATTTTAAAGCCAGTACAAATCAGTTTGGAGCTATAAATTTTAGGCAATCGATAGGCGAGGCAACAGATTTAAACGGCTATGTTATTGCTTCAAACAATAAAACAGAAACAGAAATAGAAAGCGTTAATGCTTATTTAGATAATGAGAATCCGTTTACCGAAACACGTTTGTCTCAAAACCAGTCCAATAATCGGTTTTTAATAGGTAAAATCACCTTAGATTACGAGCCTAGTTTCGAAGAAGATTTGGCTTATACTAGTTTTATTAAACTGAGTGATAATGAAAGTGATGGATTAATTTTAACTGAAAACCCAACACAAGATAACAGGGTGCAAACTTTAAATGCTTTAGAAGGTTTACAGCTTAAGCAGCAGCTAAGTTATAGTAGAAAACTATCTAAAACACATACCGGAACTTTAGAGGCTAGTTATATATTTCAGAACGAAAAACCGTTTACTAATTGGATAACGGATCGGGAAATTCTACAAGATGTTTTACCCTTAGAAACAGACAATTTATATAACATACAGCAAACAATACGTGCGAATACACATAGTTTTAATGCGATAGCTAAGGACTATTGGGAGCTTAATAATTTTAATCATTTATACAGTAGTCTTGGTGTTAATTTAGCTTTCAGCGATTTTTATAGTCAGGATTTACAACAGCAAACAGATGGAACTATAAATCCTTTTTCAGATGCCGGTTTCAATAATGATTTTGGATATAATTTAATTGATACCTATTTGGGATTAGAATATAAATTTAGAATAGACAGAGTCACGTTTAAGCCAGCGGCCTATTATCATTTTTATTTTTGGGAAACAGGACAAATTTCAGAACGTGCTACGCAACATAAAGGAGTGTTGTTGCCAAAATTGGATATAGATTACGAGATTAATAATGGCCAGTCTTTACGTTTTAAATATGCTAAAAATACAGAATTTCCCACTATTCAAAACTTAGCGAATAGGTATATGTTATCTAGTTTTAACAGTGTGTTTAAAGGTAATGAAACTTTGCAAAATGCCTTGAATCACAGAATTTCGCTTAGTTATTACAGCTTTAGTTTATTTAAAAAAATGCATTTTAATGCGAGGGTATCGTATACTAAAAAAGAATCTTTAATAAAGAATGTGACGCTGTTAGATGGGATAGATCAGTATAATTCAGTGGTATTATTTATGCAGCCGGAGAACGAATTATTATTTTTTAGTGGAGTCTCTAAACAGATTCATAAGATACGGTATTCGCTAGAAGCTCAATTTAGTTATTCAGAATTTTATCAGATTTTAAATGCGGAAACGAATTTAAATCAATCTAAAGATATTTCTGGAGCGGTAGGTATAGAGACTGTATTTAAAAACTACCCTAATTTACTTTTGAAGTATAAAAAACAAGCCAATATCTATAACGGACTTGGAGATGAAACACGGTTTGCAAATGATAATATTCTAGTAGAATTATCGTATGACTTTTTAAATGATTTTATTTTTAAAACCGATTATGATTACGATTTCTATCGGAATAATTCCGCGGATATAAAAAACAGATTCGATAATTTAAATGCTACTTTGTTTTACCAAAAAGAAGATCAACCTTGGGGTTTTGAACTTTCTGTATCTAATGCCTTCGATACAAAATTTAAACAGAGTAATAGCTTTTCTAGCTTTTTAATTTCGGATACGAAGACTTATGTGTTGCCTAGAATTATAATGTTTAAGGTTATTTATAAGCTCTAATGGCTCTTACTTAGATAGGCCGTTTAATGTACCAATGTAATAATTTGGTGCTTTGAAATTTTACTTACATGTAGTTCTAATCTACGGCTTCACCCTAAATTAGTTTCAAGGGCTCATAAGCGTATATAAATTTGAGTTTAATGAGAGATGCTGAAACGGGTTTAGCATGACGATTTAAGGAACTATTAGTGTAAATTGAAAAACACACGTCATTCTGATTTTAGTTTAAGGTCGTATGAGCGTGCGTGTATGCTAATTAATGCTCTTCCAATGTTTTTAAACGCATTTTTGTACCATCAAACTCACCATACGTATAATACCCAATCCAATCACCTAAATTAACGTACTTAGCGGTGTCGTTTAAAGAGATTTCCATTGGTAAATGGCGGTGGCCGAACACAAAATAATCGTAAGCTTTGGTTTCTAATTTGCGCTTGCAATATTGCACGAGCCACTCGTTGTCTTCGCCTAAAAATTTAGCATCCTCGTCGCCAGAAATCAGTTTGTTTTTAACCGACATATATTGGGCTAGTTTTACGCCAATATCGGGATGTAGCCAACGAAATAACCATTTTGAGAACGGATTAGTAAAGACCTTTTTCATCCGTTTGTAGCCTTTGTCTCCAGGGCCTAAGCCGTCGCCGTGGCCAATTAAAAAGGTTTTATTGTTAAAGGTGAACTCTTGTGGTTTATGGTAAACGGGAATATTGAGTTCTTTTTCGAAATAATCGTTCATCCACAAATCGTGATTCCCTACAAAAAAGTAAATAGGGATTCCAGAATCGCGAATTTCGGCAAGTTTTCCTAAAGTTCTTACAAAGCCTTTTGGCACAACGGTTTTATATTCGAACCAAAAATCGAATAAATCACCCAATAGAAATATGGCAGCTGCATCGTGCTTAATTTCGTCTAGCCACGCTACAAATTTTTTCTCTCGAGGAAGCGAATCTTCGGGTGTTGGTGCGCCTAAATGATTGTCTGACGAGAAGTATATTTTTTTGCCTTCTGGGATTTGCATGCTGTAAATATAAAAATTGTTCTTTGTTTGGTTCTGCGTTAAGGATTGAGCAATTGTTGGAGCTCTTTTTAATGTTTTTTTGCATTAAAAAAGCGACTTGCGAAAGCCTGACCTGTAGCGCAGCGTAGGGAAACGCCCTATAAATTATCGCTAGCGTACCATTCGGCAAAACTACTTTCTGTTTCTTGTAACCTTAACGAATGTAAAGTGATGTGTGTTGGTAAATACTGCTTAATTTTTTGTGCAAAATCGATAACCATCATTTCGCTGGTTGGCTGATAATCGACTAACAAAACGTTGTGGCCGCGATCGCTTAATTCTTTTGCCAACTCGACGTGTGGTGTGTTTTTGTTAAAAACGGTTGCATGATCGAAAACATCGACAATTTCTGATTTCACAATTTTTTTTAAATCGCCAAAATCTATAACCATTCCGTATTTTACATTGGTGTTGTCTGTAATGGGTTTGCCAATTACGGTAACCGAAAGTTTGTAACTGTGGCCGTGTACGTTTTTACATTTTCCGTCGTAGCCATAAAGGGCATGTCCGGTTTCGAAAGTAAATTGTTTGGTAATTCGAATATTACTCATGATTTGATTTTTTAACAGTGCAAAGGTACCGAATTTGTAAAAGCAATTTGTTTTTAGATTACATTTGCGCACTTTTTATACGAAAAACAACTTAAGTTTTTAAAAGATAGAGGGTTAACTTAACATGAGCACACACTTTTAATGAGCACGCTGTTTGAAGCGTTGGTTGATGCTGAGAATCCGTTATACGAAAGGATTATTGATAATCTTTTGACTCAGCAGTACAGTATTATTGACAATTTTTTTGATGCAGAAGAGGTTTTAGAGCTTAGGCAGTCTATTCGTGAAAAACATGAAGAGGATGCGTTTAAAAAGGCTGCTATTGGAAATCGTTTAAATGAAACGGTGATAAAATCTATTCGAGGCGATGTGATTTTATGGATAGATGAGCAGTATGCAAATCATGCTGAAAGCTTATTTTTTAATAAAATTAATGCTTTAATATCGTACTTAAACAGAACCTGTTTTTTGGGTATTTTACATAAAGAATTTCACTATGCTATTTACCCCAAGGGGACGTTTTATAAACGCCATTTAGATACGTTCCAGAATGATGACAGACGAAAACTTTCGTTTGTGTGTTATTTAAACGATGAAGATTGGCAACCCGAAAATGGTGGCGAATTGGTTATTTATACAACTGAGAATGGGGTTGAGGTCGAGCATAAAATTTATCCGTTTCCTGGCCGTGTTGTTATTTTTGAAAGCCAGGTTTTAGAGCACGAAGTAAAACCCGTAAATACAGAACGTTTAAGTATTACGGGCTGGTTAAAAACACGTTAGCATTTTAGCGTCTGCCTTTATTGCGATTGTATACGTAAATAACGATTAATACAATGGCAAGGATTAGAAATAGGCCGTTGCCACTTAAAAATTCTAATATATTCATAGGCTTTGGTTATTTTTTTTGTTGTAATAATACATGAGATAAGCTAAAATAACAAATACCACAAATGGTATCATAGAGCCAATAAATACCCCGATTTCGTAATTGGAGTCGGGAGCATTCGCTATTTTTTCTTCTATGTTAAGGTCTTGAATTAGCGCAATCATGTTTTGTTGGGACTTGGAGTTTTATTCGTGGAGTAAATTTAGTTGAATGATAAGAAAGAACAATTAAAAATTGATTATTATTAATAGTAAAATATACCTAGATTTGTGTTATAGTTTGTTATAATTGGAGCCAAAGGAAAACCCTCCAGCTCCAGTAGAAAAGTCTATCGATTCATCTCTCGCCAGAGAGCGATCAACATAAATACAAGTAAAATATACTTATCTTCAATCATTCTAAAATAGTTTTTAATTAAACATTTTCAAACCAGAAGGTCAGATTTCTGGTTTGTTTTTTTGTTAGGCACTATACCTGTTAGGTAAATGTAAATACTAAAATTAAGATATAAGAATTGAGAAATTTAAATTGCTTTTTGGGATTAACTACTTGTGTTGATAATATTTAAGAATATGTCTAAAAACTAGTTTTTTTGACCTTTTTAATATTATTTCACTATTATTTTATGGTATTTCACTTAATCTAAAGTTGATAAGTTTTTCCGCTATTTTTTAGAATAAAAAATAGCTCTTGATTATTTAATAAAAAACAACTGTCTAAATTTTATAATTAAAGGGAATCCACGTGCCGCCATCCAAAGTGTAAAGGCTATAAAAATGGCGTATAATTTATAATTGTAATAATCGAATAGCAGTAAAGTGGGAATAAACACTAAAAAGGTAGAGGCGAGAAGCACATTTCTTAAATATTTCATTTTGCCTAAACCTTTAAACATACCATCAAAAATAAATGCTAGTGCACAAAGGGGTTGCATGGCGAGGACAATCCAGAACACATGGTAAAAAGCGTCTAAAACTTCGGGTTGCTTTGTGAATATGCGTCCGATTGGTTCGTAAAACAGCCAACCAATTCCTGCTAAAAACAAACCTGTTAAAATACCCAAAACAATAAGTTTGTTACTTAGTTTTATTAGTAAATCTGGACGTTTAGCACCAAATAATTTTCCGGAAAGTATATTTCCTGCACTTGCAAAACCATCAATTAAAAAGGCGCCTAAAAACCAAATATTAATGGCAATGGTGTAGGCTGCGATATAGTTTTTTCCGTAACCGGTAGCGTAGGAACTTGCAAAATATAAGGCGGTGTTTAAGGCTAATGTTCTAATAAATAAATTGAGAATCATGAGTAAAAAATTCTTGATTTCTTTATTAAACGGTAAGGTGAGTTTTAATGGGATATCTGTTTTTTTATACAAAAAATAGGTAGACAAAATAGCCATTATTAATTGTGCAAAAACACTTGCATATGCGGCACCTTGTATGTGCATGGCAGGAATATAGCCTTGGATTCCGTAAACGAGGATAAAGTCTAACGCTATATTAGATACCGAACCTATAATAGCAATAATCATAGGGTAATAGGTGTTTTGTAGACCGCGAAAGGCTCCAAAAACAGCAAATGTAAAAAGGGTAAACGGGAATCCAAATACCCTAATTTTGTAGTAATCTTGTGCGTAGTCCAGAATTAAACCCGAGGCATTATAGAGTTTAAAAATAGACTGGGCTAAAGGGTAAGTTATTAAAATAATTACAATGCTTAACGAGGTAATTAAAAATATGGCTTGTGCCGGAAGGTTTTTAACAGTGTCTAATTTATTTGCTCCAACAGATTGCGATATAATGGCAGAAATGGCACTGCGGCTTTGCCCTAATACCCAAATTAGCATGGATATAAATGTACCCACAATACCAACAGCGGCCAAAGCTTCGGTAGGATGCAGGTTAACGTTTCCAATAATAGCTGTATCGGTTATTGATAATATAGGTTCGCTAATACCTGCAATAATTGCAGGAACAGCTAATTTATTTATGTGTTTTAACGCTATTGATGATTCCAAAAGGAGTAATTTGTAATTTTAAAGTTGCTAAGGTCGTATTTTTATCTAAGTTTAGATTTAATTTTATTTTAAAGATTTTGAATTTGTTTAATGAGTATTTTTATATTTTTTTGATTGATAGATTTAAATATGAAAAACATATTAGTGCCTGTTGGAAATTCTAAAAATGCAGCAAGTCATTTACAATATGTAATGGATTTTGCACGAGCATTTGGCGCACGAGTATATGTTGTACGTGTGTATCATTTAAAACTTAACCCAGGAACTTTCGTAAAGATAGATCAGGTATTAGAGCAAGAAAATTTGGCTTATATAGATGATTTATTGACACATGTAAATTGCGAGAATGTAGAGGTTATTGTTAAAGTATTTAAAGGAAAATTAGTTAATATCTTAGAGTTAATTTGTAATACGATTACTGTTGATCTTATGTTGATTGAGCCAAAAATGAACATAATGAGAACAGAAGTTTTTTTATGTAAAATTTCAGGAGAAATCATTAAAAAGACCAGTATACCAACAGTAATTGTACCTGAAGGATATGAGTTTAAGTCTATTTTAAATATTTTAATAGCTATAAAATCTGCAATTATAAGGAAAGAGAGTGCATTGTTTCCATTACTACATGTGCAGCGTACATTTAATTCGGTTGTAAATTTGTTGTTAGTAAAAACTCCGTTTTATACCGATGGTGATTTTGTAGTAAATAAAGTGTTACAAACTGTAGTGAGTGAAACTGTTTTTACAGAACAAGCAACTACTTTTAAAGGTGTTTTAGAGTATTATAATGATTATACTCCAGATATGCTTTGTGTTTTTAGACGTAAACGTGGATTTTTTAATAAGATGTGGGAAAAAAATGTAATTTTGAAAAAAGATTTTTACAGTCATATTCCCGTTTTGGTTTTAAAAGGTGTAAAATAAATGTTTGGGGATGTAGCTCAGTTGGCTAGAGTGCTTGACTGGCAGTCAAGAGGTCGTGGGTTCGAGCCCCATCTTCTCCACTAGTGTTTATAAGGGTTTCAAGAAATTGAAGCCTTTTTTGTCTTAACAAAATAAAATCCCGTTGAAGGATATTTCAACGGGGTTTATTTTAATTAAATTATTTACAACTAATTCACAATAAGTCTTTTTGTTGTAGTTTGATTACTTGTACTAAAAATGTAAACAATATAAGTTCCGCTAGGAATTCTAGAAAGATCTATTGTTATTTTTCTAGCGTTATTATCAGCTGTCTTTATTGGGAAATCTTGAATTAATCTTCCACTCGTATAAAAAAATGTCTCTTTCTTTTGTAAGTCACCTATACTTTTTTGTTCCATTATAACAAATCTATTAATTTAGATTTGTAGCATTAAGTTATTGAATAGAGCTTAATCATACGAGACTGATCAACTTTGCTTCCGCCTCCCTATTTTCTGAATATAGAGAGAATGCAGCGGAGTAAAAATCAACGTTAAAAATGGATCCAGAAAAACCTCTTAGTGAATTTTTAAATAAAGCTTAAGTAAAATTATGTTCTTTTCAGTAGGGTGTTGATTTATAGAGGTGTAAATAAAATTGATAATTAGTGTTTTTAATTTGTGTGCTCTTAAAAATATATGCATTCTCATGCAAAGTATATAATTCTATTTAGAGTTTAAAAATATTAAAATTAAACTAGGATTAATTTAAGTTAGATATAATTGAAAGATTAATTAAAAGAATTAAAAATTCTTTTTAAACTGTAGTATTTCAACGTTAAGATATGGCTTAAAACGATTTATTATTTGATAAATAGAATTTTTCTTGTGAGAAAAATATGTAAATATCTCACATTTACGGTTTTCCCGTAAGTTTATATTAGTAATATTTTTTACTTTAAGAGATAAAAAGAAATTTACTATTATTCTCTTCAAGTTAATCAAAAAAATAACTATGGATTTTATTGCTTTTACTTTATTAATAAAAAATTTTCTATTTATTGATTTAGAGTTGTTTAGGTGTAGTCCTAAATATTATTAAATTAGTTTAACTTTTTTATTTTAAAAACGATATATCAGTTTAATTTTTAATGTTCAGCAATTTAATGTCGTATTACGATTTGTAATGATATTAAAAGGTGATGATTTTTTAATTTAAATGTAAATTTATTTATAAATTATCATTATTTGTAAGTGTTTTGTGTAGATTATATTGTTTTTTTGTTGTTTTATAGCTTGTAAAGCGTTAGTTTTAAGAGAGCCAACCAAATCCTCCTTATTATGAAATATTCTTTACTTTTTATTTTTCTATTATTAATTAATTTTAAAAACGATCAAGACATTAAGTTTAAAATGCCAGATTGTTATCATGATATTTTAGAAATTTCTTCAAAAAAACCTTCAGAAGCAATGTATATTGCAGATTCATTGTACTTGTATTCTAAGCATGAAACTCAAAAAATGTATGCTCTTTTAGTTAAGAGTATGGTTTTGGAACTGCAAGATAAAAGAGGACAGGCTATTGAGTTCGCTTTAAAAGCTTTAAAAATAGCAAAAGCAGAAGCAAATTATTGCTTTCAAGCAAGAACTTACACTTTTTTATCAAGACAATATAGAAAAATAGGATTTGTAGATAAGGGAAAAGATTTAATAGCCGAAAGTATTTCTGTAAGTTCTAAAATTATAGATAAAAGCCATTCTATAGAATATGTAACGATGTCTAATCTTGAAATGGTAGAATATGATATTGAGGCTGGTAATTATTCACGAGCAATAGGGTTTTTAAAATCTGCTATTTTTATTTTAGACAAGCAAAAAGAAAGTCCGGTTAAATATTTTGATTTAGCAAATTGTGAAGAAAAGTTGGCGAGGTCGTTTAAGAAAATGAATAATAACCAATTAGCATTTTTTCATTATACCAAAGCCCATACATTTTTACTTAAGTCTAATATTGAAGAATCTCTTTGGGCCATAAATGTTTATAATGGTTTGACTGAGATATATATGGATAGAAATGAATTGGATAGTGCAAAAGTATATCTTGAAAAAGGGTTGTATATTGATGAAAAATACAATAACAATGCTGTGAAAGAAAATCTTTATAAAACAGCTGCTTCATTTTATAAAATGGATAATGATGTTGATAAATATAATCATTATGAATCTAAATATAGATCTGCAATGTCTAAAAACAAAGGGAATTTAAGACTCATGATAAATAATGTATCTAATACATTAGACGATTATTCTTTTGCTTTGCCTGTTAAAACACCAGATTCATCAGATTCCATACGTTTAATTACTGTAATGTTCGTAATAGCATTACCTTCAATAGGGTTTTATTATAACAGAAAAAAAATAATCAAGCATTTTAGAAGACAATTTTATTTTAAAGTTAAGAAAAGAAGAGCTCAAATAACTTGTTCAAGCAGCACGGAAAGTAAACTCCTTAAAAGTCTTGAAGCATTTGAGCAATCTAATGAATTTTTAAATAATGAAATATCTTTACCGAATTTAGTCACACGATTAAATACAAATGAAAAATATCTTAGACAGGTATTAAAGGTGCATAAAAATACAGATTATAATGCTTACATTAACAAATTAAGAATACAATATATTATTGAGAAGTTAAATACTGATAAAAATTATTTGAACTATAAAATCAGTTTCTTAGCGAAGGAAAGCGGATTTTCTTCTCATAGTAAGTTTTCTACAAATTTTAAAAAATATTCTAATTTTTCTCCTTCAGATTATATTAACTCTCTCAAAAAGAAAAGCTAAGCTTCTTCAAAGAATATTGATCTTAGTACTACCTTACATCTAATAAGAAGTTAAAATCATTTAATAAGGTATAATAATCCAATGGCATACCTATTGGATATATCTTTGATGAATTTTTTAGTGTAAATAACTTATTAAATACGTCTCAAAATAGTTTAAAAACTATTAAATAAGCTGCAACTATTACGTTTTTATTGCGTAAATTTTTTAATTCTAGCTTAATAAAAGTTTTCATGAGTTTTAAATTTAGATTTAGTTTTTAAGGGGTTTAATTAATTAAGAATAGATAATAGAATATTATATAGAAGTCAGTAATAAAGTGATTGTTAACTTCTGATTTTATAAAACAAAAAGCTAATTAGGACAATGTTGTCCTAATTAGCTTTTTTTATAACATTTATTTATCTGATTTATGACATTATAGTTTTCCGAATTCCGGAAAAACACCTATTTCTGATTTAAAATCTATTTTATATTACGTTTTTAAAATGCAGTTTTTCAGAGTTTTAAGGTTGTAATTTTTTCTTTTTTCTGGAAAGTGAATGGTTTTTATTTTTTTAACAATTTATTTAGTTTTTACATTGCTAGTACTGGTTTCAATTGTGTTTAAAGCAATGAAATTCATTATTTGATATTGAATGTTTAGTGCTGCATTTGTGTCGGCACCGGATTAAGAAGTAAATTAAATACTACAGATTTATGAAAAAATTTTTACTGTTATTACTCATTTTATTTATGGCACATGTTACATATTCCCAGGTGGGAATAGGTACAGATATGCCTAATTCGTCCACACAATTAGAAATTGTATCTAGTGACAAAGGTGTGCTAATACCACAAGTATCTTTAACTAGTTTAACAGATCAAACTACTATTTCTGCTGGAAATATTGAAAGTTTATTGGTCTACAATACTAATAACTCAACAGAAATTAGTCCAGGGTATTATTATTGGTACCAAGATCAATGGGTTAAATTTATTGGTAGACAAGATTTGCCTGAAAATATTGTGTATTGGGATGTCGAAAATAATCAATATTCATATATAGATATCAATGGTGATGTTCAAATTATAACTAATGATAATTTAGAAACAATTACAACGCTTGTCGATAATGGTGATGGTACTATAACTTATATTAATGAAAATAACGATGAAGTTACTATTGATTTGGCTCAAGGAACTGCCGGAGCTGATGGAATGGACGGAGTAGGAATTACATCCACAGTAGATAATGGGGATGGTACGTTTACAATTACGTATTCAGATGGTTCAACCTTTACGACTTCAGATCTTACAGGTCCACAAGGTATTGCAGGAACCGATGGAGTTGACGGTGTGGGCATAGATTCTACAATTGATAATGGCGACGGTACATTCACAATTGTTTATACTGATGGTTCAACATTTACCACAATAAATTTATCAGGAGCCGATGGATCTGATGGAATGGATGGCGTTGGAATTACATCCACAGTAGATAATGGGGATGGCACGTTTACATTTACGTATTCAGACGGTTCAACCTTTACAACTTCAGATTTAACAGGTCCACAAGGTATTGCAGGAACCGATGGAGTTGACGGTGTGGGCATAGATTCTACAATTGATAATGGCGACGGTACATTCACAATTGTTTATACTGATGGTTCAACATTTACCACAATAAATTTATCAGGAGCCGATGGAGCTGATGGAATGGACGGCGTAGGGATTGCATCCACAGTAGATAATGGCGACGGTACATTTACAATTACGTATTCAGATGGTTCAACCTTTACGACTTCAGATCTTACAGGTCCACAAGGTATTGCAGGAACCGATGGAGTTGACGGTGTGGGCATAGATTCTACAATTGATAATGGGGATGGCACATTTACAATTGTTTATACCGACGGTTCGACTTTTACCACAATAAATTTAGCCGGAGCCGATGGAGCTGATGGAATGGACGGAGTAGGTATTACATCCACAGTAGATAATGGCGACGGTACATTTACAATTACGTATTCAGATGGTTCAACCTTTACAACTTCAGATTTCACAGGCCCGCAAGGTGTTGCTGGTGTAGATGGAACAGATGGAGTCGATGGTGTTGGAATAGACTCTACAGTAGATAATGGCGATGGCACATTTACTATCGTTTATACAGATGGCTCAACTTTTACCACAATAAATTTATCAGGAGCCGATGGATCTGATGGAATGGACGGCGTAGGGATTGCATCAACTACAGATAACGGTGACGGAACTTTTACAATTACATATACGGATGGATCAACGTTTACGACTTCAGATTTCACAGGCCCGCAAGGTGTTGCTGGAACAGATGGAGTCGATGGAGTAGGAGTTGATTCAACAGCAGATAATGGCGACGGTACATTTACTATTACATATACAGATGGTTCAACCTTTACAACTTCAGATTTAACAGGTCCACAAGGTATTGCAGGAACCGATGGAGTTGACGGTGTGGGCATAGATTCTACAATTGATAATGGGGATGGCACATTTACAATTGTTTATACCGACGGTTCGACTTTTACCACAATAAATTTAGCCGGAGCCGATGGAGCTGATGGAATGGACGGCGTTGGTATTGTATCAACTACAGATAACGGTGACGGAACTTTTACAATTACATATTCAGACGGATCAACCTTTACCACTTCAGATTTAACAGGCCCACAAGGCGCTCAGGGTGTTGCTGGAATTAACGGAACGAATGGAATAGACGGAGTAGGAGTTGATTCAACAGCAGATAATGGCGACGGTACATTTACAATTACATACTCAGATGGTTCCACCTTTACGACTTCAGATTTAACAGGTCCACAAGGTATTGCTGGTGTAGATGGAATAGGAATTGATTCAACAGTAGATAATGGTGACGGTACATTTACCATTACATATACAGATGGATCAACGTTTACAACTTCAGATTTAACAGGTCCACAAGGTATTGCTGGTGTAGATGGAACAGATGGAGTCGATGGTGTTGGAATAGACTCTACAGTAGATAATGGCGATGGCACATTTACTATCGTTTATACAGATGGCTCAACTTTTACCACAATAAATTTATCAGGAGCCGATGGATCTGATGGAATGGACGGCGTAGGGATTGCATCAACTACAGATAACGGTGACGGAACTTTTACAATTACATATACGGATGGATCAACGTTTACGACTTCAGATTTCACAGGCCCGCAAGGTGTTGCTGGAACAGATGGAGTCGATGGAGTAGGAGTTGATTCAACAGCAGATAATGGCGACGGTACATTTACTATTACATATACAGATGGTTCAACCTTTACAACTTCAGATTTAACAGGTCCACAAGGTATTGCAGGAACCGATGGAGTTGACGGTGTGGGCATAGATTCTACAATTGATAATGGGGATGGCACATTTACAATTGTTTATACCGACGGTTCGACTTTTACCACAATAAATTTAGCCGGAGCCGATGGAGCTGATGGAATGGACGGCGTTGGTATTGTATCAACTACAGATAACGGTGACGGAACTTTTACAATTACATATTCAGACGGATCAACCTTTACCACTTCAGATTTAACAGGCCCACAAGGCGCTCAGGGTGTTGCTGGAATTAACGGAACGAATGGAATAGACGGAGTAGGAGTTGATTCAACAGCAGATAATGGCGACGGTACATTTACAATTACATACTCAGATGGTTCCACCTTTACGACTTCAGATTTAACAGGTCCACAAGGTATTGCTGGTGTAGATGGAATAGGAATTGATTCAACAGTAGATAATGGCGACGGTACATTTACAATTACGTATTCAGATGGTTCAACCTTTACAACTTCAGATTTCACAGGCCCGCAAGGTGTTGCTGGTGTAGATGGAACAGATGGAGTCGATGGTGTTGGAATAGACTCTACAGTAGATAATGGCGATGGCACATTTACTATCGTTTATACAGATGGCTCAACTTTTACCACAATAAATTTATCAGGAGCCGATGGATCTGATGGAATGGACGGCGTAGGGATTGCATCAACTACAGATAACGGTGACGGAACTTTTACAATTACATATACGGATGGATCAACGTTTACGACTTCAGATTTCACAGGCCCGCAAGGTGTTGCTGGAACAGATGGAGTCGATGGAGTAGGAGTTGATTCAACAGCAGATAATGGCGACGGTACATTTACTATTACATATACAGATGGTTCAACCTTTACAACTTCAGATTTAACAGGTCCACAAGGTATTGCAGGAACCGATGGAGTCGATGGTGTTGGAATAGACTCTACAGTAGATAATGGCGATGGCACATTTACAATTGTTTATACCGACGGTTCGACTTTTACCACAATAAATTTAGCCGGAGCCGATGGAGCTGATGGAATGGACGGCGTTGGTATTGTATCAACTACAGATAACGGTGACGGAACTTTTACAATTACATATTCAGACGGATCAACCTTTACCACTTCAGATTTAACAGGCCCACAAGGCGCTCAGGGTGTTGCTGGAATTAACGGAACGAATGGAATAGACGGAGTAGGAGTTGATTCAACAGCAGATAATGGCGACGGTACATTTACAATTACATACTCAGATGGTTCCACCTTTACGACTTCAGATTTAACAGGTCCACAAGGTATTGCTGGTGTAGATGGAATAGGAATTGATTCAACAGCAGATAATGGCGACGGTACATTTACCATTACATATACGGATGGTTCAACCTTTACCACTTCAGATTTCACAGGCCCGCAAGGTGTTCAAGGTGTTGCTGGAATTAACGGAACGAATGGAGTAGATGGAGTAGGAATTGATTCAACAGCAGATAATGGCGACGGTACATTTACCATTACATATACGGATGGTTCCACCTTTACGACTTCAGATTTCACAGGCCCGCAAGGTGTTGCTGGTGTAGATGGAACAGATGGAGTCGATGGTGTTGGAATAGACTCTACAGTAGATAATGGCGATGGCACATTTACTATCGTTTATACAGACGGCTCAACTTTTACCACAATAAATTTATCAGGAGCCGATGGATCTGATGGAATGGACGGCGTAGGGATTGCATCAACTACAGATAACGGTGACGGAACTTTTACAATTACATATACGGATGGTTCAACCTTTACAACTTCAGATTTAACTGGTCCACAAGGCGCTCAAGGTGTTGCTGGAATTAACGGAACGAATGGAGTAGATGGAGTAGGGATTGATTCAACAGTAGATAATGGTGACGGTACATTTACCATTACATATACAGATGGATCAACGTTTACAACTTCAGATTTCACTGGTCCACAAGGTGTTGCTGGTGTAGATGGAACAGATGGAGTCGATGGTGTTGGAATAGACTCTACAGTAGATAATGGCGATGGCACATTTACTATCGTTTATACAGACGGCTCAACTTTTACCACAATAAATTTATCAGGAGCCGATGGATCTGATGGAATGGACGGCGTAGGGATTGCATCAACTACAGATAACGGTGACGGAACTTTTACAATTACATATACGGATGGTTCAACCTTTACAACTTCAGATTTAACTGGTCCACAAGGCGCTCAAGGTGTTGCTGGAATTAACGGAACGAATGGAGTAGATGGAGTAGGGATTGATTCAACAGCAGATAATGGTGACGGTACATTTACCATTACATATACAGATGGTTCAACCTTTACGACTTCGGATTTTACTGGTCCACAAGGTGTTGCTGGAATTAACGGAACGAATGGAGTAGATGGAGTCGGAATTGATTCAACAGCAGATAATGGCGACGGTACATTTACAATTACATATACGGATGGTTCAACCTTTACAACTTCAGATTTAACTGGTCCACAAGGCGCTCAAGGTGTTGCTGGAATTAACGGAACGAATGGAGTAGACGGAGTAGGAATTGATTCAACAGCAGATAATGGCGACGGTACATTTACCATTACATATACAGATGGTTCAACCTTTACAACTTCAGATTTAACTGGTCCACAAGGTCTAGTAGGCCCGCAAGGTCCAGCAGGAGCAGACGGCGTTGCGAATCCTGAAGATTTAACTGCCGGGGATGCATCTATTACAGTTACAAATGGTACTGGAGCTACATTAGTAGATACTAATGTTAAGGTAACTGACGGCGGAATTACAACTGTAAAATTAGCAGACGACGCTGTAACAATGGTAAAGATTGAAGATGGTGCAGTTACTGCTCCTAAATTATCTGCAGGTGCAGGGGATAATGGACGTATAGGTGTCGCTGATGATCAAGGAGATGTAACATACCAAAACTTAGATGATTTAATTGATGAGCCTTGGAGAAATACAGATGATACTCCTGCAACAGATAACTCAACAAATATTAATTATATGGGGGGGAATGTAGGTGTTGGAACTACAGATCCTACAGAGCGTTTAGATTTGGGTACAGGTAATTTACGTGTCCGTGATATTAATACAGTAACTGGAGTTTCTACAGATAAAATTGTTGTGGCAGATACCGATGGTGTTTTGAAAACAGTAACTAATAACGCGCCTAAATTCTTCTACATGCCAGCAGTAATCTTTGAAACGACTACAACAGGTACAGATTTAACACGTAATTTATATGATGATTATAACAAGCAGTTCACAGGACAAGCTTTTGATGTTGCTCATGGTGCTTTAGGGTCTTCAATCACGTATACAGGTGGTCTGATAGGAAGCACAGGTGCTCCAGCGGCAATGGATGTTTATGCAAATACAGAGTTGTACTATTATATATCCTATTACGATCAATCAGTTTTTGCAAATGTGTCTATTAGCGATACAGGAGTCTTGACGTATGATATTATTAATAGTGCAACACCAACAGCGTATATGAATATCATATTTGTAATTAAATAATATAAACAAACCAGACATGGCTGCGGTGGTGTCTGGGTTAATTATAAGGTATAATGTAACTATTTAATTTAATCGTATAAAAGTGTATTGAAGTTTAAAATAATAAAACCCAAAACTTTAAGTGTTTTCTATTTTAAAATTTTTAATGTGCTTCAATTTATAAACATACAGCATGAAATTTAATAATACTATATATAATAATCTTGGGCAATTTGCCAAGCTCATGCTATTTATGGGGGTGCTTTTGTTAGCCTCACAACATCAAACTTGGGCACAGACTAAGGTGTTGGTAGATAATGTAAGCGCTATTAGTCCTAATGACAAAGTTGGAGGTTTATTTGGCCCATATAATATGCCAACTGTAATAGACCCAAACAATGCTTTAGTAGATGATGACAACTATGCAAGATTACTTGCCAGTCCGGGATTAGTTGCTGGAATAGCTTCTTATGATGGATTTATTGAATTGGAATTTCCTGCAACCGTACCGGCAAATACATGGTCTTATGTGCGTATGGAAGGGGATGCCTCGTTATTTGATGCTTTATTGGGTGGAAGTTTAGGTAATCTTGTAGGTGGACTGTTGGGGGTTGTTTTAACAGGTGAACAAGTAATTACTATTGATGCGCGTATGGGGAGTACTTCTGTACTATCTCGTTCAAGTACATCAGGTTTTACAGAAGATGATGTAAGATTTATTCAAGATGCATTAGGTAATAATTATCTTGCAATTCGTCCAAACCAAGCTTACGACCGTTTACGTATTAATAATGATATAGGTTCTTTAGTAGGAGTTGGGAATGAAGTAGAATTAGATGTTTACAGCGCTTTTTATTTTGATAGCGTAGGAGGCGAGTGTGGTCGTCCATTTGCAACTTCTTTTGATGGAGACGGCGGTATTGGTATAAGTTTATTAGATGTTCAAAATCAAAACTTAAATAATGCCATAGATACTGATCTTAATACATATTCTAGTTTACAATCTGGATCGATAGTCGATCTTAGTGTAGCATCCTCTTTACAACAAAGCTTTTATTTTTCATCTCCAGGTTCAGATGATAACACCTTAAATATTAAAATAGCTTTAGGGTCAAGTGGTCTTGCTAGCGTAGATTTAATAAGTGGTATACAAGTTTTACTTTATGATGAAGATGATGCTTTGATATATACACGTAGTTTACAAAGTGGCTTGCTTAATGATGCATCTGCCTTAGGTTTATTAGATAATGGAGATCCAATAACAGTTACTTTTGCGCCGGGTATTGCATTTAGTCGTGCTGTGGTAAAATTAAACAGCCTTTTAGGTGTAGATGTAATAGGGGATGGAATAAAAATATATGATGTACAGCGCTATGATGAAGATGTCACCGGTTGCGACAATCCATTAATTGCAGCTTTACCTACTGCTACTACTGGTCCTTTAGAGACGCCTTCCTGTGCTGCTAGTTTATTAGATTTTGAAAATGTAGATTTCCCTGGTTATGCTGTTGATGGTAATAATGAAAGCTATGCCGTTTTAAATGCAGATGCAGGAAATCTTTTAACTAGTGGTCCATCTTCTGGATTTGTAAAAATGGATTTAGGAAGTGTAAATGCAGGTCAAATTACTTATGTGCGTATCGGTTATGATGACGATGTGCTAGACCGTTTATTAGGAGGTACTTTAGGGCAATTGGTTGGTGACCTTGCGAATGATTTGCTTTTAGGGAACCAATACATTCAGGTACAGGCTTATGATGCAGGTAATACCGAAATCTTAAATTTAACTAGTCAAGATTTTTTTGGAGGGGCTAATGGTAACGCTTCCGGAAATGTAACACTTGTTGAAGATAATATAGGAAGACCTTATTTAGCAATTAAGCCAAATACAGCCTATAGTAGTATTCAGATCACAAATCATGTAACAGCTGTCTTGCCTACAGGTAAACAAAGTGCATTGCATGTTTATAATGCATGCTTTGAAACAGGTATAGATCCTTGTTTTTCTGCAAACTTTACATCGTATACAGGTTCGGGTATCAGTTTGTCACTAGCAGAACTTTCTACAGCAGGTGTAACTAATCCATATAGAGCAATAAATGAAAATTCATCAGATTATTCAGAAATTAATTTAGGTGTCGCGGGTGTAGCTGCATCTGTATATCAATCGGTTTACTTTTCGCAACCGTCTCAAACAGGAGATCATGTGAAAATTAGGTTGTCTTTAGAGCCCAGTGCTTTATTATCGTTAGACCTTTTGGGAACCTATAAAATTAAATTTTATAATGGTTCAACCCAAGTAGGACCAGATTATAACTTGCAAAGTGGCTTAATAAACAATATAGATTTACTAGGTTTATTTGGTTCTGGTGGTAGTGTTACCTTAGATTTTGAATCGCCAGGTATATTTGATCGTGTAGATGTTGGTGTAGAATCTTTAGTGGCAGTAGGTACAACCGCTCCGCCTATGCGTTTATATGAAGTAAGTCGTTATGGAGATGCTTGTCCAATAGTTGTTACGCCGTCTCCTTTTGAAGATTCTTTATGTCTTTCAAAGATAGTTGATTCTGAGAACGCAGATGAACTTCAAAATCTAGCAGATGATGACTTTGATAGTTATGCCACGTTAAGTTCTGGCGCTGGATTCCTTTTGGGAGCTAATCAGTATCAGGGTTTTGTAGAGATGGGTTACGACCAAGATGTCGCTGCAGGAGTAACAACTTATATTCGAATTGATTTTGAATCCTCTATTCTTGAAAGTTTAATAAGTGGAAGTTTAGGTAATCTGGTTTCAGGAGTTTTAGATGGTCTTATTTTGGGCGATCATTACTTTCAAGTGCAAGTAAAAAATAACACCTACGATGTGACTACAGGAGCTGTGACTTCTTCTACAACAATTGCTTCAGCTTCTAGTAATGCTGCTAATGCAGGTGGGAATGATATGATTCGAGTGGTGCAAGACGCAGCAGGAAGGTATTATATAGCAGTAACTCCAAATCAGGCTTATAATGCGGTTCGTATAACAGATGTTACAAATAGCGCTTTAGGACTTTTAGCACAGCCAAATACCATGAATGTATATGGTATGTGTACAGAAATAAGTGAAGACCGTTGTTTAGATGCATTTGCAACTTCTTACGAGTATTCTGGACTAGATTTAACGGTTAATGATCTTTCTGGAGCAGGCGTAACTAACCCATCATATGCTTTAGACGATAATACCCAACATTTCTCCGAGATTAGTAACGGTACTTTAGCAGTGGGTGCATCTACTAAGCAATGGATCTTTTTTAATACGGTTTCTAACAGTACAGATGTTGCGGTAATAAATTTCAAAACAGGTGGCGGTGTAATTGATGTAGACGTTTTAGGAGGGTTACAAATTAAAGCTTATCTAGGGAATACTGAGGTTGCAGTATTTGACTTTGGCGATGGAATTGTGAATGGGTTAAACGTAATAGACTTACTTAATAATGGAAATACAGTTTCATTAAAATTTAGACCAGGTGCTAATTTTGATAGAATAAGCGTAGGTATTGAAACCTTAGTTGGTGTTTCAATATTTCCACCAGTTCATCTTTATGGTGTAGATAAATTATGTGAAAGTAGCTTTTTAATTACAAATCCAATGATTTACCAAAAAGTAGATTAATTCAATAAAAGAAATCTTTATGCAAAAACAGATATTTTATATAGTAATACTTTGTTTCGGTGTGGGTTTGCAAGCTCAAACTTCCAACAAAGGTGTCTTGTATATTAGTGAAAACACACTGTTTTCTACGGTGTCTCGATTCGATAATTTAA
Organism: Formosa sediminum; assembly: GCF_007197735.1. Classification (GTDB taxonomy): domain Bacteria; phylum Bacteroidota; class Bacteroidia; order Flavobacteriales; family Flavobacteriaceae; genus Formosa; species Formosa sediminum. Next base: position 1,032,774 of record NZ_CP041637.1, read on the forward strand.
GTCAAGGTACATTTAATAACGATGGAGAATCTTATATATATGGCGATTTTAATAATGATGGTGTTTTAGATTTTTATGAAAGTACAGGAATGACCAAATTTATGGGTTCTGATACGCAAACTATAAGTGGTACACAGGTGGCTTATTTACATAATGTACTCTTTAATAATAGTAGTAGTGCAAGTCCGTTTCAATTATCGGGAGAAATAGATATAAGCGGAATTGCAGATTTTTATCAGGGAATTGTAGATAATGATAATTATGGTGGAGAAATTACATTTAACAATGGTAGTAGCCATATAAATACGTCAGACTTAAGTCATGTAGATGGATTTGTAAATAAATTTGGAGATGAAGATTTTATATTTCCTATAGGAGATGGCGGGTATTATCGTTTAGCAGGAACGTCTGTAGCAACAGATTCTGATGCCTTTTTTACAGCAAAGTATTTTTTTGAAAATTCTGATGCCCTTTATTCTCACGATTCTAAGTCAGAAGATATTCAAGAGATTAATAATCAGGAATATTGGACTATTGAAAAAGCAAATGAAGCAACCGAAAACGGGTTGGTAACATTGTCTTGGCGGGCAGTAACTACACCTAGTTCTTTTGTAGATGCTGCACAAAATAATGCGTTAACAATTGTAAGATGGGATAGCGCTAGTAGTACTTGGGTAGATGAAGGTGGTGCTATTAATTTAGACGACCAAACTATTACAACAGGGGTAACTAATTATGGCATTTTTACACTAGGTCGTTTAAATTCTGATGCCGAAATGCCTTGTGCACTAGAAATATATAATTATGTATCTCCAAACGGAGATGGTAAAAACGATTTTTTCCTTATAGATAAAACAAGTGACGAATGTGCAAGAAACCTAACTGTTCAAGTGTTTAACCGCTGGGGGGTTAAGGTTTATGAAATGGCTAATTATGGCGAAAACGGAAATGTTTTTGATGGCCATTCTTCAGGGCGATTAACAGTAAAAGATTCAGACAAACTTCCTGCAAGTACGTATTACTATATTTTAAAATATGAATATGGTAGTAATGTAGATAGTAAGTTTCATAAACAAGCAGGTTTTTTATACTTAAGCGATAACTAATATGAATAAAACTACAATTATATCAAAACAATCAAATATATCTGTATTTGTGTTATTACTAGGACTATTATTTATGGCGCCAACTGTAAAAGCACAACAAAATTCAGAGTATACGCAATATATGTATAATACCATAGCTATTAATCCTGCATATGCAGGCTCTAGAGAGTCGCTAAGTATGCTAGGTATTTATAGAAACCAATGGGTTGGGTTAGAAGGAGCTCCAGAAACTTTAAACTTTTCTGCACATTCTTCTGTAGGAGTTAAGGGTGTAGGTATTGGTTTAGGTTTTACCAGTGATAAATTAGGTCCTTCTGAAGAAAGTGTAATTTCAGCAGATTTTTCTTATACCATTAAGGTTGGATACGATTTAAATTTGGCCTTAGGTGTAAAAGGGGGAATATCATTATGGAATTTTAATCCTAATAAATTAAATATTTACGATCCTAATGACGTGACCTTAAATCAGGAAAATTACAGTTCACCCATTATCGGAGCAGGAGTGTATTTGTACTCTGAAAAATGGTATGTAGGATTATCGTCTCCTAACTTTGTGGAAACAACTCATTATGATGATATTCAAGCTTCTACGTTTACAGAAAAGGCTCACTTGTATTTAATAGGAGGGTATATTTATAATGTGAATCCTCGCTTAAAATTAAAACCTGCATTTTTAATTAAATCAGTTATGGGGTCTCCTTTAGCTTTAGATTTATCTTTAAACGCTTTAATAAACGAAGGCTTAACTCTGGGTCTTTCTTATAGACTAGATGCAGCTGTAAGTGTTTTAGCAGGGTTTCAGGTGTCTAGATCAATTATGATAGGGTACACCTATGATTACGATACAACAGAGTTAGGTAATTATAATGATGGATCTCATGAAATACTATTACGATTTGAATTAGGAACCAGAAGAAGGGGTATTGTAAACCCAAGATTCTTTTAATAAAAAAATTCAGCTATGAAAAAAATATGCAAATATAGTGTCCTCTGGTTTTTATTAATGTTGGTAGTTATAACAACTACTTACGGACAAGAAAAAAAATTAGTTCAAGCGAGCCAGAATTATGAAACGTTAAACTTTGTAAATGCTCAAAAAATATATTTATCTGTTGCAGAAAAAGGGTATAAATCAGAAGAGCTATATGCCAAATTAGCAAACAGTTATTATTTTAATGCACAATACGATCAAGCAGTAAAGTGGTACGATAAATTGTTTGATATGGTTGATAAACCAAATGAAAACATCATTTATCTAAGGTATTCTCAAGCATTAAAAGCCATTGGGAAAAAGGGCAAAGCCATGAAATTTTACGATCTTTTTGTGCAAGATAGTCACTATAAAGAGTCGTCGTTATTAGCAGAGGATTATTTAGCATTAATTAAACAAAATTCTGGGAGATACGATTTAGACCCAATTCGGGGCATTTATAATAAGAATAAAATAAGTTTTGGTTATGAAAAAATAGGTGACACATTGTTTTTTGCATCTACAAAAGACTCCAAAGCCATTTTAAATAAAAAAAGTGCATGGGATGGTCTTAGTTTTCTGTCATTGTATAAACTTCAGTTAGATTCTGTAAATCAAGCAAAAGGTAGTCCTAAAATGTTAAAAGGTAAACTGAATAGTAAATTTCATGAATCTTCACCAATTTTTACGCCAGATAACAAAACAATGTTTTTTACCAGAAGTAACCAGAATCTGGATGATGATACAGGTGAATATAAATTAAAAATATATAAGTCTGTTAAAATAAATAACAAATGGCAAGAAGCAGAAGAGCTTTCTATTAATAGTGACGATTTTTCTACAGCACATCCTGCATTAAATTCAGATGGAACAAAATTATATTTCTCATCAGATAGACCTGGTGGATATGGAAGTTCAGATATTTACGTGTCTGCTTTAAGTAAACAAGGTGTAGTAGGAGAACCTGTAAACTTGGGGCCAGAAATTAATACTGCAGGAAAAGAGACATTTCCATTTATTACTAGGCTTAACGAACTTTATTTTTCCTCAGATGGACATTTTGGTTTAGGTGGTTTAGATATTTTTTATGTTAAAATTATAGATGATCATTATGGGAATTTATTAAATGTAGGAGAGCCTTTAAACTCCAATGCAGATGATTTTGCTTTTGGTATAGATTTACACAATAATAGAGGTTTTATAAGCTCTAATCGTTCTACAAGAGAAGGGGAATTTGTGTACGATAATATTTATACGTTTAAGCAAAAAGCACCTATTAAAGATGTCTTTTTTTCTGATATAAGTGGTTACGTAACAGATAGGAAAACTAAGCAGCCTATTGAAGGTGCAACCGTAAGTTTAAGAAATCCTGATGGATTGGTCTTACAAGGTGTTAAAACCGATGCGAATGGATTTTATGAAATTGAAACCAAGAAATTTCAATCTTATTTTATAAAATCAGAGCAAGATCGTTATGATACCGATGAACGTTTAATACAAACACAAGTAGACCATCAAGAAATTAATTTTGAGTTACAACCCAATATAGCAGATCTTAATCCGGGTATGAATCTTGCAGAAGTACTTAACATTCCTATTATTTATTTTGATTACGATAAGTCTAATATTAGAGCAGATGCAGAAGTTGAATTGCAAAAAATTCTAGAAGCACTAAACCAATATCCAAATTTAAAATTAGAAATAAGATCGCATACAGACAGTCGTGGAAGCGATGCGTACAATATGAAACTGTCTGCTAGACGTGCACAATCTACATTAGACTATTTAGTGAGTAAAAATATAGACCCAATTAGATTAACCGCAATAGGACTAGGGGAAACTCAATTGGTCAATAAATGTTCAAACGGTGTCGATTGTACAGCAGAAGAACATGAGGATAATAGACGTAGTGAGTTTATTATTAAATAATATTTAAGAACCCTCTTTTTTTAGATTATCTTATATATTTGGATAGATTAATAGCATAACTTCTTCTTATATTTTGAATAGATTAATAGCACTAAAAAAGAGGGTTTATTTTTTTATAAATTCAGTAACAGTCGTGATTACCTCTTGTAAATGTTTTGGAATTTCGTTTGTTGTCCATGGGTGAGAAGTATTGAAAACATGGTTAGCATCCTTAATAATTTTTAATTCGCTATTAGGGTTCCAATGGTGTAAATTATAGGCTTCGTTAATACTAACACTAGTATCTGCATCTCCATGAATTATTAATTGAGGAATTTTTAAATGCGTTGCTGCACGTTTTATAGTTAATCGTTCTTCGTTAGCTTTAAAATCTTCAAAAAACTGATAATAATGTGGCATGCTCTGTTTAGTTCTGCCATTAATTACATATTCAACACCTTCTGTTTTCCATTGCTCTAAGGCCTCTCCGCTAGACATTCTAGCTGCGTAATCGCTTACACCGGCTAAACTAATTACTCGTGTAATTCGGGAATCTTCTTCTGCTTTAATAGTCACAATTCCGCCGCCTCTACTGTGGCCCATCAAGTTAAGGTTACTTGTATCTGCTTCTGTAGTAAATGTCTTGTTATTGATAATCCAATCTATTACCATTTGCAAATCGTCTAACTCTATAGAATAATTATTTAGTCCAAAGGCATTTAAGTCAGGAAAGTCAATAGGTTGTTCTGCTGTACCGCCATTGTGCGAGAAATTAAATTTAATAAAGAAAAAACCTGCTTTAGCAAACCTTTCTGCCATTATATTCCAGGCTCCCCAATCTTTATAACCTTTATAGCCATGACAAAATATGAGTATGGGTTTTGGCGTATTATTAACTGTAAAATATATATCTGTAACAATAGGTTTATTGTGTAATCCTGGAATAAGAGTGTTTGCTATACGTTTCATAACATTAAGAAGTATGTTTTAAACTAGGTGCTATAAAGTTAAACCATTATCATGGCTTAAAAATATATTTAGCCAAAAAAAAGCACAAAAAAAGAGTGAGATAACCAGTCCCACTCTTACAAACAAACTAACTAATTGACATAGTTTAACTAACTATCTATTTAAAATTAAAACTATATTTTTTATGTTTAACGGTTTTTCACGTTAACAATAATTACTTTTTAAGTAATCTCTAATTAAGTAATTAGAGTAATAGAATTATAAGAACAAAAATAGGAGACTTATATAATCTTGAAAACATCTATATTGGCTATTATGTGTGCTATATTAACTGTAAATAAATTGTTAACCTTTTGTTATGGTAAAATAACACATATTAGGGTTAATAATACACATGCTATACCATATACATTTTGTATTTTTGCTATATAAAAGTGAAAGTCTAATGAAATTAAAACCAACTTACGAAAAGGTAACACCAAGTTTTGGAAGCTCGTTGGTGGTAAGGCAGCATACGCAAGAAGCCCACAAGAGTAAGGCTTTTTGGCATTTTCATCCGGAAATAGAGTTGGTTTACGTAAATAAAGGACAGGGAAAAAGACACATAGGAAATCACTTATCGTACTTTAATAATAGCCAGCTTATACTTATAGGTTCTAATTTACCTCATAACGGATTTGCGGATCGGTTAACTGCACGGGGCTCGGAAACTATTGTACAGTTTTTGCCTAATTTTTTAGGAGATACATTTCTTACGCTTCCTGAAGTAGAACGTATCGCTATGCTTTTTGAGCGTGCAAAAAAAGGTATATTATTTAAACCAGAAACAAAATTAGTTGTTGGTCCTAAAATTGAAGCTCTAATAGAATTTCAAGGATTTAATCGTGTTTTAAAATTATTAGAAATTTTAAACGATTTAGCCATGTCTGAACACTATAGTCTTTTAAATGTAGATGGTGTAGCTTTTGAAACGGAACCTCAAGACAGTGCAAAAGTAGATGTTATTTTTAGATATATTAATAATAATTTTCAGAATCATATTAGCTTAGAAGAAATTGCAGATCAAGCCAATATGACGGTGCCTGCATTTTGTAGATTCTTTAAAAAAGCAACTGGTAAAACATTTACAAAATTAGTAAATGAATATCGTGTGGTGCATGCAACTAAATTATTACAAGAAAGTGAGATGAGTATTACAGATATTTGTTTTGAATGTGGGTTTAATAATTTTTCTCATTTTAATAAATTCTTTAACGAAATAACAGGAACAAGTGCTTCTAAATATAGAAGTGAAATGACACGTATAATACAATAAGTTCAGTTTTACTTAGATATATAAAACCCTCAAATTTTAATTAAATTTGAGGGTTTTATGTGTTTATAAGGACAACAAATTTACATGTCTTTCTTGCCTTTTTTTTCCTTTCTTCTCGCTTTAAACTCTTCTAGGGTAAGTTCTCCATTAGCGTCTGTATCCATCATAGTAAATTGCTTTTCTAATTCTTCTGTAGACATTTCTTTTCTTCTTTTAGTCGCTTTAAATTCGTCTAACGAAATTGTTTCATTCTTGTCTGTGTCCATCATCTCTAACATTTTTTCTGGATCAGGTCTCTCTTTTTTGTCTTGTGCTAGCGAAGTAAATGAAAAGGCAAATAATGCTACAGCTGTAGCTGCAAATGTGATTGTTTTTAATTTCATGAGTAAAGGTTTTAGTGGTTATTATATATGATATAAGACAGTAGTTAATTAATAAAGTTTAAACTGAAATTAAATATTTTTTCGCTTTACAAGATTGAAATTTTAAAGTGTTATCGTTCGCCTTGCCATTCTGCATAAAACTGATCTAAAAAACTAACCATATAATCGTGGCGTTGTGCAGCAATACGTTTCCCTGTATCTGTGTTCATTTTATCTTTAAGAAGTAGAAGCTTTTCGTAAAAATGATTAATTGTAGGTGCAGTGGATGCTTTATATTCCGCTTTAGTCATATTTAAATTTGGAGCGATGTCTGGATTATAGAGTTCTCTGTTTTTAAAACCACCATAATTAAAAGTCCTTGCAATACCAATGGCTCCAATAGCATCTAGTCTATCTGCATCTTGCACCACAGCGAGTTCGGGAGAAGAAAATGTTGCCTCAAAATTTCCGCCTTTATAAGAGATGTTTTCAATTATATTAATAACATGTTGTATTACCTCTTCAGTAACATTAATTGTTCTTAAAAATGCCGTGGCTACTTTAGGGCCAACAGTTTCATCGCCGTTGTGAAATTTACTATCTGCAATATCGTGTAGTAGTGCACCTAATTCAACAATAAAAAGGTCTACCTGTTCCGTTTTGGCTATAAGTTTAGAGTTTTTGTATACACGTTCTATATGAAACCAATCATGTCCGCCTTCTGCACCGCGTAATTTGTCTTTTACAAAATTAATTGTAGTTTGTATTTGTTCTGCTTTTGTCATAGCTATAAAAGTAAAAATTCCTAACTGAGACAGAAAGGAATTTTTTAAGATAAAAATATTTTAAATTCAGCTTTATAATTTTGCTGGCTCTACCCATTTAAATTCAAAAGAATTGTTTGGTACTTTCATGCGTTCTGCAATACGGGTCATTCGTGCTGGAAGTTTAATGAGGTAATCTCTAGCTTTTTCAGCTTCGTCTGTTAGTCCAGAAATTTTTTCAATTTCCCAACGTTTCAGTAATTTTTGTAGGATGTCAATATAGTCCATAGAGGTGTACACACCAATACGTTGTGCTGTGTTCGAAAATTCTTCGAATGCCGTACTTATTTGTCCGCCAGATTCTCTTAAAAAGTGTGCCGGCATGGTAATTTTTTGTTTCATCATATAGTGAAACGCCATCATCATTTGGCTTGGATCTACTTTAAAAATACGTTCTACAAACTCGCTATAAGCATTGTGGTGTCTCATTTCGTCACCAGAAATAATACGGCACATTTTGCTTAATTGTTTATTGCCGCGCTCTTTAGCTAATTTTGCAACACGGTTGTGAGAAATGTAAGTAGCAAGTTCTTGGAAGCTGGTGTATACAAAGTTTTTATAGGGGTCGCGGTCTGTACCAATATCAAAACCATCAGAAATTAAGTACTGTGTGGTTTTTTCAATTTCGCGCATATTCACACGTCCAGAAAGGTAAAGATATTTGTTAAGCACATCGCCGTGTCTGTTTTCTTCGGCGGTCCAGTGGCGTACCCATTTAGACCATCCGTTACGTTCTACTTGTCCAACCCCTTCTACATCCATTAACCAGGACTCGTAAGTAGGCAAAGCTTCTTCAGTAATCATATCTCCAACTAAAACAACCCAAAAATCGTAAGGTAAGTCTTTAGCCAGTTCTCTAATTTCTTTTACTTCTTCAAAAAAATTTGGGCCTTCAGAATTTGGTAAAAAATCTGTTGGTTGCCATATGGTTTCTGTGGGTATTAAATATTTTTCTATTAAAGCGTCTACGTCTTTTTCTAAAAACTGCATCACTTCTAACCTTACATTTTTTAATGACATAATGTTAAGTTTTAATGGTTTATACTTTGTGTTACAGTGTGTTCAATCTGGTCAATTAAAGTGTCTGTAGTCTCTGTAAAGGTAGATAAATTTATGGGTTTATGAACAGTTAATATAATCTGAGCACCTAAACCCATAGGAAATTTACCATATTTTAACGTTTTCCATGAGTTATTTATGGTTAAAGGAACCACTGTTGCATTGGGTATATTTTTCATTAAGGTTAGCAAACCACGACGTTGAAATGGTTTTGGTGTGCCATCTTTACTTCGTGTGCCTTCAGGAAAAATAACAGCAGCGTATTTTTTTTCGTTTATAAATTCAGAAAATTCGTTTATGGCACGAATAGATTGTCTCGGATTTTTTCTGTCAATTAAAGCGGCGCCACCATGGCGTAAATTATAAGATACACTAGGTATCCCTTTACCTAATTCTATTTTACTAATAAATTTAGGGTGGTATTGTCTCATATACCAAAGTATTGGGGAAATGTCGTACATGCTTTGGTGGTTAGATACTATAATTAAAGGCGCGTCTTTAGGGATTTCGTTATCAAATTTATTAATGTATTTAAAACGTGTGCCTAAAATATTTAAGCAGCGTAATAAAAAAAACTGTAAAACATTTACGCTATGTTGCAATGCATTGTATCCAAACACACGATGGCTAATCCATAACATTGGGTGAAAAATACAAATGGTTAATAAAAAAGCAAAAGCATATAAGACAGTTAAGGGATACGCTAATAGTTTCATGAATTAGGTTTTGGAAATTTTCAGTTTAAGCAAAAATAAGATATAAAAAAACCACGCCAATAGCGTGGTTTATATTTTTTACAAAAAAATGTCTTAACACACTTGGTTAAAAGCATCTTTAAGATTGTCTGCAATCATTTCTGCAGGACGTCCTTCAATGTGGTGACGCTCTAACATATGTACCAATTCTCCATCTTTAAATAATGCAATAGAAGGTGAGCTTGGCGGAAAAGGAATCATATATCCTCTCGCAGCGTCTACGGCTTCTTTATCTACACCTGCAAAAACAGTTACTAAATGGTCTGGTTTTTTATCGTTTTGTATGCTCATGCTAGCTCCTGGACGTGCATTTGCTGCAGCACAACCACAAACCGAATTTACAACCACTAAAGTTGTACCTTTCTTTGCTAAAGCTGCATCTACAGCCTCGGCAGTGTGTAATTCTTCAAAACCAACTTTGGTTAAATCTTCGCGCATTGGTTTTACTAAATCTGCTGGATACATATTTTTAAATTTTTTGTTTATTATATAAAGGGCAAATATACATAATAAAATACAGAAACAATCAGGACTTTAACGTAACCTAAACAAGTCTAGCTATTACAATTAATTTGGGTGTTCCCTTGCTTAGGCAAGGTCGGGCTATACGCTATATCTTTTTGTTTGCAAACAAAAAGGATGCCGCTGCTATCCCTAACGCAAATTTCTAAATACCATAAACTTTAATAGATAAGGCACCTATATCAGTTAAAAGCAAACAGGTTTTAATGGTTACTCTTAAAACTACAAATAGTATATTTGCATGAACAAAATTATGAGTATGAGTATTTCAAAATGGTTAGGAGCTACATTAGGTTGGTCTTTTGGTGGACCAATAGGTGCAATATTAGGATTCGCGTTAGGAAGTGTGGTCGATGGGTTTACTAACGGAGGTATTAAAGTAAGTACAGGACAAAGTCCATACACTTCGGCAACCCAAACCCGAACACAATCGGGCGATTTCGAAGTTAGTTTATTAATACTTGCAGCTATTGTAATAAAGGCAGATGGGATTAGCGATAAACGCGAATTAGATTTTGTTCGTGCTCAATTTGTTGGGATGTACGGTAAAGAACGTGCAAATCATGCCTTTAAATTATTTAAAAAAATAAGTCAGCAGCAAAACATTCCTGTTCGCGACGTGTGTTTACAAATTCGTCAAATGATGGACCATCCATCTCGACTTCAATTGCTTCATTTTTTATTCGGAATTGCAAAAGCTGATGGTAATGTAAGTCAAGTAGAAGTCGATACAATTTATACCATTTCTAATTATTTAGGTATTCGAGCTATAGATTTTGAAAGTATCAAAGCCATGTTTTACAACAGTAGCGATAATGCCTATAAAATTCTTGAAATCGATAAATCTGCCACTAACGACGAGATCAAAAAAGCCTATCGAAAAATGGCTAAAAAATATCATCCAGACAAAGTACTTCACTTGGGAGATGAACATCAAAAAGGCGCCGAAGAAAAATTTAGACAAGTACAAGAGGCTTACGATCAATTACAAAAAGAGCGCGGTTTTATTTAATAAAAATCTTAACTTACTGCAAGGTTTGTATTTATATTCTGTAGAGGGTATTTAAGGTTATAGTGTATTTGTTTTAATTTCAATTTTAGTCTTACCTAAAAATATATTTGCATTCAAGTAAATTGTGTATCTTTGTAATAAATACAAATTTAGTGGTCACATTATCTGAAGAAAATTATTTAAAGGCAATCTATCATTTGGGTAAACAAGGTTCGGTTGCGGTAAGCACCAACGCAATTGCCGAAAAAATTGAAGCTAAAGCATCATCTGTTACCGATATGGTTAAAAAGTTAGCGGATAAAAACTTAGCAAATTATGTTAAGTATCAAGGCGTAACGTTAACAGAGCAAGGACGCTTAATTGCGGCTTTAGTGATTAGAAAGCATAGACTTTGGGAAGTGTTTTTAGTAGAAAAACTAAATTTCACTTGGGATGAAGTTCACGACGTTGCAGAGCAATTAGAACATATAAAATCTTTAAAGTTAGTAAACGAATTAGATGCCTTTTTGGGATGTCCCACTCATGATCCTCATGGTGATCCTATCCCAGATAAAGACGGTAATTATGCACCAATTAAAAGTGTAAATATTCTAGAGATTAATAAAGGTGAAACCGGAATTTTAGCTTTAGTAAAAAATTCATCTGATGCGTTTTTAAAATATTTAAACAAAAACAATTTGGCATTAGGAGATAAAATAAAGGTTATAGATTTTGAGCCTTTCGATAAATCTTTAACTATAGAAACAGCTACTCAAACGCTTATCATCTCTAACGAAGTAGCTAAGAATTTATATTTAAGATTGTAATTATGGAACACTATAACCCTTTATCTGCACTTATTATATTTTTTATAGTTATTACACTATTATATATAGTATTTAGACCTGTTAAAGGGTGGTTTTGGAGTTTGCGGAAACTGGTTAAAACGAGTGAAAAAGTTATTACAGAAGATATTTTAAAACAACTTTATCATTTTGAAGATTCAAAAAATAAAGTAGATATGAAAACCTTAGTTCAAGTGTTGGATTACAAGCACTCAAGTATTGTTGAGGTTGTAAAAAACATGACTATAAATGATTTAATTTATTCAGAGTCAGATGTATTAAGATTAACTGATGAAGGGCGTAATTATGCCCTTAGAATTGTAAGAGTACACAGGCTTTGGGAGCGTTATTTAGCAGATAAAACAGGGATACATAAGAAAGAATGGCACGATAGGGCCGAGTCTATGGAACACCGTTTAAGTCATGATGAAACCGAAGAATTAGCAGCGCATTTAGGTCACCCAAAATTCGATCCACATGGCGATCCCATTCCCACAACAACTGGAGAAATGGCAGATGTTCATGGTGTAGAATTGCCGCTTTTACCAGTGGGGTCTGTAGGTAGAATAACCCATATAGAAGATGAACCCGAAATTATATATAAGCAAATTCTGGCCGAGCATATTTATATGGGGTCTATACTTAAAGTTATAGAGAATAATGCCACGCGAATTGTATTTGAGTCTGAAGGTGAAGAGTTTAAATTAGCACCTATAGTTGCTGCAAATTTAACTGTTGCATTAATAGAAAAAGAGGTTGAAATAGAAGAAAATGTAGCGCGTTTATCTAGTTTAAAAGCAAACGAAACTGCAAAAATTTTAGGAATTTCAAGAGAAAATAGAGGGGAAAGTAGAAGACGCTTGCTAGACCTTGGCTTTGTAAAAGGTGCTACTGTTAGTATTGATCTTTTAAATCCGTTGGGAAATCCTAATGCCTATTTAATTAAAGGGACATCTATCGCATTACGTCACGATCAGGCTTCTAAAATCTTAATACAAAAAGATTAAATTATGGAAACAAATGTAAAAAATGCCTGCGAAACTTGTGCACTATATAATAAAGAAGGTTTAAAGAAACTGGGTATACATACCGATAATTTTGATTTTGTTATTGCACTTGCTGGAAATCCCAATACGGGGAAAAGTACGGTATTTAATGCCTTAACAGGATTAAAACAACATACTGGAAATTGGCCAGGGAAAACAGTTACACGTGCAGAAGGCGGTTTTGAATATAATACAAAAAAATACAAACTCGTAGATTTACCTGGTACGTATTCTTTACTCTCTACCTCTGAAGATGAAGAAACTGCTAGAGATTTTATACTTTTTGGGAAACCAGATGTTACCGTTATTGTAGCCGATGCTAATCGATTAGAACGCAATTTAAATTTAGTGCTTCAAATCTTAGAGATTACAGATAAAGCCGTATTGTGTTTAAATTTAATGGATGAAGCAGAGCGTAATAAAGTAGAAATCGATGTAAGAACTTTGTCGCGAGATTTAGGAATTCCGGTAGTGCCTACGAGTGCTAGATTTAACAGAGGCATTCCAGAATTAATTCAAACGATTAGTGAAATAGCAAGTGGTAAGATTGTATGTAAACCACATCGTATAAAAAATGTGCCACAAAATATAGAACTTGCTGTTAAGAAATTAACAGCCGAAATAGAAAAAGAGTTTCCTAATATCCCGAATAGTCGTTGGATTGCATTTAGATTATTAGAAGGGGATAAGCAAATTATAGAAGCTTTAAAAACAGGAGAATTTCTTTAAATTTTCAGTCTTATGAAAGAGAATAATATACATCGCATTATCGAGCTCTCTAACGAATTACGTTGGCAAATTGGAGATGAGTTTCACGATAATCTCACCGAGAGTATTTATGCAGATGCTGCAGATATTGTAAAGGATTCGGTTAAAACTAAAGATGGCGAAAAACGGTTTCGATTAGATTCTAAAATAGATAAAATAGTTACCAGTAAAACTTGGGGATTTCCTATCATGTTTTTAATTCTGGGCACAGTGTTATGGCTTACTATTGTTGGAGCAAATTATCCATCGTCTTTATTGGCTAGCTTACTTTTGGATACCATACATCCCATTTTAAAAAGTGGAGCCGAAGGTCTACAAATGCCTTGGTGGTTATCTGGGTTTTTAATAGATGGTGTGTATTTGGCGGTAGCTTGGGTTATTGCGGTAATGTTACCACCTATGGCTATCTTTTTCCCGATGTTTACACTTTTAGAAGATTTTGGTTATTTACCACGTGTAGCATTTAATTTAGATTCTTTATTTAATAAATCTGGAGCACATGGTAAGCAAGCTTTAACAATGAGTATGGGTTTTGGCTGTAATGCTGCAGGTGTAGTCGCTACCCGTATTATTGATAGTCCACGAGAACGATTAATAGCTATTATTACAAACAATTTTTCTTTATGTAATGGGCGATGGCCTACGCAAATATTAATTGCAACCATATTTATAGGTGCAGTTGTGCCACAATCGTTATCTAGTATAGCATCCTTGTTGGCTGTAATTGGTATTGCTGTATTGGGAATGGCTTTTATGTTTGGGGTCTCTTGGGCATTGTCTAAAACGGTTTTAAAAGGCGAGGTCTCTACATTTAATTTAGAGTTACCACCTTATCGTCCGCCACGTTTTTGGAAAACAATTTACACGTCTTTAATAGATAGAACATTAATTGTATTATGGCGTGCTATTGTCTTTGCTGCACCAGCAGGAGCCGTAATTTGGTTAATTTCTAATATTTATTTGGGAGATGAAACTATTGCAGCTTGGTTAATTAATGGGATGGACGGATTTGGCTTTTTGTTAGGATTAAATGGTGTAATTTTATTAGCTTATATTGTTGCGATCCCTGCAAATGAAATTGTGATTCCAACCATATTAATGCTTACTGTAATGGTAACAGGTATAGGTGGTGGTGCTGGAGCAGGTGTGATGTTTGAGTTAGATTCAATGCATGCTACTGGAGATATTTTAAGAGCGGGAGGTTGGACTTTATTAACGGCTATAAATTTGATGCTTTTTAGTTTATTACATAACCCATGTAGTACAACAATTTATACAATATATAAGGAAACAAATAGTGCAAAATGGACTGCGGTTGCATCTATAATGCCAATTATTTTAGGTTTTATAGTTTGCTTTTTGGTAGCACAAATATGGAGATTAATCTTTTAATGTTTTTTTATTTTAAAAATATAGTCGGCTTATTAAAATAAAGCATAGCAGATAACAAAACGCTCTTATAAGTAGATTAAATTTGAGGTTTAGTATAAAAAAGAGAGTGTAAGATTTAGGCGATTCTATTACATCTTGTAATTAAGATAAATAAGGTTGAAAATTCAAGAATTTTCAACCTTATTTATTTGTATTGAGTGTGATTTTTTTATGAACAGCCACAGTTATTACCATCAGAGCCACATGCCTTTTTCTTGCTGTTATTTTTCTTCCAGAAGAATTTTTTAATCAGGAAGGCAACGGCTACGCCTAAAGCTGCAAAAACTAATATATTTTGTATGATTGTATTCATAATGTAATAGTCGTTTTTGGTGCTATAACTTTCAATAATATTTACTTACTTTAAAACCTGAAAGGCAATTAATGCTGTAATGTATGCAAGGCCTGTCATGAAAACCAATTGTAATGTAGGCCATTTCCAACTGTTAGTTTCGCGTTTTACTATCGCTAAAGTACTCATACATTGCATGGCAAATGCATAAAATAAAAGTAGCGATATTCCGGATGCGAAGTTAAATAGTGGGCCACCTAAAATTGGATTTACTTCGCCTGCCATTCGGTTTTTTATGGTTTCTTCTTCATCATTTCCTACACTATAAATAGTTGCTAATGTACCAACAAAAACTTCGCGAGCTGCAAAAGAGCTTACTATGGCAATTCCTATTTTCCAATCGTAACCTAAAGGTCTAATTGCTGGTTCTATAGCATGACCTGCAATACCAATGTAAGAATGCTCGAGTTTATAAGAGTCTATTTTGTGATCTAAATCGTCTTGAGATAAGTTTTCAGCAGCATATTTTTCTGTAATAATCGCTTCCGCTTCATTAAAATGTTCGCCTGGTCCATAAGATGCTAAAAACCATAAAATAATAGAGATGGCAAGTATAATTTTACCAGCTCCAAATACAAAAGATTTTGTTTTTTCAAGTACCGTTAAAGCCACATTTTTAAATAATGGTAATTTGTAATTTGGCATTTCAACCACAAAAAAAGTCTTGCTTTTAAGTTTCATTATACGATCTAAAATGTAAGCAGCTATAATAGCTGTAGCAAATCCTAATAAATATAAAAGCATTAAAGTAAGGGCTTGGTAGCTTAAACCTAAAAAGTTTCCATCTGGAATAACCAACGAAATTATAATAAGATACACAGGAAGGCGGGCAGAACATGTTGTAAATGGGGTAACCAATATCGTTATTAATCGTTCTTTCCAGCTTTCTATGTTTCTAGTGGCCATTACTGCAGGAATCGCACATGCTGTACCAGAAATTAAAGGCACCACACTTTTTCCGCTTAATCCAAAGCGTCTCATAATACGATCCATTAAAAAAACCACTCTGCTCATATATCCGCTTTCTTCAAGAATAGAAATAAATAAGAATAGAAAAGCAATTTGTGGTATAAAAATTACTACACCACCCAAACCAGGAATAATACCTTCTGCCAATAAATTAGTAAAAGCACCAGAAGGAAGTTCATTTTTAACCCATTCACTTAAGGCTGCAAAAGACGAATCTATAAAATCCATCGGTATGCTTGACCAATCGTAAATGGCTTGGAAAATCATTAATAAAATGAATAAAAATATAAGATACCCCCAAACTTTGTGTGTTAAAATACGATCTAACTTGCTTCTTAAATCTTTAGCTTTAGCAGGATCTATGGTTTGTCCTTTTTTAAGGGTGTTATTTATAAACTGATACCGTTTTATGGTTTCTTTTTGCTGTAAACGTTTTAAATCTGTTTTACTTTTTATTTTAAAATCTGCAACTGCTTCAAATTCATTACGGTCTGTTTTTCCAAAATTTGCATCTTGGGTAATTACCAACCATAATTTGTAAAGTAATTGGTTAGGAAATACTTTTTGTAAGCGATCAAAATACGGTTTATCAATTTCTGAGGCGTTTAAACAAGGTGTTGTAGATTGCTCTCTGTAATTTGCTATAAGATCTTTTATTTTATCTATCCCTTCATTTTTTCTGGTACTAACTACAGCTATTTTTGTTTTTAGCTCAGCTTCTAAAAAGGGGATGTCTAAAGAAATTCCACGACGAGACATACGGTCTGCCATATTAATAACAAGTATGGTTGGGATTTCTAAATCTTTAATTTGAGTAAATAGAAGTAAATTTCGTTTTAAGTTTTCTACATCACTAACAACAATAGCAATATCAGGAAAGTCTTTTCCTTTTTTATTAAGTAAGAGTTCTATAACAACATTTTCATCTAACGAAGATGCATTTAAACTATAAGTACCAGGGAGATCTATTATATGGGCTTTAACACCACGAGGAAGTTTACAAATTCCTTCTTTTTTTTCAACTGTTATCCCAGGGTAATTTCCTACCTTTTGATGCAATCCAGTTAAAGCATTAAACACCGATGTTTTTCCCGTGTTTGGATTTCCTATTAAAGCAACATTGATTTGTTTACTCATGCGATAATTTTTCAATTAAAATATGATTAGCAGTGTCTTTTCTTATCGCCAGATGTGATCCATTAATATTGAGGTAAATGGGGTCTTTAAATGGTGCGATTTGTACCAATTCTACCTGATTGCCTGGAAGGCAACCCATTTCTAATAATTTTAATGGAATCTCTATAGATGAAACATCTGTAATTACAGCTATTTCTCCACGTTTTAAATGAGCTAAAGTTGTCTGCAAACTTATTTAGATTGATTTTAAAGAAGCAAAAGTAAGGTAAAAAGTGATGCTAAAAAAAAATTAACACAAAAACTACTTTTTATATTCTCTTTTTAAGGTTTTAATATCTTCTAGTAATTGCTCAATTGCTTCGGGATCTGTACCATCATAATAGCCTCTAATTTGTTTTTTCTTATCTATTAACATAAAATTTTCGGTATGTATCATATCATACTCATCGCCATTGCCAAAAGTTTTTACTGCCATATAGCTTTTTCTTGCCAAGTCATAAATCTGTTTTTTATCGCCTGTAACTAAATTCCACTTGGCATCATTAACCCCTTTTCTTAACGCGTAGCGTTTTAATTGTGCAACGGTATCAATTTGTGGAGTTACAGAATGGGAAAGGAGCTTAATGTCGTCATCATTAATAGTTTCTTTTTGAATTTTTACCATATGGTCTGTCATGATCGGGCAGATTGTTTGGCAGGTTGTAAAAAAGAAATCGGCTACATAAATTTTATCTTTATAATCGTCTTGTGTAATGGTGTCTCCATTTTGATTTATGAGGCTAAAATCTGCAATTTTATGATATTTTCTAACATCAAAAAGTGTACTATCTACAAGTTCTTGGTCTATCTGTGCTGGTTGATAAATAGGAAGAGGTTTTTCAATGTCTAAAATATTGTAAATTATAGCAATAATAATCATAGATATAATCGCAAAAACAATGGCGAAATACCTGTAAGCTTTAAAATAGGATAACATGTTTTTTAATATATATCGTGAATTGCACAAAAATACAAGTAAAATTAAGTTTAATGAAACCCTTTTAATACTAAATGCATGTTAAAAAAAGAAGGGTAAAAGGTGTTAAAGTTTTTTTACCACTTTAAAAAATGTATTTTTGCGCGTTAAAATATAACTGTTTATACTACATGGAGTTTCTAATTAAGATTTCTCAATTTTTATTAAGCCTTTCTTTACTTATTGTTTTGCACGAGTTGGGGCACTTTATTCCCGCAAAACTATTTAAAACACGTGTTGAAAAATTTTATTTGTTTTTCGATGTTAAGTTTTCTTTGTTTAAAAAGAAAATAGGAGATACCGTCTATGGTATAGGATGGTTACCGCTTGGAGGGTATGTAAAAATATCTGGTATGATAGATGAGAGTATGGACAAAGAACAAATGGCTTTACCACCACAGCCATGGGAGTTTAGAAGTAAACCGGCTTGGCAGCGTTTAATTATAATGCTTGGTGGTGTAACGGTAAACTTTATTCTTGCTGCACTTATTTACATAGTTATGGCTTTTGTGTATGGAGAAACAGATATTGCTACAAGCAGTATTAAAGATGGTTACTTGGTTACAAATCCTATACTTAAAAATATGGGGGCACAAACGGGTGATAATGTTATTGCTATTAATGGAGATCCTGTTACAGGATATTCTAATATGAGATCAAAATTAATTGAAGCGAAAACAATTACTATTGAACGTAATGGAGAAGAAAAAACACTTACTACTCCAGAAGATTTCTTAGGACAATTAAGCACTAGTGAAGATAGAACCTTTTTTGAATTACGTATGCCATTTGTTGTAGCTCAGGTTCCAGACTCCTCTGCAAATAAAAGCGTTGATTTAAAGCAAGGCGATATTATTACAGGAGTTAACAATATAAAATTGAAATACTTTGATGAATTTGAACCGATTTTAGAAGCTTCAAAAGGACACACTGTTCAAGTAGATGTTTTAAGAGATAATAAAACTCTTACTCGAGAACTTAAAGTTAGCGACGAGGGTAAATTTGGAATTGCATATTACCCAACTGCTAGTGCAGAAACACTTAAGGCTTTAGGTTATTATGATATTGTAACTAAAACCTATAGTTTAGGAGAAAGTATTGGAGTTGGAGCTGTAGAGTTTAAAGATCAAATTGTAGGGTATTGGGCTCAACTGGGTATGATTTTTAATCCAAATACTGGTGCGTATAAAGGTGTAGGTGGTTTTAAGGCTATTTTTGATATTTTTCCTAGCTCTTGGAGTTGGCAACAATTTTGGGGTATTACAGCCTTTTTATCGGTAATGTTAGGTGTATTAAATTTATTACCTATTCCAGCTTTAGATGGTGGACATGTTATGTTTTTACTATACGAAATGATCTCTGGACGTAAGCCAAGCGATAAATTTTTAGAATATGCACAAATGGTTGGATTCTTCTTACTTATTGCTTTAGTGCTGTTTGCGAACGGAAACGACATTTTTAAAGCCCTGTTTAAATAAAAAAATAAAAAAAACTTTAAAAAAGTTTTGTGTAATTGATATAAAGCTCTATATTTGCACTCGCAAAAGCAAAACACTCCTCCTTAGCTCAGTTGGTTAGAGCATTTGACTGTTAATCAAAGGGTCCTTGGTTCGAGCCCAAGAGGGGGAGCAAGCTAGCAAAAAGCCTTACAGAAATGTAAGGCTTTTTTTATGCGTTATAATCACTTACGGTCCTACGTATAGATCACAATAGTTTAGTTAAATTATGTGCTTCACGATATTGTTACATTACCCCATTTTAGTTGATGCATCTAGTATGAAATAATATATATTATTGTGCTCGCATATACTTCTCTTAGATTGGATTTACTTGTGGAGTAATATTTAGAGGTTAAGATAATAGTAGTCTTGTGTGTTGTTATTTTTTAGTCGAACTGTAGTAATGCCAGATTCTGTTTTTTAAGCAAGTTTTAATAGACTTAGGGATAGTTGATGTCTTAGATTAGCAACCTATATTAATACAATTATAAATTTAAATGATGTGAATAAAAATTTTTAAAGAAATTCAATAAAAAAATGATAACCTGACAAACATCATATATTAAACAAGATTTAGGTTGTAATTTTGAAGTGTGTTTTTTAGGAATCTATTAGCCTGGAAAATTAACTGGCAAATTTTTTGATTATTATTTCTTTTAACCTTCAGTTTAATGGTATTGGGCTGAAGGTTTTTTTTATTTATTGAATAGGTGCTTTAAGCTAGAAATAAATGCCTTTTAAAGACTATTGTGTGTTTTTAGTAAGTCGGCCTCCTAAGGTCCTAAATAAGCTATTATTGGGCAGAAAAATATTTTTCGGTCAGTAATTATTTTTAAACAAAAAGGCTACCTTTTTTAGGTAGCCTTTTTTATCAGTTTTAATAAGATTAACAATTAAAATGTTAATGCTATTTTACCACGAATGTAAAAAGGTGTTC
Source organism: Formosa sediminum (assembly GCF_007197735.1). GTDB lineage: Bacteria > Bacteroidota > Bacteroidia > Flavobacteriales > Flavobacteriaceae > Formosa > Formosa sediminum. The sequence goes on from NZ_CP041637.1 coordinate 1,053,554, forward strand.
CTGGTGTAAAGTGAATTTCTTCAACAGATTCTGGTTCGTCAAATAATCTGCTTTCTGTTGCAAATTGAGTTTCATTCCATTCGGTGTCAAATAGGTTTTCAATAATTATACTATATGTCCAGTTTTTCCAAGTGTAATTAATATTAAGGTCGCTTACAAAATAACCTTCAGCAACTATAGAATTATCTTCATTTGCGGGTCTGTCATCTACATATCTGTAGTTAATACCTCCAGAAAAACGTCCAAGGTTTTCTATAGATAGCCCACCTACAGAGGTAAAGTCTGGAGCTAGTGGGATATAATTTTCGCCATCTGGATCGTCTATACTTCTTCCGTGGGAGTAATTTATATCAGCAAAAAGATATAGCCAATCTAGTGCTTGATATCTTGCTCCAAAATCTATCCCTAAACGTTCTGTTTTTCCGCTAGGTTCAACAATAGCAGCATCACCAACATATACAAATTCTTGTTCTAAAAATAAGTACCATAAACTTGCATTTATAGCTAAGCGATTAGTTGGCTTAAAAATGGTTCCTAAATCTGCTCCATATGCTGCAGGAAGTATAGATTCTCCGTTATTAGCAATTACAACTCGGGTGTCGTTAGAGTGAAAGCCCATTCCTGCTTTTAAGAATAATTGAGTATTCTTATTCAAAGAATAAATTGTGTTTAATTTTGGACTTACACGCACTTTTGTTTCGGCTTCGTCGCTATACGTTTCGGAAAGCTGATCTTCATATTGAAATTTAAAATAATCTAATCTCGCAGAGGGATTAAACTTCCATTTTCCTGTTTTAAATTCAGTATTTAAAAAGGCATAGGTGTTAACCTCATCTACATCGCCTAACGATTTGTATTCTAAAACTGTTTTTCTATTTAATGTATGAGATAATTCTACATCATCTACATTGTCATATCTAAAACCTATTCCTGCCTGATATTTAAATAAAGTATGCGCTCCTAATTCAATATTTCTATGTTCGTAAACGGTGTTAGCTCCTGTAGTTACTCGGTTTTCAAATTGTTTAATTTGATCGCCGTTAACTGGGTCGTCTAAGAAAAAAGTAAAGTTAGAATATAGCTCAAAATTATATTGAGAAACATATGCAGATGTTTTAAATGATTGGTTATCGTCTATGACTTTTACATGATTAATTAAAAGGTTAGTACGGCTGGTTTCTCCACCTTCTGTGTCATCAATAGATCCAAACCTGTCAATACTTCCGTTGTCTACGGCACGTTGAGGAATTTGTCCTGAAGCATCCCATTTACTCTGAAAATGTGAAGCTGTAAAAGTTAATTCTTGATCGCCTGCTAATTTGTAATTATAACGTCCTAAAACATTAAAACGACTAAAGTTTTGAGGGGAATCGAACGGGCCATCTGTTAATGATAGCTCTGAAGCGATATACGCATTGCTCTTATCATTATTTAAAACGTTAAACATACCCATAATGCGGTTGGTGTTAAATTGTCCCGCTTCAACAGATACATAATTGTTGTCTAAAGTCTTTTTTAAGCCTAGATTAACATAACCAGCAGTGGTAAAGTTACCTTTGTCTGCGTAATAAGGTCCTTTGCCAAAATTAATATTATCGATAGTTTCAGGAATTACAAAGTGTAAGTCTGAATAGCCTTGACCGTGTGCATGCGATACCATATTAACAGGTAGCCCATCTACAGTAAGGTTAATGTCTGTACCATGATCAATATCGAAACCTCTTAAAAAAATCTGTTCTGCTTTTCCTCCACCTGCATGCTGACCTATAATAAGTCCAGGAACTTTTCTTAAAATCTCTTGAGATGATTTAACTGGATCTTTTTGGACATCAATATTCACAAATTTGCTTAAAGCATCTAGTTCTGCAACTAGCATAACCTGATCTAAAGAAATGTTTGCCGCTGTTAAGGCAATTGTTATGGGTTTCTGTATGTCTGATGCTGTAATGCGAATTGTTTTAGGCTCGTAACCCAAGCGCGATATGTATAAAGTGTCGTTAATATTGGTTTTACTTAGCGTAAACGCGCCTGTTTGTGTAGAATGTGTATGTGTTTCTGTAGTTTTATTAAATATACTAACTTCTTCTACGGGCTTATTTTCGCTACTCACAATATACCCAGTGATTTGCTGGGCATATATTAAACTGGTAAGTAGCAATGTACATGCTGTTAAATAATGTTTCATTTATTTCATAATTATGTGTTGTCCTTGTTATAAGGAATTAAAATGTAATGGTTGTCAATGTATCGGTACTTTTAAGCATAAAATACTGCCTGATTTTAGACGGTTTACGTATACTTACGAAAAACATCTACATCGGGTTTTACAAAGACTAAAAAAAAAATGTTATGAAATAGGTCGTGGAGGAGGAGACTGTGTCTCTAAATGTATATTATAATGCGGTAAATACGTAAACCATTTAGGCGTTGTATAATTATTAAATACAAGCCCTTTAAAATTAAATGAAGAAGTTAATACGTGTTTATCTATATCTGTTTTAAAAATGGATTTGTGTTGTGCTTTTTGTTCTTCAGATAATGAAAAAAGACTATTAAAAAAAGTAAGTATTTGGTGGGAGTGATTCGTACTTACTGAGTTGTTATGTGAATGGTGATGGCTAGAATGTGAATGCGTGTGTGTATGATGACCTAATGCATTATGCGAATGTATTGCTGTACTTGTTGCATTAATTTTATTGTAATTTTGAAGTTGGTCTCCAACATAGTGCGATATTGTGTGAAGCATTTCGAAAACCGTATGTTTTAAAGGCGAAATCATATAACATATCGCTATAGCAATAATGACGCATTTAAAAAGTAGGGATTTTATGCTTGACAGTATTTTCAAAAAAAAAGTCTTATATAAAAAGCGAAAATACAGATATTTTATTACCTAAACACTTTGTTTTGTGAGAACAATATGATATTCTTTTTAACTGAAATAAAACATGCTTAATCTCAGTGTAATACTAATTTTAAATTTAAAAATATAAGATGTAAAATAATGATATTACAGATACAAATATCCAAAGTGTTGTTGCAAAAATTATAGGTTTCCAACCTGTAGTTTTAAGATCTGAAATAGACATTGTGGTACCTACTAAAAATAAAGTAACTACAAGTAAATGTTTAGATATAGTAACAAATGTATGTGTAATGGGTTCTGGTAATAGGTTTGCACTGTGCACAAAAATGGCAGCAATAAATAATGCTATAAAGAGCGGAAATTTTATTTTCTGTCCGCTATTTTTAAATAATAACATAGATACAATAGACATTGGTATTATCCATAATGTTCTTGAGAGTTTTACGGTTGTGGCTATGTTTAAGGCTTCTTCTCCGTAGCTAAGTGCCGCTCCAACTACAGAGCTGGTATCGTGAATAGCAACAGCACACCATAAACCAAATTGATGCTGATTTAACCCAATAAGATGCCCGAAGTATGGAAATACAATTAAGGCAACTGCATTTAAAAAGAAAACTACACCTAAAGCCATAGTAATAGTTTTTGTATCGGCTTTAATTATTGGAGAAATAGCAGCAATTGCACTACCGCCACAAATTGAGGTTCCAGACGTTATTAAATGTCCTAAAGTTTTGTCTAATTTTAGATAACGCGATAACAATAAACCAAAACTAACTGTTAAAATAACACAGAACAGTGTAAGGCCAAAACTAGAAATGCTAGTTTTTATAGTTTCAACTAAAGCCATGCCGAAGCCTAAACCTACAACTGCAATTTTTAGTAAGAAATGAATGCTTTTTTGGCTTTTTTCTAAAAATGGATGTTTAAAAAATAATGTGAACACAAAGCCTAATGTAAGTGCTATTGGGCTAGAGATATAACCTGATAAAGCTAATGCGATTACAGTGAAAAAATATATTTTAGATAAAAGAATTCTCATTGTCCTTAAAATTTTAAACAAAGATACAATGAGTCTATAATTAAAATGCGACAATAAAAGTTATGTGTAATAACTTTTAGTTATAATTAAGTGTGATGAGTTTTTCAAAAAAATCTTTGGTTTTAGATTGATAACCCTGTCTAGATACAAAATAAAACCAGCGTTCAAAATTAAAATTCTGAATGTCTATCACTTTTAGTTTATTATTTAATAAATCGTCACTAACAGAGTGAATGGAAAGTAACGCGTAACTTTTAGAATGATAGAGATAATTTTTAATAGCAATCGTACTATTTAATGTAACATTAGAGTTCAGGTTTTTAATGCCGTATTCGTGTAATTTTTTATAAATAATTTCGCGTGTTCCAGATCCGTACTCACGTTCTACCATGGGTAAGGTTTTTAGATCATTTAATTGTAATACATCTGTTTTAAATTTAGGGTTATTGGCATTTGTAACTAAAACAATTTCATCTTTTATAAATTTATCGTATTGTAATTGTTTATTGTGGCTACTGCCTTCTATAATACCAAAATCTAATTGTAAACTGGTAATTAATTGTTCTATATGCTCTGTATTGCCACTAATAAGTTGGATGTTGGTATTTGGAGTGTTTTTTTGAGATTTGGCTAATACTTTTGGAAGTATGTAATCGGCTAATGTTGTGCTAGCACCAAATTTAATGTGTTTGTTTTCGTCTTGGTCTAAAGTAAGAAAATGGTTGTCTAAATCGGTATGAAGCGCTAAAATTTTATCTACATATTCTAAAAAGTCGAGTCCGTCTGGGGTTAATTCAATAGTATTACCTAACCGTATAAAGAACGTTTTTTTATAGGTGTCTTCTAAAGTGCGAATGGTTTTAGAAACTGCTGGTTGAGAGAGGTGTAAAACTTCTGCAGCTTTTGTAAAACTTAAATGAGAAGCAACTTCTTTAAAGATTTTAAATTTAACTTTCATGTACTAAGTGATAAACAGATTAATGTAATAAATTTTACTAGGTAAATGTTAAAAAACAAAATCGGTTTGAAAGTGTCCAAACCGATTTTTGAGTGTGTTTTAAATTGTTTAAGCTTTTTGTTTAAAATGTTTCAAAGCTTTGTATGTTTGTAGCGTTAATAACATCGTCATAATTTTCAATATCTACGCCACCAATATAATCTGCAGGAACAACAACTACCCTAAAATATTGGTTTTGTGTCCATACATTATCAAGTGTTCCAAGATCAAAATTGGCTTCTAAAAAAATTCTGAAGTCAACATCTGTAAAATCGTAATTATAAGTTAGTATGCCACCATCGTCAAAAAACTGTGTTTGAGGCACAAGTCTCCAAATTTCTGTTCCGTTTGAGGTTTCCCAAGACATGTATACTAAAACCACATCCGACTCTACAATATTAAAGCCATAATTTTGAGTGATTTCATAATTGTTAGATGCGTTAAAATCTAATTCAATTTCAAAGGCAGGAGCTACTTCTCCATCTAAACCATCTGCACCAGGAACCCCTTGGTCTCCTTCACAAGACATAAAGGTAATTGCTAAACATATAATAGTTATAATGTGTTTCATAAATTCAAATTTTAGACTAATAAAGTTTTCTTTTTTATTTTAAATGTAAGATTAATTAATAGAATCAGCAACTTTTTATAATTTTGATTCTAAATCCAAACGAGAAAAAGTATAGCTTTTTTATTGTAAATAAGCTATAAGTTCTGCTCTGATATTTTAATACCATTATTTATAATATATAAGAATATGTAGGTCGTTTCCTTTATTAATAGTGTAATAAAATTTTATCTGTAGCATGTTAAATTAATATACTTCTAAGAGTGTGTTTTTTTAATTTTATAAAAATTTATTTTAAGTAAAATAGCATTTAAAACGGCAAAAATTTATTTTCTATTTTTATAAGTAATATCGTTAGCAATACTGTTTTCATCCTCTTATATTTGTCTGCGTCAGAATTTGTTTAGCCGTAAAAGAGTATAAGAGTTTTTATCCCTTTTAAAATGAAAAAAATCAAGATTATATTAATGTGTTTGTGTTTGTGGGCATGTAATACAGAACAAAAAAAAGAAACCCAAATCTCAGAAATACCCATGTCTGCTTTAGTTTTAAAAGATGATATTTTAAAAATTAAATATGTAGAATATGGATTAGATACAAAAGCTAAATCTGATGTAGAATCTCTTAAAGTCTTTTTAGAACTTGAAACTATTATATCTGAGTTAAAATCTGGCGACTTATCTTATTTTCAGGGCGAAACGAAACCTATAATTTTAATGATGAAAGAATTAAAAGAAGACCTTCCAGAAAATATTGATTCTCCATCCATTCAAGCACGTTTAGTCTCTTTAGAAACTAAGATGTTAAAACTGCAAGGTCTCTTAAAATTACAAAACATTTCTAAAGCAGAACAATTGCAAAGTGTTAAAGAGGTTTTAATGGCACATTCTAATTTATATCTTCAAATTAATAAAAAGTACGAAAAAGACGCACAAAACATTGAAAAACCATGAGGTATTTAAAATCAATAATTTTTGGATTAACTTTATGTGTAATCGGGATTTCTAATCTACAGGCTCAAGATTTAAAAGCTAAAACGAGTATCCATACTAATCTTGATGCTTGGCACAAAGCAGCAGCAAAAGCAGCGTTTAATTCTTATTTTAATTTAATGACTAAAGATGCTGTTTTTGTGGGGACAGATGCGTCAGAACATTGGGAATTAGAAGCTTTTAAAGCTTACAGTAAGCCTTATTTTGATGCCGGAAAAGCATGGTCTTTTTCTGCTTTAGAGCGGCATATTTATGTAGTTAATGATTCATTAGCTTGGTTTGATGAATTGTTAGACACCCAAATGGGCGTGTGCAGAGGTTCTGGAGTTATGAAATATGAGAAAGGTACCTGGAAAGTGGCGCATTATGTTTTATCTGCAACTATTCCTAATAACCAAATGGATACAGTAACTGCGTTAAAATCTGTAGCAGATTCTACAATTATTTCTTCTTTAACGAAATAATTAAGTTTATTAGTGTTTTCAGTATATGTTAATATTTTGAGTCTACATTTAAACAATTAATAATATTTTGTGTGTTAAGTTAGTTAATTGTGAATATTTAACTTGTTTAATTGACTATAATTCAGTAGTTTTAGTTTTAATCTTAAATTAATTTATTATGGCAATTAAAAGTTTTGTAGGTTCAAGAAAACAGCAATTAAGGGAAATTGTGCATGTTCCTGTTCGAGTTAGCGATTATATGAGTCGAGAGCTTATTACGTTTAAACCTGAACAAATGGTGGAAGAGGTTATAGATAAATTAATCTTACACAAAATTTCAGGAGGTCCAGTGGTGAATGATAATTTTGAATTGATTGGTATTATTTCTGAAGGCGATTGTTTAAAACAAGTGAGCGATTGTAGATATTACAATTTACCAATGGAGCAGCATAAAGTAGAGAGTCGAATGATTAGAAATGTGGAAACCATAGATGGTAACATGAATATTTTTGATGCTGCCAATAAATTTTTAGAATCAAAAAGGCGTCGTTTTCCAATTGTTTCTGATGGTAAATTAGTAGGGCAAATAAGCCAAAAAGATATCTTAAAAGCGGCATTGACTTTAAAAGGGCACAATTGGAAATAGTGCCCTATTTTTATGAGTCTCTTTTTACTAAAGCATAGTAATCTCCTTCTAGAGGTAAATAGCCTTGGTTGTACACAAAATAGTATGTTGTGCCTGCTTTAGTGATGTATATACTTGTAAATAAACTAAAATCGAAACCTAAATTAAGTAACTTTAATTTGGTGGTTTTTGTTTTCTGTTCAGGGTTTAATGTTTCTAAAATCCGCCAATTTTTACGTAATTTATTATTTGTATTCCGAATTAAATTTTTACTATCCTTGTTTATTTGGTTGTTATAGGCATTTCTACAATAATCATTACAAAATTTTTTGTCCGATCTTCCTGTAATTTTCTCACCACATTCTAAACAAGTCTTAGTCATATTAAAATAATTTAGATACGCCAACAGCTAACACCCATGAGTCGTATGCATCAAAACGGATATCGTAACCTATAGCTGCTCCCAATTCAAATTCATTAGGTAATTCTAAGCCATATTCAACTTCTCCTCTAATTAAAAATAAATCTTCTTCTTTTGCAAATTCTTCTCCAACACCAAGCATAAATGTAAAATGCTCTCCAGGTTTATATAGCCCCATTAAGGCAGGTGCAATTGGTAATTCACGTTCTAAAATATTAATTTCTCCATTTTCATCTTCTTCATGCACTTCATAAGTCTCTAAAATAAAGTCTGTATGAACACCAATTCCCCATTTTTTATTTACCCAGTAATTGTAATTTAGACTTACCATAGGTACAACAAGCCATTTATTACCTTCAGCATGACTCCCTTGGTAAATATGTGCATGTCCAATCATCGCCCCTATTTGGTGATGCATAAATTCTTCGCTTCCTTCAGACTCTATTTCAGTATTGTATTTTTCCTCATGCTCTTGTGCATAAGTAGAATAAGCTGCGAATTGAAGCAGAATTAAGAATAGTGATATATTTTTCATGGTTGGTTATTTTTAAAGATTAAAGTTAAATAATAATAAGATTTGAGGTCTGTAAAAATGTATTATTTTTTCTATTTAAAGATGGTATAAATTAATTTTTAACCGTTTACAAACGACTACAATCGGTTGTAAGCGAGTTTAATTAGTTATTAACCGACTGTTTTTTAACTTTTCAAACATCTTTGTATCGTCTTAAAGTAATAAGATAAGTATTAACTGTTTAACATTAAAATTTATAATTATGAGCACACTTAGAAACAAAGTACAGTTGATTGGTAATTTAGGAAACGACCCAGAAATTATTAATTTAGAATCCGGTAATGTCTTAGCAAAATTTTCATTAGCCACTAATGAAAGCTATAAAAATAAATCTGGAGAGAAGGTTACCGATACGCAATGGCATAATGTAGTTGCATGGGGAAAAACGGCAAAACTTATAGAAAATTATCTTACAAAGGGTAAAGAAGTTGCTATAGAAGGAAAACTAACTTCTAGAAGTTATGATACTAAAGAGGGTGAAAAAAGATATATTACCGAAGTGGTCTGCGATGAAATTGTGTTGTTAGGAAAGTAATAGATTAGATAAGGGTAATTATTTTATTTACCCTTTTTCTTTCTCTTATTTCTATAAATTTTAAAAATCATAAAAATGGTAAATAAAATAAGAGTAGGTAAAATAATTACTAGATCTATTCGTGTAATAACATCTTCTTGATTGTTTGCCCAATTAACAAAAAGGATTTCCCAAATTATAAAGGTTAGCCAACATAAGCCTAAAATTATTTTTGATTTTTTTTTTCGCATAATACTTTAAGTTTTTAAAACACCAATTACAGAATCCTATTGTAAAAAAAATCAAATAAAATGTTTAAAGATTATTTGTATTTTATATTAAAAATATATCAAATAGTTTATTAATATTTTAAACTTTTGTTAAAAAAAGAATTGGGGATGATTAAAAAAAAAGACTAAAAGCGATATGTGTTTTTTAATAATTAGGTTAGAAGCTGATATATCTTAAAATTACATAAAATTTGTAATATATGATAGTCTTTCGGTTAACCTTTAGTATTTTTATGAAAAATAAAGAAGTTAAAACAATGTCTGTACAACCAAAATTAACCAGATTTAATCAGAATGTATTATCTAAGTATCAGATATACAACAGTATTTTCATGACGTTACCGTTTGACTCAATTACAAAAACGGGTGTTTTACTGCCTCTTTTTCATGAAACTTGTGAAAAAGGGTTTAAAAATGGAGATAACCCTACTACAATTGTAGAATCCTTTTTTGAAAAGTATCAAGCTAGACGGTCAGACGAAAGTCAGATAAATTTATTATTCAGATTTATACAGTATATAGAAAGACAAGTTGTATTGTTTGATGCTATTGAGGATGCTGCTTTCCCTATTGTAAATAATATGGAAGGTATTGGTACACTTCGTAGTTTAAAAGAAACAGCGAGCTCTGAAAATAGAACAGAATTATTAAAACAATATCTAGAAGAATTTAAAGTACGTATTGTACTTACTGCGCATCCAACGCAATTCTATCCAGGATCTGTGCTAGGAATTATTACCGATTTAACAACAGCTATCCAAGAAAACAATTTGTTGTTAATAAACGATTTATTAGCGCAATTAGGTAAAACTCCTTTTTACAAAAAAAAGAAACCTACACCATATGATGAAGCCATTAGCTTAATCTGGTATTTAGAGAATGTATTTTACTATTCTTTTGGTTCTATTTACGATTATATACAACAAAATATATTCGACAATAAAGAAATAGATAACGATATTTTAAATATCGGATTCTGGCCAGGTGGAGACCGTGATGGAAACCCTTTTGTTACACCAGAAATTACACTTAAAGTAGCCGACCGTTTAAAGCAAACAGTAATAAAAAATTACTACCGTGATTCTCGTAGATTAAAACGTAGATTAACGTTTACAGGTGTAGAAGAACGTATCTCTCTAATTGAAGAGAAGTTATACAAACAAATGGTTAACATAAAAGATAATTCTATAATCACTTTAGAAGAATTAGAGTCTGAATTGCAGTTAATTAAAATGACTTTAATTGAAAAACACCAGTCTCTATATGTTACAGAAGTACAAAGTTTTATTAATAAAATAAAATTATTCGGATTCCATTTTGCTGCTCTAGATATCAGACAAGATAGTCGTGCACACGATCAGGTTTTTACAGATATGGTAGAAGCTGTAATAGCCTCTGGAAGCGATATTTTCCCTAAAAATTACAATGAATTATCAGAAAAAGAGCAAGTAGCCATTTTATCTGAAGTTGAAGGTGCAGTAGATATGTCAATCTTTACAGGAGAAGATGTATTAAAAACGCTTAACTCTATGGTTGCTATAAAGCAAATTCAAGACCATAATGGAGAGCAGGCTGCTAATAGATATATAATTAGTAACAACCAAACGACCTTAAATGTTATGCAGTTGTTTGCCATGCTAAAGTTAGTCGCTTTTCATGATAAACTTACAGTAGATATCGGGCCATTGTTTGAAACCATCACCGATCTAGAAAATGCACATTTAGTGATGGAAGAATTATATACAAATCCAGCTTATAGTGCACATTTAAAATCTAGAGGAAACAGACAAACTATCATGCTTGGTTTCTCTGATGGTACTAAAGATGGAGGATATTTAATGGCAAACTGGGCCATATTTAAAGCTAAAGAACGCTTAACCGAAATCTCTAGAAAATATGATGTTACTGTATTGTTCTTTGATGGTCGTGGAGGACCTCCTGCACGTGGTGGAGGGAAAACACACCAGTTCTATGCTTCACTTGGGCCAACTATAGAAGATAAAGAGGTACAACTTACAATACAAGGACAAACTATTAGTTCTAATTTCGGTACATTAGATTCATCTCAATATAACTTAGAACAATTAATTAGTTCTGGTATTTATAATCGTTTAAACGATACCAATTTAGCGATGTCTTCTGCGAACACAGAAGTTATGAACGATTTAGCAGAAATTAGTTTTAAAACCTATTCTGATTTTAAAAATCACGCCATGTTCGTGCCATATTTAGAGCGCATGAGTACATTAAAGTATTATGCTAAAACTAATATTGGAAGTCGTCCTTCTAAGCGTGGGAAATCTGAAGGGTTAGTGTTTGAAGATTTAAGAGCCATCCCTTTTGTAGGGTCATGGAGCCAATTAAAACAAAATGTACCAGGTTTCTTTGGTGTTGGTACAGCGTTAAAGAAATACGAAGATGCTGGAACATTCGAAAAAGTAAAAGATCTTTACAAATCGTCTAGTTTCTTTAAAACATTAATAGAAAATAGTATGATGTCATTGTCTAAATCGTTCTTCGATTTAACAAAATATATGGCAGACGATCCTGAGTTTGGTGATTTCTGGAGAATTATTCATTCGGAATATGAATTAACTAAACGCTTACTTTTAAAACTTACAGGTTATGAAAAATTAATGGAAGATGAGCCTGCAGGTAAAGCTTCTATTGATATTAGAGAATCTATAGTATTGCCATTATTAACCATTCAGCAATTTGCTTTACGTAAAATACAAGAGTTAGAAAAAGCTGAAGTTAGAGATGAAGAACAAATTAAAATCTACGAGAGTTTAGTGACACGTTCTTTATTTGGAAATATTAATGCAAGTAGAAATTCTGCTTAAATACAAGTACTAACAAAAAAGCCTCTATTTATAGAGGCTTTTTTTATGCAACTTTCTGAAGTAAATCAAAACATGGACATTTGCCACAACGTTTTTTTTCAGATTTCATATATTTATTACAGCATTTGGTTTTGCATTTATCTGCAATCTTAATGCCTGAGTCTAATAAAATAGCTTTTGCTTTTTTTAGCTCTTTCTTCTTTAACTTAGGAGTTTTCTTTTTGCCCAAAACAAATATCACTAATAGTTTAGGCGCTAAAAATAATTATTTTTACTTAATCTAAATAAGATTTAGTGTTAAAATTTACTCCGGACTAATTGTAGCTGCGGTACTTACGGTTAATTGATTGATGTCTCTATCAAATAAATATAAACCGCCTTTATCATCTCCTATTAAATTTATCTTATCTAATATTGTACGTGCCATAGCTTCTTCTTCTATCTGCTCAGACACATACCACTGTAAGAAATTGTGTGTGGCATAATCTTTTTGTTCTAATGAAATATGAACCAATTCATTTATGCTTTCACTAACAAAAACTTCGTGTTCAAACAACATCTCAAACATATCTTTAAACGATTTAAACGTAACATTTGGAGCCTTAAGTTCAGAAATAAAGGCGTGACCTCCACGTTCGTTTACAAACTTGATTAATTTTAGCATGTGTTCGCGCTCTTCATCAGATTGCTTATACATGAAATTAGAAATTCCTTCTAAGCCTTTAACTTCTGCCCAGCACGCCATGGCTAAATAAATTTGAGAAGATTCGGCTTCTATTCGTATCTGTTTATTTAATACTTCTTCTATTTTTTTTGATAACATATTTCTTCGGTTTTTATCAAAGTTATATATAAATCATTTCATTTTTTAATTAAAATGCTTTAGAATTCATTTTTTTAGAGATTCTAAATAATAAAATTTCTTTAGTGTAAAAGGTAATTCTTATACCAAAAAGTAAAATTATTCCGCCAATAATCATTTGTAATGTAATGGTCTCTTCAAGAAAGATCCAAGCTAATATAGAGGCTAAAATGGCTTGCCCCAATAAACTAACCGATACTCTTGTGGCTCGCATATGTTTGGTGGCATAGCTTATAAGTAACCAAGCTAAAAGCTGACAAACTAAGCCTTGAACCACAAGTACAAGCCACCCCATGTTGGTAAATCCAGAAAAGGGTTCGTTCATTATAAAACTAATAAGGCCTAGTGCTACTGCCGATGATACTACACTAATGGTCATAAATGATAACACATCCATAGCTTCTAAAATAAATTTACTTGTTAGCATATATACGGCATAAAGCATGCCTGAAAGTATGGCAAAAAAGAATGCGATATCAAAATCAAGATTCAAGAAAAACTGAAAGCCTACTAAGGTGACCATACCAATTATGGCAATTAGAGTACCAATCCAAAAATTGCGTTTAGGTTTGTCTTTTAAAAATAAAAACGCTCCAATACCTACCCACACTGGGGATAAATTGGTAAGCAGTGTGGCTTGAGTTGCCGAAGATTCCTGAATCGCGATATTCCATACGCCAACATCTAAACCAAATACTACACCGCAAAGCGCCGCTAACATGAAGAGTTTTACCGAAGGAATCTTAAGTTGTTTTGTTATTAAAACATAAGGTAATATAATACCCGAAGCAAAAAGCATACGGTAAAACGCAGAGATTAATCCGGGAGTTAAACTTAACCGTACCAATACCGGAAATATAGAAATACATAGTATACCTATAACGAGTGCTATTCTAGGTTTTGTCATTGCAAATGAATTATAAAAGTCGGCCAAAAATATGTTTTTTTATATTATAAAACTGATACAAATTATGCCTTGTTTGATGCAATGTTAACCAGAGAAAAAAATAATATTAGAATTTGAAATTAAAACTAAGTGTTTAAAAATAAATGTGTTGTGCAAGTCTGTAGGTGTTTGCATGTGCATCTACAATTGTTTTTATTTGTGGAGAATATCCGCCGCCCATATTACAAACTACAGGAATTTTATTGTTTTTACAGGTTTCTAAAATAAACCGATCTCTATCTTTACAACCGTGAAGTGTAAGCCCAAGCTTTCCTAATTTATCTGAAGCGATAACATCTACACCGCATTGATAAAATATAAAATCGGGTTGAAATTCTGAAATTAACTTTGGTACAGTATTTTTTAATAGTTTTAGATATGTATTGTCTGTGCAGTCATTATCTAATGCAATATCCAAATCACTTTGTTCTTTATCAAAAGGATAGTTGTGTTTACCATGCATAGAAAATGTAAACACGCGAGCTTCATCTTTAAAAATTTCGGCAGTTCCATTACCTTGGTGCACATCCAAGTCTATAATTAATATCCGGTTTGCATGTCTTTGCTTTAATAAATAATTAGCTGCAATAGCTTGGTCATTTAATATGCAAAAGCCTTCTCCATGCCCAGAATACGCATGGTGAGTGCCTCCTGCTATATTCATGGCAATACCATACTGTAATGCAAATTTAGAGGCTTCTAATGTGCCTGAAACAATTATAAGTTCTCTATTAACGAGTTGCGAACTAAATGGAAGCCCAATTTTACGTGCCGCAGAAGCTTCTAAAGTGTCGTTTAATAAATTTTGAACATAATCGGGATCATGAATATCCATAATCACTTGATAATCTTCGATGACTTTAGGTTCAAAAAAATTATCTAACGTACATGTGCCTTCATGTAATAATTGAAGGCGAATAAGCTCATACTTTTCCATAGGAAATCGGTGCCCATTTTTTAATGGGTGAATATAATATGGATGATAAGCAATCTTTAACATTTTACTTATGCAGCTTTAGTTGGATGCGTTTTCTTGCAACATCTACCTCCAATACTTTTACAATGATTTGCTGATGTAAACTAACGTGTTTACTCACGTCACTCACAAAAGTATCAGCTAAATTTGAGATGTGAATCAAGCCACTTTCTTTTATGCCTATGTCTACAAAACACCCAAAATTGGTGATGTTATTTACAATTCCTGGCAACAATTGCCCTTCAGTAACATCTGCAATGGTTTTAATATCCTGATTAAACGTAAACACCTTAGCTTGTTGCCTGATATCTAATCCAGGTTTTTCTAATTCTTTAATAATATCTTTCAAAGTTGGTAATCCAACAGTATCTGAACAGTAGGTTTTAAGGTTTATGTTTTGAAGTGCTTCTTTATTTCCTATAAGTTTAGAGATGCTTATGCCGGAATCTTTAGCCATATTCTGAACAATATTATAGCTTTCTGGATGTACAGCAGAATCGTCTAACGGATTTTTAGCATTCTTAATCCTTAAAAATGCGGCACCTTGTTCATAGGCTTTGTTTCCTAAACGCGGTACTTTTTTTATGGCCGTTCGCGACAAAAATGCGCCGTGTTCTGTTCTGTAATTTACTATGTTTTCGGCTAGTTTTGGTCCAATTCCTGAAACATAGCTTAACAGTGATGTGCTTGCTGTATTAATATTAACACCAACCGAGTTTACACAATGTGCCACAGTCATGTCTAAACTGCTTTTAAGTTTAGATTGGTCTACATCATGCTGATATTGTCCAACGCCAATAGATTTGGCATCAATTTTAACGAGTTCGGCTAAAGGGTCTTGTAAACGTCTACCAATAGATACAGAGCCTCTTACGGTAACATCATAATTAGGAAATTCGTCTCGCGCAATTTTTGAAGCAGAATAAATAGAGGCTCCAGCTTCGCTCACCACAAACACTTGAATATCGGTTTTAAAATGGATACGTCTAATTAAGGTTTCGGTTTCTCTGGATGCGGTTCCGTTACCTATGGCAATAGCTTCAATTTTATAAGCTTCAACCAAAGTGCTAATTTTCTTTATGGCACCTGTTGCATCGTTTTTAGGCGGATGCGGATATATGGTTTCATTGTATTTTAAATCGCCTTGTGCGTCTAAACAAACGACTTTACATCCTGTTCTAAAACCTGGGTCTATGGCTAAGACCCGTTTTTGACCTAAGGGCGACCCTAAAAGCAATTGTTTTAAGTTTTTTGCGAATACCTGAATTGCAGATTCATCGGCTTTATCTTTAGCTTTCTGTACTATTTCGTTAGTTAATGCAGGTAATAATAAACGTTTGTAGGCATCTTTTATAGCTATAGCAATTTCGTTGGCACAGGCGTTGTTAGTACGTATAATACGGTCTTCCATTTTGTTTAAAACAGCTTCATCGTCAATCGCAATTTTTACACGAATAAAACCTTCTTTTTCTGCTCTTAATATGGCTAATAACCTGTGCGACGGAATGCGGTTTAGGGTTTCTGTCCAATCAAAATAATCTTTATATTTTTGAGCTTTTTCATCCTCTGCTTTTGTGTTAATCACTTTGGTTGAAATGGTCGCATAGCGTTCTAGTTGATAACGAATATTATTTCTAATATCGGTGCGTTCATTAATCCATTCGGCAATAATATGTCGTGCACCTTCTAGAGCATCTTCTACAGAAGAAACATCATCTTTTACATATTTAAATGCAATAGATTCTACATCATTTGCATTTTGACTCATGATAATTTTAGCCAACGGTTCTAAGCCTAATTGTCTTGCTTTTTCAGCTTTAGTTTTTCTGCTTTTTTTAAATGGTAAATATAAATCTTCGAGTGTAATTAAATCGGTAGTCGATTCTATTTTTGTTTGAAGTTCTGGGGTTAATACCTCTTGTTCTTCAAGGGCTTTTAAAATGGTCACTTTACGTTTCTCTAGCGTATCGAAGACGTCTTTGTGTTTTACAATAGTTGCAATTTGTACTTCATCTAAATTTCCGGTTAATTCTTTTCTGTAGCGCGATATAAACGGAATTGTACAATCTTCTTGTAAGAGTTTTAAAGTGTTTTTTACACCAGTTTCAGGAAGTTGTGTTTGGGCAATGATGTATTGTAAAATAGACATGTTTTAATTTTAAAAAGAACTGTAAATATAAGGATGTTGATTAGAAAAAAGGTGACCTAATTAGAAATAAAACGACCTCTCAAATTAATGTTTAAGAGGTCGTTTTGTATATGATTTAAGATACTAATTTAGTTCACAAAATAGTCCACTTCAAATTTTGCCATAGTTGCCATACGGCCTTTATTTAAGTTTAAAATACCATTTACAAGTGTGTAATTATCTGCAACTTCTAAGACTTTCATAAATTCTGTTTCTACAGTCATATTTGGACAAGCCATCATGGTGTGCATCATTTTAGAGAATGTAACACGATTACCTTCTAATAATTCGTACTCGCCACCAAAACCATTACAACTTGTATTACCGCTTACACGATTGTCTGAACTATGTAATATTAAATAGGGGGCTTTACTTACGTTTTCAATTGGTTTTCCGTAAAACTCAACTAATTTCCAAGGTTTGTCTTTCAAGTCTTCTAAATGCTGTTTTTTTAGCATATAAGCATTTGCTAAATCTCCAGTTATTTTTTCTCCAGAAGTATCTAAAAGTGTTATACTTGTTTCGCCAACAAAATAGGTTTGAGTCTGATTTTTAGTTTTTAAAATTACTTTAGTTCCTGTTTTATCCCAAGAAAAGGAACCTGTTTCTGTATTAACTGTTTTAGATTTTCCAAGATATTTTGTTTTTTCAGTAAAAGTTAAATCGCTATTAAGTTCAATTACAGTTTTAATGCCTTCGCAGTCTGCGCAAGGTGTTGTCCCAACGTAAATACCATTCCAATCTAAGCTATTCATACTATTATCTCCTGTTAATGCCGTGTCTTTGTTGGTTTTACAACTTGCTATTAGAACGGTAATCATTAAACATGCTAATACTTTCTTTATCATAAAAATTGCATTTATATAAGGTTATTTTAGCTTATTTGTAATCCGTTAGTTACGCCTTTTTCATCCGGATTAACAAATACTAATTTGCCTTCTGCTGTTTCGGTCATTAAAATCATACCTTCACTTTCTACACCACGTAATGCTCTTGGCGCTAGGTTTACAAGTACTGTAACACGTTTTCCAACTACATCTTCTGGTTTAAAACTTTCGGCAATTCCAGAGACAATAGTTCTCACATCAATTCCGGTGTCTACTTTTAAAACCAATAATTTTTTAGCTTTCGGCATTTTCTCTGCTTCTAAAATCGTGCCAACACGTAAATCTAATTTAGAGAAATCATCGAAAGTAATAGTATCTTTTTGTGGTTCAGCTACTTTGTTAGCGGCTTCGTTAGCTTTCTTACTCGCAATTAATTTATCTAATTGTTGCTGTATGGTGTCGTCTTCAATTTTAGTAAATAACAATTCTGCTTTTGCTATTTGGTGTCCGGCAGTAAGTAATACATCTTTAATTGCAATGCTATCCCAATTATTTTCATCTGAAAGGTTTAATATTACTTTAAGTTTCTCTGATGTAAATGGTAAGAAAGGCTCCGATAACGTAGCAAGACCGGCAGCAATTTGTAACGCTACAAACATTATGGTTTGTGTACGAGCCACATCGACTTTAATCATTTTCCAAGGTTCTTCATCGGCTAAATACTTGTTTCCAAGTCGGGCTAAATTCATTAATTCTTGGCTTCCTTCACGGAATCTGTAGCGTTCTATAGAGCTTGAAATTACAGACGGATAAGCTTTTAAAGCGGCTAAAGTTTCTTCGTCTACTTGAGAGAATTCGCCTGCTGTAGGGACAACACCGTTATAATATTTATTGGTTAACACCACTACACGGTTAATAAAGTTCCCGAAAATAGCAACCAACTCGTTATTATTTCTGGCTTGGAAATCTTTCCAAGTAAAGTCGTTATCTTTAGTCTCAGGAGCATTTGCTGTTAACGCATAACGCAATACATCTTGTTGTCCTGGGAAATCTTCTAAATATTCTGGTAACCAAACGGCCCAGTTTTTAGAAGTCGATAATTTGTTACCTTCTAAGTTTAAAAATTCGTTAGCTGGTACATTTTCAGGTAAAATATAAGACCCTTCTGCTTTTAACATAGCTGGGAAAATTATACAGTGAAATACAATATTATCTTTCCCGATAAAGTGCACTAGTGTGGTGTCTTTATCTTTCCAATACGGTTCCCAATCTTTCCCTTCGCGAGCAGCCCATTCTTTAGTAGATGAGATGTAACCAATAGGCGCATCAAACCAAACGTAAAGTACTTTTCCTTCGGCACCTTCTACAGGAACGGGAATTCCCCAATCTAAATCGCGAGTTACGGCACGTGGTCTTAAACCGTCGTCTATCCAAGATTTTACTTGACCATAAACATTAGGTTTCCAGTCTTTTTTATGACCTTTTAAAATCCATTCTTTTAAAAAGTCTTCGTGCTTATCTAAAGGTAAAAACCAGTGTTTAGTTTGTTTTAAAGTGGGTACGTTTCCTGTAATAGCCGATTTTGGATTTATTAAATCTGTGGCATTTAAACTACTTCCACATTTTTCGCACTGGTCGCCATAAGCTTCTTCGTTACCACATTTTGGACATGTTCCTGTTACAAAACGGTCTGCTAAAAACTGATTTGCTTCTTCATCGTATAACTGCTCTGTTGTTTCTTCTGTAAATTCTCCTTTTTCATATAAAGTTGTAAAGAATTCTGAAGCCGTGTCATGATGAATTTTAGCTGAGGTTCTAGAATAATTATCAAAAGAAACGCCAAAATCTTCAAACGATGTTTTAATAATCGCGTGGTATTTATCTACAATATCTTGAGGCGTTACACCTTCTTTTTTAGCTTTAATTGTAATGGGTACACCATGTTCGTCGCTTCCGCAAATAAAAAGAACATCGTTTCCAGTTAAGCGTAAATATCGTGCATAAATATCTGCAGGTACATAAACACCGGCTAAGTGGCCAATGTGTATTGGGCCGTTGGTGTAAGGTAACGCTGCTGTAATGGTATATCTTTTAGACATGTCTTGTTTCGGTTTTAAAGGCACAAAAGTACGCATTTCATTAACCATTTAGAAAAAAAATGTATTTTTACAAAAAGCACATTTTATGTCCTCATACAAATTATTCTTATCCCTATTTTTTATTGTTTTTAGTTTAAATTTAAGTCCCATAATGGCGCAACAATCTACAGTTTCTTCTAAAGTAAATACACCTAAAACTTATATTAAACCACCGTATTTAAAAGCAGGCGATACAGTTGCTATTGTAGCCCCTTCTGGAGTTTTAAAAAATAGATATGACGAATTGGAGCGTGCTAAAACTTTATTAGAAAGTTGGGGATTACATACTGTAGTTGGCGAACATGTATTTGCACAAAACGGACACTTTGCAGGAACAGATAAACAACGTGCAGCAGATTTTCAGAAGGCCTTAGACGACCCTAAAGTTAAAGCCATTTGGTGTGCTCGAGGCGGATATGGTACCGTGAGAATGATAGATTTATTAGATTATTCTAAGTTTAAGTTACAACCAAAATGGGTTATTGGGTATTCAGATATTACGGCCATTCATAACCAGATACACAATTTAGGTTACCAATCTATGCATGCTATGATGTGCGTGAGTTTACCTCAGAATATATCAGATATTCCCGAAACTATCTCGACTTTTAAAGATGCAATTTTTGGAAACCATTTATCTTATGTTTTAAAAGGGTCTACTTACAATAAACCAGGCATGGTGACCGGACCACTTACAGGAGGTAATTTAACACTGTTACATACCATGTTAGGTTCGGAAACCAGTATTGATGTTTCTGGAGAAATTCTTTTTATTGAAGAAATAGGCGAGTACGCCTACCATATAGACCGGATGTTACAAAGCTTAAAACGTGCCGGATATTTTGAACATTGTAAAGGAATTTTGGTGGGAGATATGAGTAAGGTACGTAAAAACACCACAGCGTTTGGTAGAACGATTGAAGAAATTGTTCTGGATATAGCGGCCGATTACGATTTTCCTGTAGCCTTTAATATGCCTGCTGGACACGAAAAAGATAATCGCGCCTTAATTTTTGGAAGTACCGTAACACTGAAAGTTGAAAAAAATGAATCGACTTTAGTATTTAAGGAGTAAGGTTGAAAACTGGCTCATAACGTTTCTTGGTTTAAGCTTTTACCTAGATAGTATTCATGTGGACATGCCGAACTGGTTTCGGTATCTCATAGAAAGTAAGCTGTTTCTAATTTTGATGTGATTCTGAAACAAATTCTGAATGACGTATTGAACAATATAAATAAATTCTAAAAAAGAAATACAAAATTCAATTCTCAATTTATTATTGCGACACATTTTTCCCTGTTAATGGCATATCCAGAAGCAACGATTCACGAGGTGACTGATGGCGGAATGTAAAAGACAGCTTTAGAAAATTCAGAATATGTTCCTATCACAAAAATGTGTCTTGATAATCTAAACACGTTTTTAAAGTATTTAGAATAGTTAATATAGCTTTCGCTGAAATATAAAAAACAGCAAACTTCCCAAACAGTACAGTGCCACGTCTACCCAATCTGCAGTATATCTCGGGTTTGACTTTGGGAGCCACCGTTCAAATACCAAGGCATAGAAAAGTGTTAATAGAACAATGGGTAATAAAGGAAGATATCTATCTTGGTCTGCTTTTATAAGGCGAACACCAATCAAGCAAATCGATAAAACAAGCGGCATACACAAGGCATCATTTACATAGAATGTTATCCAATTGGGGAGCGGTAAATTTAAAATACTAGCGCTGTAAATACTGCTTGCCACAACTAATCCAGCTATAAACACAGGATGTTTTAAAATGTTC
This sequence comes from Formosa sediminum, assembly GCF_007197735.1. GTDB lineage: Bacteria > Bacteroidota > Bacteroidia > Flavobacteriales > Flavobacteriaceae > Formosa > Formosa sediminum. The sequence goes on from NZ_CP041637.1 coordinate 1,075,456, forward strand.
ATGCTGCTAAAAAAGTAAAAAGCCAAGCAAAAAAAGCTCCAATGGCCATTACAACAATAACTATAGAATTTGTAAGGTGAGCGCCAATACGAACAAAAGGATTTTTACTTTGTTTTCCGGATTCAATCCATGATGGCGATGTTTTTTTCTGAGTGTTTTCGCGTTCTATACGTTGTTTTTCACGTTCTTGATGTGCTATTTCACGACGTTTTTTATAAGAAAGAAGGGTGCCACAGTTAGAACAATGGTCGGCATTGGTGTTGTATAAACCACAATTCGGACATTTTATTTGAACTGTACCACCCATATAATTATCTTGTTAAATATATTTTATCTAATTCAGTTTAAATATAAAAAAGGAATCAAGATATCTTTAACGTAAATGCAATTTATAAGGTCTCTTTTAACCATTTAAAAAACTCGTGTTGCCAAACTAAAGCGTTTTGAGGTTGTAGCACCCAATGGTTTTCATCTGGTAAATACAATAATTTACTTTTAATATTTCGTAATTGTGCCGCTTGAAAAGCTGCTAAACCTTGTTCTATAGGTACGCGATAATCTTTACCGCCTTGAATAATTAAAATTGGTGTATCCCATTTATCGACATATGTTATTGGATTAAATTCGTTAAATGCTTTTTGTGCTGTTGCATTTGATTTATCCCAATAGTTTCCGCCAAAATCATGATTAACAAAAAATAATTCTTCTGTTGTTCCTGCCATAGTTCTGGTATCGAAAACGCCATCGTGTGCAATAAAAGATTTAAATCGTTTATTGTGTATTCCCGCTAAATAGAATACAGAATAACCACCATAGCTTGCTCCAATGGCACCTAATCTGTCAGTGTCTACATACGGTTCTTTAGCAATATTATCTATAGCAGATAGATAATCATCCATGACTTGTCCTCCCCAATCTTTGCTAATAGCCTCGTTCCATGCTACACCATGTCCTGGCATACCTCTACGGTTTGGTGCTACAATAATATAGCCTTGAGATGACATAAGTTGGAAATTCCAACGGTACGAATAAAATTGAGATAATGGCGATTGCGGTCCGCCTTGAGCATATAATAAGGTTGGGTATTTTTTAGTAGCATCGAAATTTGGAGGTAAAATAACCCAAACTAACATTTGTTTATTATCTGTAGTGGTTACGTAACGTTTTTCTACCTTAGGTAAATCTAATTTACTGTACAAGTCATCATTTAGAGCAGTTAGTTGTTTAAAAGCAGAATCCTTTAAGTTAAAGGTGTAAATCTCACTTGCCTGATTCATGTCACCTCGAGTAACTATCAATTTGTCGTCTAGTTCGGCAACGATACCTCTAACATCAAACTGACCTTTAGAGAGTTGTTTAACTACAGGAGCCATGCGTTTTTTTCCAGGATAATTTACCGTGAACAACTGTATGGTGCCGTCTACAGGTGCGGTAAAATACAGTTTAGACCCATCTTTACTCCAAACAAAACTATTTACAGTACCATCCCAATGTTGAGTTAAGTTTTGTTTTATTCCGCTTTCAAAAACAACAATATCATTTTTGTCGCTTTCGTAACCATCGGTTTTCATTTGTAACCAAGCTAAGGCGCCTTTTGGTGAGAACGCTGGATTGGTGTCGTATCCTTTATTAGATTCGGTAATATTTATAGTGGTTTTAGTCGCAATATCGTATTTGTAAATATCGGTATTTGTACTCGTAGCGTATGCTTTTCCTTTTAATTTTTTACTAACGTAGTAGATGCTTTTACTGTCTGGACTCCAAATATAATCTTCGTCGCCACCAAACGGACGTTGTGGTGTGTAATAGGGTTGGTTAGGCATAAGGTCTATAGCCGCATCATCATCGGCGTCTACTTTTTTATAAAAGACATGCTCGTAAGACCCATCGCTCCAAGTATCCCAATGGCGATTGTCTAAATCTGTAAACACATACGCATTGGCTTTATCAAGATTTTTGTAAATATCTTTAGCTTTTACATCTTCTAAATGCACGGTTTTGTGAAATAATTTAAAAGTACCATCTGGAGATATTTTTTTGTCTGCAACCGCAACATCTTCCTTTTCAATTTGTACAGCCTTTCCGCCATTAACAGGTATTTTAAAATAGGAGGTATCAAAAGTGTTGTTTTCAATATTCGGAATTTTAACACTGTAAAAAAGGAGTGTGCCATCTGTAGAGAGTCCCATGGCGTTAATGCGTTTTACACTCCAAAGTAATTCGGGATTCATTACCTGTTGTGCAGTAGATAAATAGCTAGTAATCAATGTTATTAGAATTAGGATTAATTTTTTCATTTGTATATAAATTGAACTCCTCAAATATACGGATTTGAGGTTGTTTCATTTATTAAAAATAGTATAAAGTAAATAGTGCTTTTGGCATATATTTTAATGTTTAAGAAGAAATTATGCTTAGAATAAGTTGCGACATAAAAACAGATTTTAAAATGTTCTTTGTAATTTAGAATTCTAATGTTATAATTTTCAGTAATCATGGCGCAGCATAATGAACTTGGTGAATTGGGAGAAGATATGGCTGTTAGCTTTCTGCAGAACAAAGGTTACGAGATTATAGAACGTAATTATCGGTACAGAAAAGCAGAAGTAGATATTTTGGCAAAGAAAGTCGATATACTTGCTGTAGTTGAGGTGAAGACGCGGTCGACTTCTGTTTTTGGAAATCCGCAGGATTTTGTTAAACCAAAACAGATTCAGCGTTTAGTGGCAGCAGTAGATGCTTATGTGACGTCTAATGATTTAGATGTAGAAGTGCGTTTTGATATTATCGCCATTGTAAAAACCAATCAGAATTACGAGATTGAACATTTAGAAAATGCTTTTTATCATTTTTAAAATAAAAACTTATGAAACTAGTAGTATTAGACGGTTACACATTAAACCCTGGCGATTTAAGTTGGGATGCATTAAAGGCATTAACAACTGTAACAATTAACGACCGTACAGCTATAAATAACGCTGCAATACTGGAAGCTGTTGGCGATGCGGAAGCAGTTATTACTAACAAAGTACCATTGCAGAAAGCCGTGTTAGAACAATTACCCAATTTAAAATACATTGGTGTATCTGCAACAGGCTTTAATATAATAGATATTGAGGCTGCTAAACATCAAGATATAGTGGTTACTAATGTGCCTGCCTATAGTACAAAGTCTGTTGCTCAATTTACAATGGCGTTAATTTTGGAGTTGTGTCATCATGTTGGAGCACATAGTACCGCTGTGCATTCGGGACAATGGGAAAACGCTAAAGATTTTAGTTTTTGGAATAGTCCGTTAATAGAATTAGAAGGTAAAACTATTGGTATTGTTGGGTTTGGGCAAATAGGAAAAGCGACAGCGGCATTAGCTCAGGCTTTTGGCATGCAGGTTTTAGTGCATAATAGAACGGTCTATCCAGACTATGAAACCGATACCCTAACTTTTGTTGATTTAGATACTTTGCTGTCTGAAGCCGATTTTTTGAGTTTGCATTGTCCAATGACAGAAGATACAGCAGGTATTATTAATACTGCATCGTTAGCTAAAATGAAATCGGGTGCCTTTTTAATTAATACCTCTCGTGGCGGATTAGTGGTGGAAGCCGATTTAGCTGAAGCTTTAAATTCTGATAACATTGCAGGTGCAGCTGTAGATGTTGTTTCTGAAGAACCTATAGCATCTAATAATCCGCTTTTAGGTGCCAAAAATTGTATTATTACACCGCATATTGCTTGGGCACCTTTAGAAGCCAGAAGGCGTTGTATGGACATTGTTGTGGCTAATGTAAAAGCTTTTTTAAACGATGCGCTTGTAAATGTTGTGTCGGAGTAAATTAAAACAGTAAATTTTAAATAAATTTATCCATTAGTTGGGTGTAGAGTGAATTTTATTATGACATTAAAATTTAGAGAATACATGTATTTAAATACATAATTCATGATAATAGACGCTTTTATTTCATTTATAATAAAAATATAAGCATACATATTGGTGTAGTATAAGTGTATACATTAAAAACAGAGTTGTTTTGTTGTTTTTTAGTTCTTTTAAGTAGTCTTAAGAAATAGATATGCATCTTTATCTATTTTAAGAAAAGCAATACTGTTTATAAAGTAAAGACTCTAAATGTTAAAAAGGAATAATTTAAACTAAACCATTATGTTAAAAAAGCTTGTTGCATTATCATTTATTATCTGTGTGTGTAATAATTTAATAGGGCAATCTACGTATCAATTTCCTAAAGAATACACGGTTTTAAATGTCGAGCCTGCTAAAACAGATTCTAGAATAAAAGAAGCTAATACGCCGCATTTAGTTGTGTATAATCCAACAGCCAAACAAGGTAAGCTATTGTTGTTTATGCCAGGTACAGGAGGTATTGCCTTAAAGGGACCAAAGAGTTTATTTTCTGTAGCTGTATATCAAGGATATCATGTAATTAATCTATCCTATATTAATACGCCAGCAGTGGCACAAATATGTAGAGGAAATACGCTAACAAAAAATTCTAAATGTACTTCAGATTTTAGGACAATGCGTATTTATGGCGATAATAATTTCTCACTTATAGAAGATGAAGCACATGATGCTATAGTAAACCGATTAACTAAGTTGCTTATTTATTTAGCTGAAAATGATAAAAAAGGCAATTGGGGTGCATATCTGGAAAATGGCAAACCAAAATGGAGTGAAATAGCTGTCTCTGGTCAGTCTCAAGGCGGAGGCATGGCAGCTTTTATAGCGAAACGTGAGCGCGTGGCACGCGTAGTAGATTTTTCTGGTGGTTGGGATTTTTCAGCCAAAAACAAAATTGCGTTTTGGTATACCAACGAGAGTGCAACACCTTTAGATTTATGGTATGGTACATATCATGTTACCGAGCCTATGGCTAAAACTATTGAAGAAACTTATTTAGCCATGGGGATCCCTAAAGATCATATTTACCCTTTTAATTTACCTGTCCCTGAAGGAAAAAAAGGACACTCTAATGGTGTTAGAAATATAGGGTATACAGACCAATGGATTGAATTGTTAGGAAAAGGAAATTAAATGCGCATAATTTCTGAGTTAATCTCATAAAAAGACTTAATAATTATATTTTTCTATAAAAAAGTATGTTAGAAAGTAAGTAATTTTACTCTCTAGCATACTTTTTTTATTAAGAATTGGAGTTATTGTAAATGAGAAGCAAGTCTGTATTTATACTATTTTTTTTAGCATTTTTATCTCTTTACGGAAATCAGCAACCTCATGAAGAGTACCAAGGCTGGATGCGTGAAGAAGATAGTTTAATTAAAGACGGTTTTTTTGAAGAAGCTTTACTGTTAGATATTGATATTGTCGAAAAGGCCAAGAAAAACAATGATATATTTACTGTAACCGTAGGATACATAAGAATAGCAAATATTTTATGCACCTTTGGTGAGCATTTAGAGAGTTTGCGATATCTAGATTTAGCTGATAATTTAATAGATGAGGATAAAAATACAAATCTAAAAATTAGAGTGTTGGCTAATTATGCCAGAAATTATACCGCCTTAAATTTTAATAATAAAGCAATTGCATATTATAACGAATGTATAACGTTATGTAGCAAATTACCTCCTAACTACAATTACCTGCTCTCCTTTTTATATATTAATAAGGCAGATGCATTTTCAAATACTCCTTATAAATTAGATTCTACTCTAGTGTATTTACATAAGGCTATTAAAATTAAAGAAAATGCTTTTAAATATGCAGTAGTAGCAAACTATTATTTAAAGAAAGATATCAATTTAGATTCTGCAAAAACGTATTTAAACAAGAGTAAATTATTAGTCCAAAATTCAGATATTACAGAATATCATAAATCTATAGTTTTACATGCAGAGGCTAATTACAATAAATCTACTGGAAATTATAACGATGCTATAAAATTCTATAAAGAGTCTTTAGAGATTTCTAAAAGGCTTAAAATATTAGAAAATGTAAAATTAGCCTATAAACTTATATCTGAAACATATGCTAAATTGCAAGAAGACGAGCTATCTCATGAGTATTTATTAAAGTACACAGTTATTACAGATAGTATAAATACGAGATACAATAAAAATATTGATGATGTAATCAATACTTTTTTAACAGAGCAAGAGCTTGATTATAAAGAGAAAGAAAAAAAATATAGCTCACTTATTGTTGCGGTTGTTTTGGTTTTTGTATTTGCAGTTTTTCTAATAATTTATAATACTTATACTTATAAAGCTAAAAAACGTAGAGTGCTTCTTGAAAAAGAAACCTTGTTAAAACAAAAAGAGTTAGAAAGTAAAAAACTAAAACAAAAACTTAATGAAGCGTTTGATGAGGTAGATGCATTAGCAAAAACTAACGATCCTTCCTTTTTAATTCGTTTTCAAGAAGTGTATCCACAAGTATGCGAAAATCTTCTAAAAATTAATCCTAAACTAGTAAATACAGAATTATCACTTTGTGCCATGATTTGGCTTAATTTCTCTTCTAAAGATATTGCTAGTTTCACTAATATTCAGCCAAGAACTGTACAAACCAAAAAGTATAGGTTACGCAAAAAGCTAAACATTCCAGAAGATGAAAATATTTATACCTGGATTAAAAAGCTATGAGTAATTTAGAGCTATATTTATTCTGTTCTGTGAATTTAAAACTGTGTTTTAACAAAAATTATAATTTTATCAATTGTAATTTTTGATTATCACAATTAATTAAATTATAAATTAACAATATTCGTCCATAATATTTTTATACTCTCAAAAATTACTGTATTACACATGGTGTAGTACAAGTGTATACCCTTCAAACTCCCTATTTAACCGGTTTTTTAGTTGTTTTATCTTATTGTTAATATTCTCTTAAAGTAGTTTAACGAAAAGTTAAATTCTATTTCAAGCGTTTTTTAAATCAAGAAATAATCAAAAAACAACTGTGTATGAAAACAAAAACCTTCAAATTAATACTCTTTTTAATTGCAATCCAAATGGGGGCAATTCAAACTATGTATTCACAAGAAAATAGTATTACAGGACATGTTGTAGATGAGTCTAACATTCCGGTTTCAGGAGTAACCGTCATGATAAAAGATACTAGAATAGGTGTGCAAACAGATTTTGATGGGAATTATTCTATTAAAGCAAATCCTGGTCAAGTATTACTATTTTCTTATTTAGGGATGAGGACTGAAGAGGTTACTGTTGGAGCATCAAAAACCATACATGTAATTTTATACGAAGATGCAGAAGCTTTAAATGAAGTTGTAGTTACAGCCATGGGTATTGAACGCGCAGATAGAACTTTAGGGTATGGTGTAAGTACTGTAAAATCTGCAGATTTTGATGTGGCTAGAGAAACAGATGTGCTTCAAGCATTACAAGGTAAAGTTTCTGGAGTTCAAATAACAGGACAAGGAGGAGGCATAGGAGCTTCAACTAAAATAACAGTACGTGGGATGACGCGTATTAGCGGTTCTAATAATCCATTGTGGGTAATAGATGGAGTACCCATTTCTGATGCTAACGATTTTACAAGTTCAAGAACTACAGGATCTATAGATTATGGAAATAGGGCACAAGATATAAATCCAGATGATATTGAAAGTTTAACTGTTTTAAAAGGAGCCTCTGCAGCAGCTTTATATGGTTCTAGAGCATCGAATGGTGTAATTGTAGTTACAACAAAAAAAGGGAAAGGCAAAGCAACAGTATCTTACAGTTCTACAATTCGTTTTGATAATCCGTTAAGATTGCCAGATTTTCAAAATACATTTGGCCCTGGAGATTACGGAGTGTACAATGAAGCAGAAGGAGATAATTTACAAGAAGTAGGTGCCGGTTGGGGTGCACGTATTTCTGAAGGCGGAACATATACAGACTATGCTGGTAATGTACAAACCTTTCAATCTTATCCAGATCTTCAGAAAGACTTTTATGAATTAGGCTCTACAAACATACATAGTTTTGCTATTTCGGGAGTGTCGGATAAAGGTCAAAACGATTATAGGTTTAGTACCTCATATACGTCTAAGGAAGGTATTATACCGGGTTCTTCATTAGAAAAATTAAATTTAGGTTTAAAATCAGGTGCTCAATTATATGATAATTTAAAATCTAGCTTTAGTATAAATTATGTTAACTCTAGTATTGAAGGCGCAGTGGCACAAGGTGGAAATGATCCAAATATATTAATGAGCGTAATTAATACGCTACCACGTACTACAGATATAAATGTGTTTACGCCTTGGATTAGTGAAGATGGTGAAGAACAATTGGCACCTGTAGATGCAGATGGCACAAATAACCCGTATTGGATTGTACACGAAAACCAAAGGACTAGCGATACAGAACGTTTCTTTGGAAATGTAAATTTAGACTATCAGCCTGTTAAGCATCTGTCTGTATTAGGACGTGTAGGTTATGATACTTATAATACAACACATTTTTCTAATAAACATAAAGGAACTATAGGTTTGTTAGAAGGAAACTATACGGAAAACCATATTAGTAGAAATGAGCTGACTTTAGATTTTTTAACAACGTATAATAATGTATTTGGCGATTTTGATTTTAAAATAATGGGTGGTGCCCAATGGAATCAAAGAGAGTGGAGTACAATTGGTAATCAGGGTATAAGTTTAACAATACCAGAGCTTTTCGATCCTGGAAATGTAGAAACAAATGTGCCATGGAAAAACTATGCTAAAACACGAATATTTGGAGTGTTTAGCGATTTAACATTAACTTATAAAACGTGGTTAACGTTAAATGCTTCGGCTAGAAACGATTGGTCGTCCACTCTACCAGAAGGAGGAAATAGTTATTTTTATCCATCTGTAGCCCTAAGTTTTGTGTTTACAGATGCTTTTAAAATCGATAGTAATATTTTAAATTATGGAAAACTAAGAGGGAACTGGGCTAATGTGGGCAGTGATACCGGCGCTTATCAATTAGATTTTTTATACTCACCTCAATCTACTTGGTACGGACAATTTAGTACAAGTGGAACTTTTCCATTCGACGGACAGTTAGCGTTTTCTGGGCCAAATACACTACCTAATGTAAATTTAAAACCAGAAAATCAAGCGAATTATGAGTTGGGGATTGAATTGGGCTTGCTGAAAAATAGAGTGACTATAGATGCAACTTATTATAAGAATGTTACAACAGATCAGATCATTTCGTTATTAGTGCCTGCATCTACAGGGTATAGTTCTGCAATGACCAATATTGGAGAAATTTCTAATACAGGTTTTGAGTTGGAAATTGGAGCTAAAATTATCAGGTATAAAGGCTTTGTTTGGAATTTGAATTATAATTTTTCAACAAACGAAACTATTATAGATGATTTAGGAGAAGGAATAGATAAATATACCATGGCCTCTGCATTTAACGGATTAGTTGTGGGTGCAGAAGAAGGACAGTCTATAGGAATTTATGGAAATAGATTTGCACGTGCTGTAGACGAGAATGGAAATACTATTGAAGATCAAATTTTAGTAAATAGTAATGGGTTGCGTTATGAAGGTGATAATGAAAGATTAGGAGATATTACACCAGATTTTACAATGGGACTGACTTCTGTGTTTAGATACAAAGGATGGAGTTTATCTACAACCTTCGATTGGAAAGAAGGCGGTGTGTTGTATTCACAAACAGTATCGTCTCTTAGAACATCAGGTTTGGCAAAAGAAACTGCTGTAGATAGAGAAACACTGTTTGTAGATCCTAATACATATATGGTTAATGAAGATGGTACGTACTCAGAAAATACCATTGCTATCCCAAGTGTACAACAATACTGGTCTAATTATTCTGCAAGTAGAATTCATGAAAGCAACACGTTTGATGCAACATATATTAAATGGAGAGAGCTAGGATTAGCTTATACTTTTAATAAAGAGCAACTTAATAATTCTCCGTTTAAATCTTTACGAATTGGAGTTCAGGGAAGAAACCTTGGAATCTTTAATACCAGTATACCACATATAGATCCAGAAACTAATTTATTTGGATCAGGTAGTAATGGAGGTGCGATTGAATATAACGGAGTGCCATCTACAAGTAGTGTAGGATTTAATGTTCAAGTTAAATTTTAAAAAATGAAAGCCATGAAAAAAATAGTTTTAAAGATAAAATATATAATAGTTTTAAGTGTCTTACTCGTAAGTGTTAATGCCTGCGATAGTGCTTTAGTAGATATAAATGAAGATCCTTTAGCTGTAACTTCTGTGCCAGCAGAACTTTTGTTTCCAGAGATAATTGTAAATTTTTCTTCAGTAAGATCTATAGAGTTTGCTGGATTAAATATGCATGCACAACAGTGGTGCGGAAGTGGAGGTACGTGGTTAAGCAGAAGCCGATATGTTTTGGGAGTGCCTTCTGTTAATAATGGATGGACTACTTGGTATACAACTTGCTTAAAGAATTTGTCTTTAGTAGAACAGTTGGTAGAAGAAGATAATCCAGATAATCAATACATTATAGCTCAGGCCAAAGTGCTAGAGGGTTTTATATATTCTAATATAACTCAGGTTTGGGGAGATGTGCCTTATACACAAGCAGGTAACCCAACAGAATATCCTTATCCAGAATTCGATTCGCAAGAAATTGTGTTAGAAGGTGTCGTTACTTTAATGGATGAAGCCTTAGCAATTTTAGAACAAGATTTAGATTCTCAAATTGTTACAGATTCAGATTTAATTTTTAATGGAGATAAGGCATCATGGATTCGTTGGGCTAACTCTATAAAATTAAAAATGTTAATGTTTATTGCTAATAAAAAACCAGATGAAGTTTCTGCCCAACTTCAAGCCTTGGTAAATTCACCCTTAATTGTAACTAAAGACCAAGAAGCACAATTATCGTACTCCGAAACTATTGGTAATGAAAATCCTAAATGGACATTTATAAATAATTATTGGGGCGGGAATATAAACTTATGGTACGCAGGAAGACCACTAGTTAATTTAATGAAAGAATTAAACGATCCCCGATTAGCGACATATTACGAACCAAATTCAAATGGAGAATATTTTGGAAAATGGCAAGGATATACAGGCTTTACAACCATTTCTAAAGTGAATGCGAATAATGTATTGGCAGATACGCCGGATAGATATTCTACAGCCTCAGAAACTTACTTTTTACTCGCAGATGCTGCAGCTAATGGTTTTGTGTCTGGGGGTTTAGCGCAAGCGAACGTATGGTTTTTGGAAGGCGTTACACTCGCCCTAGATTATTATGATGGTACCTTAGGAGAGATCGCTCAAGCAGATAAAGAGACTTATATTGCAAGTTTACCAGATTTAACTGCTTTAACAACCAATGAAGCTTTAGATTATATTAACGACCAACATTACATTTCGTTATTTGGGAATGGGCTAGAAGCTTGGAGCCAATGGAAGAGAACTAAAAGTGTAGATTTAGATATTCCTGCCAATGCGGGAGCCACAGATGTAATTAGACGTTACACATACTCTTCTAATGAGGCTGGTTCTAATATTAATACACCTACAGGTTTAACTATAGAAACCAAAATGTGGTATGAAAAATAATGTTTAGACATCCGTTAATTACAGTAAGCTAGTGATATTTTATTTGTTTAAGTTAGTCAATCTTTTTTATAAATATCTGTATAAAAAACAACCTAGATTTTAAAATTACTAGCTTACAGTAATTAAAAAGTGTTTTTATATGTCTATAAAAATAAAAATGCTGCCTTAGTAATGTTAACTGGGTAAGTTATACTAGCTAAAAAATAGTAAACATTTAATCTTAATTAATGAAAATTACAGCATATAAGCAACTAAAATATTTAACATGTATAGCTGTTTTAATATTAAGTAGTTGCCAACAAAAAACAGAAGTAATACAACATAGTGTAGCGGTAAATAGACCAAATATTTTATTTATTCCTATAGATGATATAAGACCAGAGTTAGGGTGTTATGGTAATAGCGATGTAATATCCCCTAATATTGACAAACTAGCCTCTAATGGCGTTGTTTTTAATCGTGCGTATTGCCAGCAGGCGGTATGTACAGCTTCCCGAACCAGTTTATTAACAGGTTTAAGACCCGACTCTACACAAGTTTGGGATTTAAAAACACACTTTAGAGACCAAATGCCCAACCTGGTTTCTTTGCCCCAATTCTTTAAAAACAATGGATATTATAGTGTTGGATTAGGTAAAACATTTCATAATACATTACAGGATTCTCTGGCTTGGAATGAGTATTTACACATAGATGGTTTTCCTTTCGATCCAGATGCGGTATACGTTAATCGCGATAATATTATAGCACAAAAAGAGATAGAGTTAAAGCGTTTAAAAGCTGGACATGCAAAGGTTGATAAATATGGTTTTATTTATTCTAAAACCCGCTCTAGTGAAATGGGGCTTGTAGATAATGATGATGCGTATTATGATGGCGCTCAAACTACAATGGCAATTAAAAAGCTTAGAGAACTTAAAGATAAAGACGAACCTTTCTTTTTGTCTGTTGGGTATTATAAACCACATTTGCCTTTTAATGCCCCAAAAAAATATTGGGATTTATACAATAGAGCGGATATTAAACTCGCAGAAAATCAATATCACCCAAAAGATAGTCCGTCTTATACCGTGCATGGCGATGCAGAACTTCGGGGTTATGTAGATGCTAAATCAAATTTACCATATCCTAATGAAAACAATTGGGATGAAGATAAACAACGCGAACTTAAACATGCATATTACGCTTGTATTTCTTACATAGATGCACAAATAGGTAGGATTATGGACGAGTTAGAACGTTTAAATCTTAAAGACAATACCATTGTTGTATTATGGGGCGATCATGGTTGGAAGTTAGGAGAACATAATGGTTGGGGAAAGCAAACTAATTATGAAATAGATACCCGAGTACCATTAATTATTAGCGGAGCAAAAGTTGTAGCAAAAGGCGAAACAAGTAATGCTTTAACCGAATTTGTTGATGTTTACCCAACGCTTTGCGATGTTACCGGGTTTGAAATCCCTGAATATTTACAAGGCACAAGTTTAAAACCACTTCTTGAAAATCCAAAAGCAACAGTTAAGGATGCAGCATATAGCCAGTTTTTATTAGGTAGATTTGGCCCTCTAAAAGAGCGGGAATCTGAAAAAATGGGATATACAGTAAGAACAGATCGTTACCGTTATGTCGAGTGGTATGATTGGGAAGCCAATAAAAATGCTGTTGGAGAGTTTTTAGGGAAAGAACTTTTTGATCATGAAAAAGATGCTCAAGAAAATACAAATATTGCTAATGATCCTGCAAATAAGGAATTAATTAAAACTTTGTCTTCTCAGCTAAAAGCAGGCTTTTCAACGTTATAAATAAGACATATACTATGAAGAAATATATTTACGGATTACTTTTTTTGGGACTTACAGCGTTTATGATCCCAACTAAAAAAAATCTAATGCAACTTGAAATACAACAATCTAAAATGAATACATTAGGACTTATAGGAGGTACATCGTGGCACTCTACTTTAGATTATTATAGTACTATAAATCAGTTTGTTAACGATTATTTTGGTAATAATACCAATCCGCCGCTATTGGTTTATACACTTAATCAAGCAGAAGTACATCGTTTTCAGCGTGAAGATAAGTGGGATTCTATTGCAGGACTGCTTACTCATGCGGCATTAAGTTTAAATAAAGCAGGAGCGCAGTCTGTAATGTTTTGTGCTAATACACCACATAAAGTATATAATAAAGTTCAAAACCAATTAGATTTTCCAATTATTCATATTGCAGATGCTACAGCCAAAGCAATTCATAAAAAAGGCTTAAAAAAAGTATGCTTTATCGGAACTAAATATAGTATGACAGAAGATTTTATAACCAAAAGAATAGAAGAAAATGGTTTAGATGTTCTGGTTCCAGAAGATGAAAAAGTGATTGAAGAATTACATCGTATAATTATAGAAGAACTCACTTATGGAGAAGTGAAAGCAGAATCTAAAGCCTATGTACTTAGTGTGTTGAAAGATATGATTAATTCCGGTGCAGAAGGTGTAATATTAGGGTGTACAGAGTTTCCTTTAATGATTTTTGAAGACGATTTAGAAGTTCCCATTTTCGATACCACAAAAATTCACTCCCAATCCGGAGTAGACTATATTTTAAAGAAGTAGGTTTGTTTATGTTATAGTAAACATGTTTGTTAAGCTGAACAACTTTATGTTGTTCAGCTTTTTTTCTTTAAATCTAACAGTAAAAATAAAGGTGTTCTTTAAATTTGTCGCTGCGTATAAGTTAACACTTTTGCTTATTCAGCCTTTTAAAATATTTATTATAATGATAGATTTAAATCAACAATTAAAAAATCCAGTTTGGTATGCATTACAAGAAACTCATAAAAAATTTGCGATAACATTTAATGGTGTACAATTTTATAAACCAGAGATCTGTACGTTTGGTTCTTTTTTTGATGAAGCGAAAACAACAAAACCTGCAAGTGAATATTCAAAAATGTCTGATACATTCTTCTTTGTTTCAGAACATCAAACACCAGAAATAGATCTTACTAAAGTGCGTTTAGTAAAAAAAATTGATGGCTGCCAAATGGTTTTAAATACGTTAACAGATGTCTCAATAACAGAAGACATTGTAATGTTAGATGAAACACATGTTGATGAAATCTACGATTTGATTTGGTTGGTTATGCCGGGTTTTTATCAAAAAAGAACCTTTGAAATGGGTAAATACTTTGGGATTTTTAAGGATGGTAAATTAGTTTCAGTAGCTGGACAGCGCATGCAAACCAACCTTTTTACAGAAGTTAGTGCTGTTGTTACGCATCCTAATTATACCAGAAAAGGACTGGCTAAGCAGTTAATATCTCATGTAACAAAAGTCATTTTAAAAGAAAATAAAAAACCTATTTTACATACAAATAAAGGTAACTTGGCTATTGCGCTTTATGAAAAATTAGGTTACGAGTTAACACGAGATATGAACTGGTGGTTGTACAGTAAAAACTAAAATTATAACTCTGTAGTTATACAAAAAGGGAGCAAAGTTGTTACTTTGCTCCCTTTTTGTTATCAAATTCTATAAACGTCTTAATTTTTATTTTTTAGTATCTAAAAAAGCCATTAATGCTTCTACATCATTTGGTTTAGATACAATTTTCTTGTCTGTATCTAAAACAAAAAATGTAGGTGTACTAGATACGCCATAAGCTATAGGAATTGGGTTGTCCCACTTTCCGTAACCGTAAATTTGTGTAAAATCTTGATAATTAGTAATGGTTTTTTCCCAGTTTTCTCGCTCATCTTCTAATCCAATTGCTAATACCTGAATATTTTTTTTATTACTTAAATAGTTTTTTAAAACAGGTAATTCAGCTAAACAGTGTGAACACGTACTGCTCCAAAACGTAAGAATATAGTAATCCTTTCCGTTAAGCTGACTAAGTTTTGTGCTTCCTTGTTTAGAGGGCCAAGAGAAATCTGGAGCAACAGCACCTATAGCTGTATTTTGGAAGGCTTTCATATCCGATAGTAATATTTCATCCTTTACTGGATCTAGTAACTTTTGTAAGTGTTTAGATGCAATATAATTTGCAACTTCTTCGTTGTTTTGGTTTTTGAATCGATTCCAAAGGATTTCTAACATTGCCTTTTGTATGGTTTTTTCTTTTGAAGTTACACCAACAACATCATCAATATTATTTTTATAGGATATGTTTTGGTTTGCATTATCTACAAATATATATATGTAGTTTAGTGTTGCATCTATTAAAAACTCTGAGCTTTGTAATATGGGATTACTAAAATCTATAGGGTCAAAATAATGAGTTTTGTAGTTGTTAAAGTAGGTCGTAGCGTCTTCAAAGGTTGTTGGAGTGTATGTTCTGCTAGCTTTAATAAACTCATGAGCAAGCATGTTTTTAGACTCGTATTCTGCCTGTTCTTGTATGTCTTTTAGTTCAATAATACAGGCATTGAATTCTGCTTGGTCTACGGTTTTGTTGCTGTAAATCGTGTTAATTTTATTTTTAACTACATACATGTCTTGTCTGTATGTAGTGAGTAATTTGTTCTCTTTAGATTCTTGAAAGGAAATGCCTTTATTAGCATCAAAATTAAATACAATGTCTTCATTATTGTAAATGAAATCAAAATTATATTGATCCTGAGGTAAGGCATAAACGACACGATACATTCCAGGTGGTTGTGTTGCATCTAAAGTCATTTCAAAATGACCGTCTACTATGGTCGTGTTCGTAATATATTCTGTTTTTGTTGGCTCTAGCTTATATAATATTGCAGCTTTAAATTGCTTTGCAGGTGTAAAAGTTCCTGTAATTTTATGTTGGGCTATTACTACAGTTGGTAGTAATAATAGTATAAGTAATAATTTTTTCATTATTTTAGTTTATTATAGGTTGTAAGGCAAGTAAAGCCTGTTTTACAGTTTTAATATGGTCGAAGGTTAAAAGTAATCGTAAACCAGCTCGGGTTTGTTTTTCCTTCATTTTGCATGCTTTTGGGTTGGCTTGTACAAATTTTAATACGTTTGTAAAACTAGCACTTTGGTAAAACGAGCTTTGTTGGTCGCTTACAAAATAGCCTACCATTTTACCTTGTTTCATTACGAGTTTTTCTATTCCAATTTTTGTGGCTAGCCATTTTACACGAACACTATTTAGTAAATCTACTACTTGTGTTGGCAATTCTCCAAAGCGGTCTATGAGTTCCTTCTCGAAGGTTATTAATTCGTCTTCGGTCTTTAACTGATTGAGTTGGGTATACAGATTTAAACGCTCTGCGATATTATTTACATAATCGTCTGGGAATAGTAATTCAAAATCGGTGTCTATGGTAATATCTTTTACGTATTCTTTAGGTTTACCATCCTCTGGATATAAATCTTTAAATTCGTTTTCTTTTAGTTCTTCAATGGCTTCATTTAAAATTTTATGGTATGTATCAAAACCAATATCATTTATAAATCCGCTTTGTTCGCCACCTAATAAATCTCCTGCACCACGAATTTCCAAATCCTTCATCGCGATATTAAATCCGCTCCCTAATTCGGTAAATTGTTCAAGAGCGGTAATACGTTTTCTAGCATCTGCAGTCATTGCCGAATATTCTGGAGTAATAAAGTAGCAGAAGGCTTTTTTGTTACTTCTACCAACGCGACCACGCATTTGGTGCAAGTCGCTTAATCCAAAGTTATTGGCGTTATTTATAAAAATAGTATTGGCATTTGGTACGTCTAAACCGCTTTCTACAATGGTGGTGCTTACCAATACATCAAAATCCCCATTCATAAAACTAAGCATTAAACTCTCAAGTTTTTTTCCTTCCATTTGGCCGTGTCCGATACCTACTTTGGCATCTGGAACCAAACGCTGAATTAAGCCTGCTACTTCTTTAATATTCTCAATCCGGTTATGGATGAAATATATTTGTCCGCCACGCTGAATTTCGTAACTCACAGCATCGCGAATGGTTTCTTCTTCAAGACGGATAACATTACTTTCAATTGGGTAACGGTTTGGTGGCGGTGTTGTAATTACAGATAAATCTCGCGCAGCCATTAGACTAAATTGCAATGTTCTCGGGATTGGTGTTGCTGTTAATGTAAGAACATCTACATTTTCTTTTAATGTTTTTAATTTTTCTTTAACCGCTACTCCAAATTTTTGCTCTTCGTCTACAATTAATAAGCCTAAATCTTTAAACACAACGCTTTTATTTGCAAGTTGGTGTGTTCCTATTATAATATCTACGTGTCCTTTTTCTAAACGTTCTAAAGTATCGCGTTTTTCTTTTGCTGTTCTAAAACGGTTAACATAATCTACCGTAACAGGGAAGTCTTTTAAACGCTCTTTAAATGTTTTGTGATGTTGATAGGCTAAAATGGTTGTTGGTACTAATACAGCAACTTGTTTGCCGTTGTCTACAGCTTTAAAAGCTGCACGAATAGCGACTTCTGTCTTACCAAAGCCTACATCGCCACAAACCAATCGGTCCATTGGGCGTTCGCTCTCCATATCGTTTTTAATATCGGCGGTAGAGGTGCTTTGGTCTGGAGTGTCTTCGTAAATAAACGAGGCTTCTAGTTCGTGCTGTAAGTAGCTGTCTGGATTATATTGGTATCCTTTTTCAAGTTTTCTTTTGGCGTATAACTGTATCAAGTTAAAGGCAATTTCTTTAACTCTGGTTTTCGTTTTTTGTTTTAACGTTTTCCATGCGTTACTGCCTAGTTTATGAATTTTTGGCGGCTTACCATCTTTACCATTAAACTTGGTTATTTTATGGAGCGCGTGTATACTTAAATATAAAATATCGCGCTCGCCGTAAATTAATTTTATGGCTTCTTGTTTTTTGCCTTCAACATCTATTTTTTGCAGTCCACCAAAGCGTCCAACCCCATGATCGATATGTGTAACATAGTCGCCAATTTCTAAGTTAGTAAGTTCTTTAAGGGTAATAGATTGCTTTTTAGCATATCCGTTTTTAAGACTAAATTTATGGTAGCGTTCAAAGATTTGATGGTCTGTATAACACAATACTTTATTGGTGTGGTCTATAAACCCTTGATGTAATGATAAGACAATAGCTTGATAAGAGACACCTTGTTCTGTGTCCTGAAAAATATCGTGAAAACGTTTGGCTTGTTGTTCGCTAACGCAGGCAATATAATTAGTATACCCTTTGTTATGATTGCTATTTAAATCGTTTATTAAAAGATCAAATTGCTTGTTAAAAGAAGGTTGCGGTGTGGTATTAAAAACAATACCCGTGTCTATACTGTTAGTAAAATAATAACCGCTCCCAAACTCGACTACAGTAAACTTTAAAAGTTGCTTTTTTAAGAGCTCAGCATTACAAAATAACTCACTAGGTGTGTTGTGTTTTAAATCTGAATTTAAGTTTTCAAAAGCTTCTTCTGCTTTCTTAAAAAGCACATCGCTACCAGAAAATAGGAGTTGGGAGTTTTTTGAAAATATAACCGTTTTAGACGACATATATTTTAAAAAGCTTTCACGGTTTTCGTCTAATTGTTTGTTTTCAACATTTGGAATGATGTTGATTTTTTTTATTTGTTCTGTAGAGAGTTGTGTTTCTACATCAAACGTTCTTATACTATCTACATCATCTCCAAAAAACTCAATACGGTAAGGCTCGTCGTGAGAGAATGAAAATACATCTACAATACCTCCACGGACGGAAAACTCGCCAGGTTCTGTAACAAAATCTACACGTTTAAATTTGTATTCAAATAAGATTTCATTTACAAAATCTATTGATAAATTGTCGTTAACGGCTATTTTTAGCGTATTGCGTTCCAGTTCTTTTTTGGTTACTACTTTCTCAAATAAAGCATCTGTATAGGTAACAATTATGGCTGGCTTTTTACGCGAATTTATGCGGTTTAAAACTTCGGCACGTAAAAGTACGTTAGCGTTATCGGTTTCTTCTATTTGGTAGGGTCTGCGATAACTTCCAGGATAAAATAAGACGTCTTTAGTATTTAAAAGTTGTTCTAAATCGTTTAAATAATAAGCAGCTTCTTCTTTATCGTTAAAAATTAATAGGAAAGGTTTTTGGGCGTACTTAAAAACTTCGGCGATTACTAAAGAAAACGATGAGCCTACAAGACCTTTTAAAACCGTTTTACTCTCATTTTTAGAAATGGCAAGTTGCAAATCTTGCGTCTGCAAAGTTTGTGCAAATGTTTGCAAGAGGTTGTTTTTACTCAAGGCAATTTATTTTTTACAAATATAAGGTATGCGTTTATAAATAATGTTAACGATTTATAAAATTAAAAACTGACAATAATTTAATTTTTATTAAATTAGAGAGAAAAATTTATGAAAAATTAAATTTATTAACAATTAAAGTTTATTTATATTAGTCGCCTCAAAAAATAAAAGATATGTCTTATTCAAAATTATTTGGTAGCGGATTTACAGAACGTAATAAAGATCATTTCGCAGCTATAGTTCGTGTTGCTATGGATGATGGTATGATTTCTGAAGATGAAAAAGCTTTTTTAGACCGATTAGCTAGAAATTTACAAATAAATGAGCACGATTACGAGCAGATTTTATTGGATTATAAAACACACCCAATAAATCCGCCTCATGAATTTAATCAAAGGTTAGAGCGTTTATATGATTTAGCACGTATGGTAAATTTAGACCATATAAATGGTGAAAGTGAAATTGTATTACTTCGTAAAATGGCTTATGGTTTAGGGTTTTCTTCAAGCAGTGTAAATGCAGTTGTAGATAAGGCTTTAGATTTAGTGGCTAACGAAGCAGATTTAGAAACCTTTATTCTAGAGATGAAAAAAGAGAAGTAATATTAAGCTTCTGCCAAAAATAAAAAGCGACCATTTTAAAATGGTCGCTTTTTATTTGGTTTTATTTCTTTACGGCATTGCGTTCAAACTCTTCAGCTTTTTCAACCATATTTTTACTTCCACACATAAAAGGGACACGTTGGTGTAATTCTGTAGGTTTAATATCCATAATGCGTTGGAATCCGTCACTTGCTTTTCCATTAGCTTGTTCTGCTAAGAATGCCATGGGATTACATTCGTATAATAAACGGAGTTTTCCTTGTGGGTTTTTAGAACTTTTTGGATATAAATAAATACCACCTTTAATCATGTTTCTATGGAAATCTGAAACTAAAGATCCAATATATCTAGACGTATATGGTCTGTCTCCTTCTTCCATTTGGCAATACTTTATATAATCTTTTATTCCTTGTGGGAAATGGATGTAATTTCCTTCATTACATGAGTAAATGTTCCCGTCTTCAGGGAAAGACATGTCTGGGTGAGAAAGATAAAATGTTCCAATAGCTGGGTTTAATGTAAATCCGTTAACACCAGCTCCTGTTGTATACACTAGCATGGTAGAGGTTCCGTAAACCACATAACCAGCAGCTACTTGTTGGTTTCCTTCTTGTAAAAAATCATCTATGGTCACAGGAGTTCCTACTGGAGTAACGCGTCTGTAAATAGAGAAGATTGTTCCTACAGAAACGTTTACGTCTATATTAGAAGATCCGTCAAGAGGGTCTATTAATACAATATATTTATTTTGATTTTTAGAATCTTGACTATTAATTGTAATAAAATCGTCTTCTTCTTCACTAGCAATACCACAAACAATATTTCTCTTTTTTAGTGTCTGAATAAAGATGTCGTTTGCGTAAACATCTAGTTTTTGTTGGTCTTCACCTTGAATATTTACATCGCCAGCTGCTCCAATGATGTCTACTAATCCAGCTTTGTTTACTTCGTGATTTACAACTTTTGCAGCTAATCGTATAGAATTTAATAATCGTGTTAACTCTCCTGTGGTGTACTTAAAAGCGCTTTGATTTTCGATTATAAATTCACCTAATGTTTTGTTTTGTCCTGACATTTAATGGTAATGTTTGTTTTTACAAATATCGTACTTTTTGTTAAACTATAACGTTTGAGTTAAAATTATAATCCATTCATTTTATATATATTTGAAGACTTAAATAATTATTATGAATATTAAAATTAGACCGGCTAAAATTGAAGATATGTCAGCCGTACTAGAACTAATTTACGAATTAGCTATTTATGAAAAAGAGCCAGAAGCAGTAGAGGTTACAGTAGCTGATTTAGAACGCGATGGATTTGGCGAGACCCCATTATTTAAATGTTTTGTTGCTGAAATTGAAGGCGCTGTAAAAGGAATTGCTTTAGTATATAACCGCTATTCTACATGGAAAGGTCCAATTATTCATTTGGAAGATTTAATAGTAAATAAAGATTTTAGAGGTGCAGGAGTTGGTACCGCTTTACTTAATGAAGTGGTTAAATATGGCTACAATAAAGGTGCAAAACGTATTAATTGGGAAGTTATAGATTGGAATGAACCTGCAATTGCTTTTTACGAAAGTAAAGGAGCAAAAGTGTTACGCGATTGGGATGTGGTACAATTAGACCAAGCGAGCATAAAAAATTATATTGATACTCTATAAATGAATGTATTTAAATTTGGAGGAGCTTCAATAAAAGATGCTAATGGGGTTAAAAATCTAGCAGCAATTTTAAATGAGTATTCCAAAACATATCCTGTTGTTGTTATTTCGGCAATGGGTAAAACTACTAATGCTTTAGAAGATGTTATAGATAATTATTTGTATCATACTTCAGCTTTGGAGGCTTCTATTCAAGTGGTATTAGACTATCATAATACAATCATTTCAGAATTGTTTCTAGATTCTGAAGATTCTATTTTTATAGCCATAGCGTCTATAATTAACGACCTAAAAATGTTTTTGAAAACTAATGCGTCTACAGATTATAACTTTGTGTACGACCAGATTATTGGGTATGGCGAATTACTTTCAACAACTATAGTTAGTCGGTATTTAAATGTATTAGGTATACAAAATAAATGGTTAGATGTTAGGAAGTATATACATACAGATGCCAGTTACAGACGCGCAAATGTAAATTGGGAACAAACTGTTAAAGACATATCGACTTTACAACAACATAAAATAATATACCTAACGCAAGGTTTTTTAGGTGCTAATGGCAATTGTACAACAACCTTAGGAAGAGAAGGGAGTGATTATACTGCAGCCATTTTTGCATATGCTTTAAATGCTAAAAGTGTAACTATCTGGAAAGATGTTCCGGGAGTGCTTAATGCCGATCCTAGGTATTTTAAAGATGCCCAATTGCTTGAACAATTATCTTATTCTGAAGCTATAGAATTAGCATTTTATGGCGCAAGTGTAATTCATCCTAAAACCTTACAACCATTACATCAAAAAGACATTACACTGTTTGTAAAATCTTTTTTAAATCCATTGTCTAAGGGCACAAAAATAAATTCAGATCCGGGTCTAGTACCAGCTATACCCTGTTATATTGTTAAGAAAAATCAAGTATTAATACAAATATCTTCTTTAGATTTTTCTTACATTGTAGAAGAAAATATTAGTGATATTTTTAATATTTTACATCGCTTTAAAATGAAAGTCGACTTAATTCAGAATTCAGCCATTAGTTTTTCTGTTTGTGTAGAGGATGTTTTTAATAATCTAAAACACGTTTTAGAGCATTTTAGCGTTACTTATAATGTTACCTATATACCTAAAGTTACCTTATATACGGTTAGACATTATAATTCTAACGCTATAAATTCTATAACAAAAAATAAAAACATTCTATTACAACAACGTACACTAGATACGTTACAAATAGTAACTAAATAAACAATTCACTACATTTGCGACCATGGCGAAAAATGATGAAAAGGGAATAGTAACTGCTAGTGAAGTGGCAAGTGCTATCAATTTAAAAAAAATGGGCTTTCTAGGCACTTTTGTGGGCTGGAGTTTAATGAAGGTTTTAAAAATTTCTGCAATTAACGATTTCTATATAGAAAATAAGCATTTAAAAGACACTGCATTCTTAGATCGTATTTTAGATAGTTTTGATATTAAATTTGAAATTCCTGAAGAGGATTTAAAACGTTTACCTAAAACCGGAGCGTTTATTACAGTATCTAATCATCCGTTAGGTGGTATTGATGGGATTTTGTTGCTTAAGTTATTGTTAGAACAACGTGATGATTTTAAAATCATGGCAAATTTCTTACTAAATCGTATAGAGCCTATTAAGCCATACATTATGCCTGTAAATCCGTTTGAGGATAAAAAGGATATTAAATCTAGCGTTACAGGATTTAAAAATGCATTATTACATTTAAAAGAAGGACATCCTATTGGTTTGTTTCCAGCAGGAGAAGTTTCTACTTATCGCGAAGGGAAATTGGTGGTTGACAAGCCTTGGGAAGCTACAGCTTTAAAGTTGGTAAAACGCGCAGAAGTTCCGGTAGTCCCTATTTATTTTCATGCTAAAAATAGTAAGTTGTTTTACGAACTCTCTAAATTAAGCGATACTTTAAGAACAGCTAAACTTCCCTCAGAGGTTTTTACGCAAAAAAGACGAGTTATAAAAGTGCGTATAGGGAAACCTATTCCGGTGGCCGACCAAAAAGAGTTTTCAACATTACCAGAATACAGTGAGTTTTTAAGACGTAAAACGTACATGTTAGCTAATGCGTTTGAAGAAAAATCTACAATTCTTAGAAGTTTAGCATCTACAATAAATTTAAAATCAACTAAAGCGCCTAAACGTATAGTTACGCCTGGAGATGCTATTTTAATGGAGGAAGAAGTTAAGCAATTACGAACGTTAGATTGTAGATTGTTGCAAAGTAAAAATTATGAAGTGTTTTTGGCTTCTTCTAAAGATATTCCAACAATTTTAAGGGAAATTGGTCGTTTACGCGAGATTACTTTTAGAGCCATTGGAGAAGGTACAAACGAGTCTATAGATTTGGATAAGTTTGATAATTACTATCACCATATGTTTCTTTGGGACGATGAGCAAAAAGTTATAGCAGGTGCTTATCGTATGGGATTAGGATCTGAAATATTTAAAAAATATGGAATTGATGGATTTTATCTTCAAGATTTATTCCGTTTTGAACCCGAATTACATAAAATGATGAGTGAGTCTATAGAAATGGGACGCGCTTTTATTATAAAAGAATTTCAGCAAAAGCCAATGCCTCTTTTTTTATTATGGCGCGGTATAGTGCATACTACTTTGCGTTTCCCAGAACACAAGTATTTAATTGGAGGTGTTAGTATTAGTAATCAGTTTTCAAACTTTTCAAAATCGTTAATGATTGAGTTTATGAAATCTCATTATTACGATCCGTATGTAGCTCAATATGTACATCCTAAAAAAGAATTTAAAGTGAAGCTTAAAGATGCCGATAAAGACTTTGTTTTTGATGCGACAGAAGCCGATTTAAATAAATTTGATAAAATTATAGATGAGGTAGAGCCAGGAAACTTAAGATTACCGGTATTACTTAAAAAATATATTAAACAAAATGCCCGATTAGTAGCCTTTAATGTCGATCCGTTATTTAATAATGCAGTAGATGGTTTAATGTATATAAAGATAGAAGATTTACCAGAAAGTACCGTGCGTCCTGTTATGGAAGAATTTCAGGAGGAGCTTGAACGTAAATTCTCTGCGAATGGAAATAGCGAACAACAAAATTTTACCGAAAAGATTTAAATTTCATAATAAGAATACCTGAAATACATTGAAGGCCTCTTTAACAAAATGGTTTTTTTTTGGTTAAAATCTTCTTAAGCTAGGGATTGGATTGCATCAAAAATCAAGTTGAAAAAGAACAGAATATTATATGTAATTAACTTGATTTGTAAATTGCTAATTCAGTAAGCATACTGTTTAAAATAGATTACATTTTTTAATCTTTATACATACAAATTTATAAACATTAAATTTTTAAAAGTATATTTAGTGCTTAGAATTAGCACCACTTTAGTAGTTAAATTCAATACTACAGCCAAATTAAAAATAAATTTAATATGAAAAAAACACTTAAAATAGTAGGGATTGTAATTGGATTACTAATTATTTTTTTAATTGCAGCCCCTTTCTTATTTGAAGGAAAAATACTTGAGATTGTAAAAAGTACTGTAAATAAAAATATAGATGCAGAATTCGATTTTGCAGACGCAGATATTAGTTTTATAAGAAACTTTCCAGAAGTTTCTGTTGCCGTAAACGACATGAGTATTGTAAACACCGGAACATTTGCAGGCGAAACCTTAGTTGCTGCTAAAGAAGCAAATGTTAGTGTGCCTTTTATGCAAATTTTTAATAGTGCAGACGAAGGTTATACTATAAACTCATTCAGTATAGATGGTGCGGTTGTTAACATTTTAATAAACGAAGAAGGTCTAGTAAATTACGATATAGCTAAAAAAGATGGGACAGAAGTTCCTGTTAATACGTCTGAAACTCCAACCAGTAACGTGACTTTATCTATTCAGAAATATGAAATTACAAATTCTCAAATTAAATATTACGACGAGCAAGGAAAAATGTATTTTCAATTAAACGATTTTAATCACTCTGGAACAGGAGACCTTTCTGCAGTAAAATCGGAACTCGATACTAAAACTAGCGGATTGATTTCTTTTGATATGGATGGTACCAATTATTTTAAAGAAACCCCCGTAACTTTAGATGCTAAATTGGGGGTAGATTTAGCGCAGAATATATATACATTTTTAGAGAACAAAGCTAAAGTTAACCAATTAGAATTGGTTTTTGATGGAAGTGTAAAATTGAACGATAACAGTCAGGATGTAGATATTACCTTTAAAACACCATCATCAGATTTTAAAAATTTCTTGGCTTTAATTCCAAAAGCCTATTCTAAAGAGATAGAAAATGTGAATACAACAGGTGATTTTATAGTGCAAGGTGTTTTAAATGGCACTGTAGATGAGACCCATATTCCTAAATTTAATATTGGTATCACATCAAATAATGCATCGTTTAAATATCCAGATTTACCGCAATCGGTTTCCAATATTACTATAGACACTAAGATTGCTAACGACACTGGATTGTTAGAAAATACCTATGTTAATATAAACGCTTTAACTTTTAAAATTGCACAAGATGTTTTTAGTGCTAATGCAACGATTAAAGATATAATGGGAAATCCGTTAGTGAACGCCAACTTAAAAGGGCGCATTAATTTAGGTAACTTATCTCAGGCTTATCCTTTTTCTGTAGAACAACAATTAAAAGGAATTTTAGATGCCAATATAACTACAGCTTTTGATATGAAAGCCATAGAAGACGGACGCTATCAAGATACTAAAAATAGCGGGTCGTTAGGTTTAAGCGGATTTGAATTTGATTCTGAAGACATGACTAATCCCATTCAAATTTCTAAAGCTGGTTTAACGTTTAATACCCAAAATGTTACTTTAAATTCTTTTGAAGCTAAAACAGGGCAAACAGACCTTTCTGCTAAAGGAACTATAGATAATTTATTAGGTTATATGTTTAATGACCAAATATTAAAAGGAAGCTTTACATTAAACTCAAATACATTTGCAGTTAATGATTTTATGACAGAAAGCGAAACTCCTGAACCTACTAAAACGTCAGAATCTACAAAAACAGCTACTCCTGAAGTAGCCACCACAGAATCTATTAAAATACCTGCATTTTTAGATGCGACAATTGTGGCTAAAGCGAATACATTGCTTTACGATAATTTGACATTAAAAGACGCTTCAGGGACGTTATTGGTTAAAGATGAAATCGTAACATTAAAGGATTTTAAATCTAATATTTTTGGTGGTCAAATTGCTTTAAATGGCGCAGTCTCTACCAAAGCAGACATTCCAACTTTTGATGTGAATTTGGGGATGAATAGTTTTAATATTGCTCAGTCTTTTAAAGGTCTAGAGATGTTGCAGGCATTAGCGCCAATTGCTCAAGCCTTTAAAGGAACGCTAAATTCTAATTTTGAAATAAAAGGAAATTTAAATAACGAATTTACGCCAAACCTAAGTACTTTGTCAGGTAATGCTTTAGCAGAATTACTTGTAAGTGATGTAGATTCTAAGGATAGTAAAGTGTTAAGTACGCTTGTGGATCGTTTAGAATTCCTAAATTTTAATGAAGGCGAAACAAAAAAAATTAATACTACCTTAACGTTTAATGACGGACAAGTTCAGGTCAAGCCTTTTAATCTTAAATTTAAGGATATAGATGTTCAGGTTGCCGGAAGTCATGGTTTCGACCAGTCATTAAATTACAATGCTACTTTTGATGTGCCTGCAAAATATTTAGGAACGGAAGCACAGAATTTATTATCAAAATTAAACGATCCTGATGCAGAAAACATTTCTGTGCCTGTAACCGCAAATATTGGCGGAAGCGTTGGTAGCCCATCTATTACTACAGATTTAAGTGCAACAGCTAAGACGCTAACAAATAAGTTGGTTACTATGCAAAAAGATAAGCTTTTAAATGAAGGTAGTAATAAGGTTAAAGATGCCTTAAATAGTTTTTTAAACTCTAATACAACTAAAGATTCTACAAAAACCACCACTACAACTACTGCTAAGGCTAAAGCTAAAGACTCTGTAACTACAGATAACATTAAAAAAGCAGCAGATAATTTATTAAATGGATTGTTTGGAAGTAAAAAAGAGAGTAACGATTCTGGAAAGTAATTGGTTATAAAAAAATACTACTAAATATAAAAAAGCTGAGGATTTTAAACCTTCAGCTTTTTTATATTTATATCAAGAATATTTACCAAGCTCATATTTCATAATACAAGTGTAAAAGTGAAATAAAGAATCCCATAACAGGAATAAAAAATAGTAAGCTTATTAGAAAAAATAATTATGGTATTAAGTAAAACCAGCCTAATGCTGTTTTAGTTTTTTTGATTTAAGTAAAAGGCAATTATCCATTCCAAAAAGCGTAGGTGAGAAATTATAGACACTATTTTTCTTTTTTGTAAATTTATTGAATTTTCTTAATATAATTCGTAAACTTGGAAGCCTCTCTCTTTTAATAAGAGCTATAGTTATCTTAAAGTGTTTTTATAGGCTTCAATCCATTGTTCTGGGGTCATTTTGCTCACTAATTCTCCAATAAGTGCGTACGGTATATCGTCTGTTTTTTTAAATCGGATACAAATTCTTCCCATATCTAGTTTGTATTTGGAGTGTTTAGCATATTGGGCTGTAAACCAATTTAATAATGGTTCGTTAGCATAAATCCCGTAATGATATAATGCAATGTGATTTTTTTGCGAGGCAATATTAATAAATGGTAATGGTAAATTGGGATTGGTATGGTAGCCTCTCGGGTAGGTTTTATGAGGTACTACATAGCCTATCATGCCATAACTCATGGTTTCTTGAAAGCCTGTTGGTAAATGGTCTAATATAACCTGTCTTAATTTTGAAATGGGAGTTTTGCGTTTCTCTGGAAGATTCTTTATGTAATTTTCTGGAGTTTCGGCTTTATTTATCATTAAGCTATTGTTAAGTTAGCTTAAAGTTACATAAATTTTTCTTTAATTTTATCTACTATGGTTTGGGCCAGCTTTTCTTTACTCTCTATTGTCCATCCTGCCACGTGTGGTGTAAGTATAACATTTTCTGCCTGAATGAGATATTGAAAGGCTTCAGGCATATTATCTGCTGTAAATAAGTTTTCGAATGACGCTTTTTCATATTCTAAAACATCTAATCCTGCGCCTAAAATGTGTTTAGATTTTAAGGCCGAAACCAAATCTTTCGTTACCACACTTTTTCCTCTAGCAGTATTTAAAAACCAAAAGGGTTTTTTAAAGTTGTTAATAAAGTTGGCATTAATCATGTTTAGGGTTAATGGTGTTTGTGGGGTGTGTAAGCTTACTACATCGACTTCATTTTGAAATGTTTTTAGGTCTACTTGTTTAGCGTTTTGGTTGCCAACACCCGGTTTAATATCGTAACACAAGACATTAACATCAAACCCGCGTAATTTTTTAGAGAAGGCATTTCCCATATTCCCATATCCAATAATACCAACAGTTTTTCCATCGAGTTCTAGTCCGCGATTAGCCTCGCGTAGCCATTGTCCTTGACGAACTTCGCGGTCTGCTTTATTTAGTTTATTAAATAGCGATAGGAGCATACCTAAGGTGTGTTCGCCCACTGCATTTCTGTTTCCTTCGGGCGCAGAGATAAGGTCTATTCCTTTTTCTTGGGCATAATCGCAATCTATATTTTCTAAGCCGGCACCTACACGGCCAATAAATTTTAGGCGGGTTGCTGCGTCTAGAAATTTTTTGTCTATGGTGAATCTACTTCTAATTATAATGCCATCATACGTGCTGATTTTTGCTTCAATATCTTCTTTTGTTGAAGTGAAATCGTCGTGATTTGTAAAGCCTAAATCTGTTAATTGTTGTTTTAAAAGTGGGTGATTGCTATCGAGATGAAGAATGATCATGTTACTGAAATATTAGAGTTTAAATTTACAAAGTTTTGCGTTACCGATTGAGCGATTTATTTACCCTCATTTTAAGGGTTGTTAAACTTAAAAAAGCGCATTGGGAATGCCTGACTCTTGGGATGGCCAAATTAAAATCCGAGCATGGCTTTGGCGATAACAAAGTAAATTAAAATGCCAAAAACGTCGTTACTTGTGGTTATAAATGGTCCGGTTGCTACGGCTGGATCTATGCCACGTTTATCTAAAATTATAGGTATAAACGTGCCTATAAGTGCTGCCATTACAATTACTGCTATAAGTGCTAAACCTATGGTTATAGATACTTTGTATGGTGTGCCAAAGGCAAAATGTGTCACGCATAAGGCTATAAGAGCAATGGCTAAACCATTTACTAAACCGAGTGTAAATTCTTTAAAAAGTTGACGGAATAGGTTGCTATCCATAGTGTTATTAGCTAAACCTTGTACAACTATGGCAGACGATTGTACACCTACGTTTCCAGCGGTAGCTTGTATAAGTGGTACGAAACTTAGCAGAATAATATAATCGCCCATGGCGCCGCTAAAACTGTTTATAATGCTGGCTGCACCAAGGCCACCAAACATACCAATGAGTAGCCAAGGTAAGCGTGCTATGGTAAGTTTCCAAATGCTATCGTCGGCTTCGACATCTCGGGTAATACCGGCAGCAAGTTGATAATCTTTTTCGGCTTCTTCTCGAATTACATCTACAATATCATCAATGGTAATGCGGCCTAAAAGAATGTGGTTTTTATCGACTACAGGAATGGCTTCCAAGTCGTATTTTTGCATAATATTTGCTACTTCTTCAACATCTTCACTATCGTAAACATAATCTACTTTTGGAATGTAAACTTCTGAAATATGAGCTCTAGGTGATGCTATTAATAAGTCTTTTAATGATAAACGACCAATGAGTTTTTGGTTGTCGTCTACCACATAAATGGAATGTACTCGGGTTACCTCTTCGGCCTGTGCACGCATTTCTTTAACACATCGGGTAACGGTCCAGTTTTCGTTAACTTTTACAAGTTCTTTTGCCATTAGACTCCCCGCAATATTATCGTCGTAACGTAATAAATCTTTAATATGTTGGGCGTGCTCTTGGTCTTCAATATGGTTTATTACGAGAAGTTGACGGTCGTCTGATAATTCAGAAATCATATCTACCGCATCATCGGTATCTAATTCGCCGATTTCTTCTGCAATTTCTTTTGCCGATAGGGTGTCTAGAATTTTTTCACGAGTATCCTCGTCTAATTCCATTAAGACTTCAGAGGTCTTTTCACTATCTAGAAGTTTAATAACATAAGTAGCGTTATTAATGTCTGTTTCTTCTAGAATTTCGGCAATATCAGCGTGGTGGTAATCATTTAATAGGTCTAAGATGTTTGCATCATCTTTAGACTCAATTAATTGTTCCACATTTTCAATAAGCTCGTCACTTATTTTAAACTGAATATTGTCGTCATGTTCTTCCACTATTCTTGCGTATTTAAATCGTCTTCTATGCGTTTAGTTAGCGCTATAAATTGTGCTACCGAAAGTTGTTCCGGACGTTGTCCAAAGATACTATCTTCTCTTAAACTATCAGATAAATTAAATGTTTTTAAACTGTTACGAAGTGTTTTTCTGCGTTGCTGAAATGCAGCTTTTACGACTTTAAAGAGTAGTGCTTCATTACAATCTAAAGTGTAATTTTCTTTACGTGTTAAACGTAATACTCCAGAGTCTACTTTTGGTGGCGGATTAAACACATTTGGAGGTACTGTAAACAAGTACTCTGCATTGTAAAATGCTTGTGTTAATACCGATAAAATACCATATGTTTTACTGCCTTCTTTCTCGCAAATACGCTGTGCCACTTCTTTTTGAAACATTCCTGAAAATTCAGGAATTTGGTCTCGCATTTCTAAGGTTTTAAATACGATTTGTGTAGAGATATTATAAGGATAATTACCAATAATAGCAAACGATTCGCCTTTAAAAACCTCATTAATATCGTATTTCAAGAAATCTTTTTCTATAACGCGATCTGCTAGATTTAAATAATTAGATTTTAAATACGCTACAGATTCAGAATCGATTTCAATTACAAATGTTTTGGTTGGTTTATTAAGCAAATATTTGGTTAACACCCCCATTCCAGGACCAATTTCTAGTACATTTTTATAGCCTTCAAAAGACAGTGTATTTGCAATGTTTTCTGCAATAGATTCGTCGTTAAGGAAATGTTGTCCTAAATGTTTTTTTGCTTTTACCGTCATTTAAATTAATGTTTTGTTACGCTGTAAACATCTAT
This sequence comes from Formosa sediminum, assembly GCF_007197735.1. Lineage (GTDB taxonomy): Bacteria > Bacteroidota > Bacteroidia > Flavobacteriales > Flavobacteriaceae > Formosa > Formosa sediminum. The sequence continues at coordinate 1,107,725 of NZ_CP041637.1, forward strand.
AACTTCTAGTTCTGTTCTGAAAGATAATACGTTTTCTCCAAATTTTTGTACTGTTTCTTGACGAAGTGATTCTGCAAATTGGGTGTAATAAGTTTCTAAATCTTCGCGTGATTTAGCGCGATATTGTACAGAATATGTTTTGCCTCCCATCTCTTCATCTACAAGTACGCGGGTAAGCTTGGCTTCATAAAACATGCCTACCGAAAGTACTTGTGGAATATGTACTTGTTTCATCCAAGCGATCCAGGTATCGTGCACGGCATCACTTACATTAGAAGTTACATTATAGATATACATAGTAATTGAATTTTTTGCAAATAACAGCAACTCATCGCCACGAACAAAATGAATTCTTGTTTTTTGGTAAGTTAGCTTTATTTTTTCAAGTAATTTAACGCAATCACTTTTAGTTACCAAAATAGCATGACCTCAAAATACGTATTACTCGAATGTTCTAGATAGCAATAATAACTCTTTTTCGTCATTAAAAGGTGTTACTTTTTTCTGATAGGTTAGTCCAAGTTTTTCGAGTAATTTAATAGAATTAGGATTGTCTGGAGCAACTATGGCAATTACTTCGTTGAGGTTAAATTTTGTTTCTGCAAGCTTTAAAATTTCTGAAGCCGACTCAAATCCAAAGCCTTTACGCTCGTATTCAGGTAAAAAGGCAAAACCAATATCTACACCATCAAGCTCTGGGCGTTTAATTAAGCCGCAGCATCCAATAGGTTTTAAACCTTCAGACTTTAATAGTACTTTATAAAAACCAAAACCGTTTTCGAGATAGTTTTTTATATGATAATTTGTAATATAATCTTCTGCATCTTCTACGGTCCGTATGTTACGATCGCCAATAAATTTTAACCAATTGGGCGTATTTAGTAGCTCTAAAATAAAAGGGGCATCGCTGGTGTTTAATTCATCTAAATGTAAGCGTGCGGTAGAAGATATGTGCATTTGTTATTGATTTATGGCATCGCCACGTAATGTTCTAAATTGCGATCGTGCTTCTACAAAATAGATGCTGTCTGCAAAATTAAATATAATGTGTTCGTATAGCGGTTTTGCTTTTTCAGGTTCATTGAGTTGCTTGTTATATAATTCGGCTAAATTAAAATAAGCATCGTCTGCTAGTAAGCCATCTGTATAATTATTTATTAATAAGAGGTAGTTTTGTTCAGCCTTAATATAGGCGTGTTGTGTGCTAAATAACTTTGCTTGTTTATATAGTGCTTGTTCTGCAATAGGCTCTGCACCGTGATTTGCTAAGAGCGTGTCTAAGACAGTTATTGCTTCTGTAGGTTTGTTTTGATAGGCTAATAAATCGGCTTTCGCGTATAATTTTAATGCGGTTTGTGTAGAATCTTCATATTTATTATCGGAAATTAAAAGTTTTAATGCTAATGCATCGTTTGCGATAAGTTGTGATGTAGATTGCTTTAAAATGTTTAACTGGGATTCTGCCCATTTAAAATCGCCTTTATAATAACTAGTTCTAGCCACTCTAAATCTAGCTTCTTGAGAAATTGTACTGTTTTTTAAACTACGTTGTATTTGGGTATAATAAATTAAGGCTTCATTAAATTTTTCTTGCAAAACTAAAATGTCGGCTAATTCTAATTTTACTTTGGCTGTTTCAGTCTCTTTTAATTTAAGTTTTAAGGTTTGTTTTAAAAATGCTTCAGCTGTTTTAATATCGTGTAAATTAAATGCTAAAAAATGACCATAGGCAACCTGCAATTCTAATGTTTGTGATAATGTGCCGTAGGTTTCAAAAAGGTTTAGGTAATCAGACTGAATGGTTTTATACTCCTTTTCTGTTGCCAGTTGAGTTTTAAATGTAAGGAGATTATAATGCGCTCTTAGTTTAGTGTCTGTTTCTTGAGTGGTTTCAATAATATAATTATAAATATTTGTAGCAGTCTCAAAATCTTTTTCATTTGTAGCTAGGGCGGCCAAATCTTCCATACGGTTTAAACTTTCTGGAAGTCTATTATAAATAGCCTTTTCTTGAGCAAAAGCTTTATTAAATTCATTTTGTTGGCTAAATAACCAACTTAACAATTCGTTCCAGATAAGATCTGGATTTTGTTGTATTTTTTTTAGTATTGTTTTTCTAAGGATACTATTGTTTTTGTATTCGGGATCTTCACTTAAAAAATCACTAAAAATACGTTTAATATTGTCTTTATATATCGGGTTATGTTCTATAAAATCTATATAACTAGAAAACATCTTTTCAATATTTCCTTGTTCTCCATATATGCGGGATAGTTGCATTGTAAAATCTGCCTCGCTGTTTAATGCCATTGCTTTTTCATAAGCTCTAATTGCAAAATCTAATAAAGAGTGCGATTCAAATTGTTTGGAGACAGTATACACATAACTAATATTTGTATCTATACTAGCGAGTGCGATTTCGTAATTTTCGTTTGCTTTTGTTAGGTTGTCTTGTAACTGATAATTATAACCCAATTCTATAAATAATGATGGGTGTTTAATCCGGTTTAATGTTTGTGTTAAAAATAATTCAGCTTCTTGAAATTGCTCTAGTTGCTGATACGTTTTTACAAGAGCAAGTATGTAATTTGTATTTGTAGGACTTTCTTCGACTAGCTTTTTGTAAGAAATTAATGCTTTCTCAAAATCCCCATTTTTAAAGTAAAGTTGTGCGGTATTAGTATTGTAGTCTTGGTTTTCTTGCGAAAACAAGCAAACACTTAAAAGCATACAACAAACAAATAAAATTTTCATAGTTCTTATGGGTTGTTGTAAAGATAGGGAAGTGCATAAAACAAAAGAAAAATAGGTGCAAAAAAAATGCCTGATAAAATCAGGCATTTATACCAACCAAAATAAGAGTGCTATTAATCTACTGTCAATTTAAGTATGATTCAATTACTTCGTTGGGTGTTTTTATATGTTTTACTGTTGTTTTTTGCTTATTTAAACTCAAAAATTACTCTCAAAATACCTTTTCTAGTGATTTTTAATTAAGAGTAACTTTAACTTCTTATGCGAACTTCTAAAGAATTATCTAAAAATCAAAATTAAACCGCATATTTTCGTTGAACAACGTAATTAATTTGTATTTCATCGAAATTTTTGTGGTTTTTCCGTATTAAACTGTAAGTAAAAACTTGCAAATATGATTTTAGTCAATTATTGAAAATCCAGTATAAGGGACTAAAACGTCCGGAATTTTAATCCCTTGCTCTGTCTGGCAATTTTCTAAAATACCAGCTAAAACTCGAGGCAATGCCAACGAGCTACCATTTAAGGTATGAGCAAGCTCATTTTTACCATCTTTATTTTTAAATCTAAGTTTTAAACGGTTTGCTTGGAAGGTTTCAAAATTAGATACCGATGAAATTTCTAACCAACGATCTTGTGCTGTAGAAAACACTTCGAAGTCGAAAGTTAATGCCGAGGTAAATCCTAAATCGCCACCGCATAATCTTAAAATTCTATACGGTAATTGTAACTCTTCTAAAATTGTTTTTACATGGGCTACCATACCATCTAAAGCTTGGTACGAGTGGTCTGGATGCTCTACACGTAAAATTTCAACTTTATCAAATTGGTGTAATCTATTTAAACCTCTAACATGTGCGCCATAGCTTCCCGCTTCGCGTCTAAAACACGGTGTATAACCCGTAATGCCTATTGGTAAATCACTTTCATTCAATACCACATCTCTAAAAATATTTGTTCCAGGAACTTCTGCTGTAGGAATTAAATACAAGTTATCTGCGGTAACATGATACATTTGTCCTTCTTTATCTGGTAATTGCCCAGTCCCAAATCCTGATGCTTCGTTAACCAAATGTGGTAATTGGTATTCGGTATATCCAGCCGCTGTATTTTTATCTAAAAAGTAAGCTATTAAAGCACGTTGTAAGCGCGCCCCTTTACCTTTATAAACAGGAAATCCTGCTCCAGCAATTTTATTTCCTAACTCAAAATCTATAATGTCGTATTTCTTTGCCAATTCCCAGTGTGGTAAAGCGCCGTCAAATAATTTAGGAATGTCTCCAGCTCTAAATATTTCTTCGTTGTCATCTTCAGAATTTCCAGCAGGCACACTATCATTTGGGACATTAGGAATTTTATAAAGTAATTGGTTTAAAGCCTCAGCCGTTTCATTTAAATTCTCGGTTAATTCTTTAGAAAGCTCCTTTAAAGTTCCGCTCTTTTCTTTTAAAATAGTTGCTTTTTGAGTTTCACCACTTTTAAATAAATTACCAATTTCTTTCGACAAAGAATTCGCTTCAGCTAAAGTATTGTCTAATTGTGTTTGTGTGCTTCTGCGCGTTTCGTCTAGTTTAAGCACTTCAGAAATCATATCTGTAGCATCAATATTTCTCTTGGCTAAATTTGAAATAATACGATCCTTATTGTCTCTTATAAATGGTATTTGTAACATTTTATATTTAATTTGGGCGTTTCTTGTTTTAATACAAGACCAGGCTTTTCGCTATATCTTTTTTACGGGTTTAAGCATGTTTTTACAATCAAACTAACTGTAATTTTAATCTGTAAAATCTAGTCTTAAATTATATAAGTAAAAAAGGATGCCGCTACAATCCTTAACGCAGGTTGAAACTTAATTAAGAGCAAAAGTAATAAGATTTTAGGTTGAAAGGAATAAAATATAAACCTATTTTGATGGTAAAATCCAATCGCTATGTTTCCAAGGCGACCATTTAACATGTGCAAGGTCTACATCCGATTTAATTAATTTTTTTGCAGGTTTACCATTTACGCTTACTCGGGCATTAACGTACACAGAAATAGAGTCGCCTTTAGCTGCATAAACAGATTTTAAATGTTGTGCAAATTGCCAAATTACATCGGGTTTACTCGATGCTAATGCTCTTTGTTTGTACGATAAATAATCTTTTAAACGTACATGTTCTTTTGTGTTTTTTGTATGATTTTTAATGGTGTAAGTGGCATGCCCACTTTTGCTACGCAACATCATACGCCAAGATAAACGATGGCCTTCTTCTGTCCAGAGTACATTATCTGGTATAAAATGGTGTCTTATTGGTAAAATTATTTGTATTAAAAAATATACACTCATAACCCCAAGAGCGAGATTTTTATGTTTTGGGATTATAACTTCACCAGCATCATAAAACGGTTTTTTATGTTTAAAAAAAATGTTATGAATTAGTTTAGGTTCAAAAAAGAATAAGGTAAACGCTAGAGATAAATAAGGGAAAATTCCAACTTGAAAAACCAATGAGTTAAAAAGGTGAAAAAATATAGAAGCAAAGAAAGCTAATTTACGCGTACGTTTAATGAGTAAAAGAGGGATAATTAAACCATCAAATAAAATACCTCCGTAAGTTAAAAAGTAATGTACTGCTTTTTGTTGTAATAAATCACCAATTAATATATAATGCGATTTTACTTCCATTAAGTGAGCCATAACAGTGGTGTTAAGCCAGTCTGGGTATATTTTGTTTATAGCACCATAAGTGTATACAATAAACATTTGTAAAATAAAGAGTAAACTACACCATCGTGGCATAGAATTTTGTTTTAATTCGGGGTTAGCATCAGCATCAAAAGACATGTATTTATGTGCGGGTTGCAAAGCCATTAAGCCACTTAAGAGCATTAATAAATAATAGTGATTATTATAAGACGACTTTTGCATAAAATAACAGCCAGCCCAAAGCACTGTAAATAATATCGTACTCCAGCGGTATTTGTAGCCTACCATAATACACAAGCCAAGTACTGCCATTGCACCGTAATAAAAATACATTCCATTTCCAGGTAGAGGTTGTAGCCATTCTAATCCAATAAACGAAAAGGTGAAATCTGGATCTATAAAAGCTCGTTTAACCCAGCCTGTAAAAATAGCTCCTATAGTTTCTAAGAAACATAAAAACCCAAAAATTATTCTAAAAATAATTAATGGAGAGTTATCGATATGTTTAAAGAGCAGTTTATTAATCATGTTGTTCAGCAATAAAGTGTAACGAATCTTTTTCGTCTTGTTGTAGTTGTAATTTAAGCGCTTCAATAGAGTCGAATTTTTTTTCGTCTCTAAGGCGGTGTAAGATTTTTATTTCTAATGACTGGTTATATAAATTAGCATTGAAATTAAAAAAATGAATTTCTATATGTTGTTTCGTACTGTCTGTAATAGTTGGGTTTGTTCCAATATTCATCATGCCATATACAGTCTGTGTGTTAATTGTAGCTTTTACAACATATACGCCATGTTTTGGAATGAGTTTATAGGCTTCTTCAATCTTTAAATTTGCTGTAGGGTACTCTAATTGTTTGCCTATTTGTTTTCCGCTAATTATTGTGCCGTTAAGACAAAACGGATAACCTAAATACCTGTTTGCCTTTTCTATGTCACCGTCTTTAAGTGCTTTTCTAATTTTTGTAGAGCTTACCGCAACTTCATTAACATCTTCAGCCGAAATTTCTTCAACTTCAAAATCATAAAGTTCACCAAAACGCCGTAAGTCGTCAATATTAGCCGAACGATTTCTACCAAAATGATGATCGTACCCTATAATTACGCGTTTTGCTTGTAACTGTTCTAAAAGGATTTTTTTTACAAAATCTTCTGCAGGTAATCTTGAAAACTCTTTCGTGAATTTCTGTATACACAGGTAATCTAAACCTGTTTTTTCCAAAATATTACTGCGCTCTTCAATAGTATTAATTAGTTTAATATTAGCATCGTTTTGCAATACCATTCTTGGATGAGGAAAAAATGTGAGTACAACCGATTTAAGTTGGGTGTCCTGAGCTGTATTAACCAAACGTTTTAATATTTTTTGATGTCCTAAATGCACACCATCAAAAGTACCAATAGTTACTACTGTTGAAATTTTGGAGTCTAGATTATTAAAGTTTCTGACTTTTTCCATGTAATATAGAGCGTAATCGTTAAATAATTGTTAAAAAAGGTTTAATTTAGCGCATCTTAAAGTGAACGTTTATAAGATCATACGCAATGTAAAGCAAAGCTACGTCATGTTTTTGCAAAGACCATAATTTTGTGAGATTAAAATGCGGTTTTATAAGGGGAACGGAAAAGATTTATATGTATGGGATATCTTAATTCACGAAAGCTACTTATGCTTTTAGTAGTGTGTTTTCACTTCAATTTTATTTTTGCGCAATTGTCACCTCGTTTTTGGAATAAAGTAACACATAATACCTTTTCTAAATCCAAAATATTAAACAGAAAAACACATCCAACATCATATCAAATTTTTAATTTAGATATAGATGCCTTAAAAGCAGCGTTAGACCAAAAAACTTTAAATGTAGATGCTAAAACGGTGTCGGGTATAGTTGTAGATTTTCCAATGTCTGATGGTACATTTCAACAATTTAAAGTATCGGCATCTCCAATTATGCAGCCAGAACTGGCGGCTAAATATCCAATGATTAAAACATTTAAAGCCATTGGAGTAGATGATAAATCTGCAACTATGCGATTTAGTATTACTCAAAACGGATTACATGCTTTTTCGCTTTCAGGTCAAAGAAGTTCTGAGTTTATAGATCCGTACATCGCAGATGGAAAAACATATATGGTGTATAACAGAGCGTCTTTAGGTCTAGAAACGCAAGATTTTGAATGCCTTACACAAGAAGATATTAACTTAGAATCATTAAAAACAGATCAGGGTTCTCAAGCACTAGTAACAGGAGATCGTACCTTAAGAACTTTTAAGTTGGCATTATCTTGTAATGCTAAATATGGGGCTTTGTTTGCTGGCCAAGGTACAACTTTACAGAAAAAGGCAAACATATTAGCACAAATGGTAATTACTATTAATCGTGTTAATGAAATTTATGAAAGAGACTTAGCGATCTCTTTAATGTTAATTAATAGAAATGATGAACTACTCTATTTCGACTTAGCTAACGACCCATGGGGCACCGAATTTAATACAACAACACAACAAGTTATTTCGACTACTTTAGGTGATGAATCTTTATATGATATAGGACATAATTTTAACACAACTAAAGGCGGAAATTCGGGTTGTATAGGTTGTGTATGTGTGGATGCTGCAGCACCTTATACAGGAGAAATCTCAAAAGGGCGTGGTTATACAGGTGCAGAAAATCCGAAAGGAGATGCTTTTGATATTGATTATGTAGCGCATGAAATGGGGCATCAATTTGGAGCTTGGCACACTATGAACACGTGTTCACGTTCTGGTAATGGTAAGTCTGAGGTAGAACCCGCTTCGGGAAGTTCAATTATGGGGTATTCCGGAATTTGTGGAGAGAATAATGTTCAAGAAAATTCTGATGCACATTTTAATTATGTAAATATTAGAGATATTTATGGTGCTATTCAGTATGGTGGCTTAAGTACTTGCGCTACTAATATATCTTTAGAAAATACAGCACCTATAGCTTCTGCAGGAAAAGATTATACCATTCCAGTCTCTACACCTTTTGTATTACGTGGTCAGGCTACAGATGTAGATGGTGCATCAAGTTTAACCTACAATTGGTCGCAAAACGATCCAGAACGTGCTCCCGACGAAGGTGCTCCGCAGTCCACTTGGACAGTTGGTCCTATGTATAGATCGCTTTTGCCAACCGTATCGCCTAACCGTTACATGCCTAGTTTACCAAATGTTATTGCAGGTAATTTAACACCAAAATGGGAGGTTACACCTGCAGTTGCACGAACTTTGAATTTTGCTTTAACCGTAAGAGATAATGGAAGTGGATACCCTATTGGAGTTGGCCAAGTAAATACCGATTTAATGTCTGTAACGGTTGTGGACGGTACGCCATTTAGGGTTGTAAGTCCAAACACTAATTCATCTTGGTATGTAGGTATGACTAGAGAAATTACTTGGACGGAGGGAGAAACCAATGTGTCACCAATAAATAGTAAGTATGTAAATATTAAATTGTCTTTAGATGGAGGTTTAACCTATCCCATCCCTTTGGCTTTAAATGTAGATAATGATGGATCCGAAACGATAATAGTGCCAGATTACGAAAGTGAAACCTGCAGAATTTTGGTTGAAGCTGCCGATAATATTTTTTATGATATTTCTGATTCCGATTTTAGTATTGCAAAGTCCAGTCCGATGTTTGTATTAGAACAGTTAGACGATGATGCATTCTATACAGTTTGCAATAATGATACGCAGTTAGAAATACCCTTTAAGTATACCACGGTTTCTGGCTTTAATGAACTTACAACATTTAGCGTTACTAATTTACCAACAGGTGTTACGGCCTCTTTTAATCCTACATCGGCACAAGAAGATACCAATGTAAAATTAATCTTGAATGCTTTTAGTGAGGATGCTATTGGTGTTTTTGATATTAATATTATTGGAGTTTCTAGTACGCTTACGCATTCTGAAAAAGCCACACTAGATATAAAGAGTACAGCTATTAAAGCTCCGGAATTGATAAGTCCTGAAAATGAAGCTACAGAACTGCCCGAAGATTTTACTTTAAGCTGGAAAGCATCAGAATATGCTTTCATGTATCAAGTAGATTTGTCTACAACAATTAATTTTTCTTCAAATGTAACCACATTTACTACTACAGAAACGAGTTATCAATTAACAAATTTAGAACACTTAACAGATTATTATTGGCGCGTACGTGCAGTAAATACTTGTGCTGTAAGTGGAAATTCAACCGTTTATACTTTTAGTACAAATACATGTATACCTTGTACATCTTATGGTATTAATAACATTGAATCGTTACAGACTTCTATTACAGCGGTTAATTTTAATACCGTAAATAATACATCTGGAAAAACGGGATATAGTGATTTTACAGCTATTGAAACTAATATTGTTAGAGGTCGTACTTACCCTTTAAGTGTGTTTGTAAATACTTCTGGTAATTTTCTAACTAAAACGGTTGTTTGGATAGATTGGAATAATGATTGTGACTTTAACGATGCTCAAGAAACTTACGATTTGGGTGAAGCTTTTAATGTAACTAATGGTATTACAGGGAATTCTCCAATAGATATTACAGTACCTTTAGATGCTGTTTTAAGTGAAAATACAATTATGCGTGTGACTACTAAATATAGAGTAAGTCCGGAGTCTTGCGATACAGAATTTGATGGCGAAGTAGAAGATTATAATTTAATAGTACAACCAACATTAGGTCTAGATACACAAATGCTTACAGGGCTTAATGTTTGGCCAAATCCTAATAAGGGATCATTTATAGTGTCTTTAGGGCAGTCTTCTATACATAAAGTAGAGTTGGTTTTATATGATGTAAGAGGCAGACAAGTATATTTTAAGACATATGAAAATAATAATAATAGTCAATCTGTTAATGTAGGGCAATTGGCATCAGGATTATATGTGTTGGAAGTTAAAAATGGAGCTAAAAAAGCAATTAGAAAAATTGTTGTTGAGTAATCGTGTATTGTAGAATAAGTTTTAAAGGGTATTAGTCTATGAGTGTTTTTTAGTTGATTTACAGCAGAATACTAAAGCGGACTGTAGTAATCAATGCATATATTTTAGCGTAAAAGGAAAGGGGTTTGAATACAATTCAAACCCCTTTTTAACACTTAGTTTTTTAAACTTTTAGTTCTTAATAAAGCGTAAAGATACTGAGTTTGATGAATTGGTAAGTTTTATAAAGTACATACCATTTTGCAATTCTCTTGTGCTAATACTTAAATCCGTAGTAGCATTTATTTGCTTTTGTTTTACAACCTGTCCTAGCATGTTGTAAATTTGATATTGCGAAGGTAATTCGCTTGAATTACTTAATTTAACATTTAAAACATCTTTAGTAGGGTTTGGATATAGTGATATACCTGCAGCATATTCTTTATCACTAACTCCTAATGTTTTTGTAGAAATGTTTATTCTGTCTTCAGAAGAAAATTCTCCTCCGGAATAAATAATAGTTCCATCATCGGTAGATAAAGTATAATAACCTTCACCATTAGAGCAACATATACCATTTCCGCCAGCATCGTAAATTACAAAAGTATAACACTCGTCACTACTTACTTCAAATGATTTAGAGATACTAAGATTTCCAAAATAATTCCCACCACCTTCTTCAATAACTTCATTGTTACTATTTAAAAATTGCCAAGTAGTTTCGCTACCTTCTAAATCTGTTTTAAGGTTAAAATTAATTACAGATGTAGATGCAAATATTGTTGTCATTTGTAAACTTTCAGATATCGTGTTGTTGCAAGTTCTAGCATCTGTTTGTCCATTTGGGGTGCTAATACTTACAGTGTAAGTAAAATCTATACTTGTAACCGTGATGGCTGGTATTGTAACGATTTCAGATTCTCCAGAAGCTAAGTTTCCGGTCCAGTTATAATTAGAAGTTGTGCCATCACTAATTGTTGAAGTTAGAACGAGAGAATTTAATGGCGTTGTACCATAGTTTGTTATTTTCACTGTAGCTAGTACTTCAGATCCGCAAGCAGGAATGTTCATTTCAATAAGTGAAATACTAGGATCATTATCTACAGCTTCTGGCTCATTTGCTTTGTCTGAAGTTACTAAGCCTTTACGTCTAGGCGAGTTTTCTAAAACGGCTAATACTCTGGCTTTTTGTCCTTCAGTAAAAATATTCATACACTCATCATTAGTGTAATCCATATAGTTTTGTACCATATCGTATATTACTTCAGATCCTGTTTCTTCAGGACAAGTATCAATTACAGGGCAACCATTATTAGATTTTCCAGCTAAAGGTGTGTCTTCTACATAATCGTCTACGTCGCAACCACCGTCTCCCCAAATATGTCTTAATCCTAAAAAGTGACCAACTTCGTGAGTCATTGTTCGTCCTTTATTATAGGTTGTTTGTAGTGTAAATGTTCCATCATCATAATCTTCACTACCAAAAGCATCGTAACTACATACAACACCATCAGTATCTGCATCACCTTCATATTCATCTAATCCGTCTAATTGAGAATTTGAAGGGAATTGTGCGTATCCTAACAAATCTGATCTGGTAAAAGTTATAGACCACATATTCATATATTGTGTAGGATCCCAAATTGTTGCAGGTTTTACGATGTCATCAATATCGGCTGTACTCCAGCTTTCTTGTCCCATGTTAACGCGGTTAATACCATTAGTAGGACATCCGTCCGGTGTTTGCTTAGCTAGCACAAACTCTATTTCTAAATCTGCGCCAACTGGATTGTCATTATAACCAGGTGTGCCTGCTAGACGTCTAAAATCTTCGATAAGTACCGTTAATTGAGATTGTATTTGGCTATCTGTAATATTTTCATCTACTCCATAATCGTCTCCGTTATGAATAACGTGAACGACCACAGGGATAGTTATTACGGCTCTTTCTGAAGGATTCGAGCTTCTTTCGTTTTTAATTTGTTCTATTTTAGGTGCAATCCAATTTTCAAATTGTTCGTTGTTTAAGCGATAAGGATTTTTTTCTTGTAATTTATGCTCGGTTTCTACGAATCCACACCTTTCGTTATCGTTTTGTGCTTGTGTGCTAAAAGAAATAATAGCGCAAAGCATAAAGAATTTAAGAGTAAAATTTTTCATAAGTTAGAATATTAGATGGTGAAAGTCGCAAATATATTTGATTTTTATAGTTAAATGAGGGCTTCGTACTTTTTTTTATGTAAACGAAAAGTTAATGGATAATAATTATTTGCCGTTAAAGGTATTCATGGTATTATTAATACCTGCAGTTCCGAAAGATTTTATAAGCGCTATAGATTTGTCTAATCGTTCTGGCAATTTTTCGTTTTCTTCAATGGTCCATTCGCCAAGTACATAATCTATTTGTCTGCCTTTACTAAAAGCATCACTAATGCCAAACCTAAATCTATTGTATTGGGTGGTGTTTAATTTAGCCTGAATATCTTTTAAGCCATTATGGCCACCATCGCTACCTTTTGTTTTTAATCGTATGCTACCAAAATCTAGGTTTAGATCATCTGTAATTATTAAGACGTTTTCTAGCGAAATATTTTCTTTTGTCATCCAATATTGTACAGCTTTTCCACTTAAATTCATAAAGGTGCTTGGTTTTAGAAGAATAAACGTCCTGCCTTTAAATTTATAAGTTGCTAAATCTCCTAATTTCTGTGTTTCGAAAGTAAGGTGTTCTTCTTTTGCTAAATGGTCTAGTATTTTAAAGCCAATGTTGTGGCGGGTATTTTCGTATGTGTCACCAATATTACCAAGGCCAACAATTAAAAATTTTTTCATAGCGTCTCTAGGGTCTATGTTCGACGGTTTAGGATTAAAAAAAGATTTAATAAACGAGAACATATCAAATTTAAATTTGTGCTAAAATAAAAAAAGCATCCTGAATATACAGAATGCTTTTAAATATTTAAAGATTAACTAAAGACTAAGCTTCAGCAGTTGCTTCAGTTTCTTCATCTTCATCATCGTCTTCGATAATTGCAGCTCTAGAACGTCTTACTTGACATACTACAGTGTTATCTGGGTGCATGAATTTGTAAGCTTCATTTTCTAAAGTAGTAATGTATAATTTACCACCAATTTTAAGAGGCGTAATGTCTGCTTCAATAAAATCTGGCAAGTTAGCAGGAAGTGCTTTAACTCTTAAACTACGTTTGTTTTTACGTAATACACCACCATTTTTAACACCACGAGAGTTTCCTATAAAAGATACAGGAATATCCATAGAGATTTCTTTATTATCGAATAATTGATAGAAATCTACGTGTAAAATTTTGTCTGTTACTGGGTGAAACTGAATGTCTTGCATGATTGCATTAAAAGTTTCTCCGCTAGCTAAAGAAATTACAACTGTATGCGCATTTGGTGTGTATACAAGTTTAGAGAATGCCAATTCTTCTGCTGTAAAATGAACTGGTTTATCTCCTCCGTATAATACGCAAGGAACCTGACCAGCATTACGTAAGGCTTTTGTAGCTTTCTTGCCCACGCTTTCTCTTAGAGATCCGTTGATTGTAATTGATTTCATTTTTATTTATATTAAGTATTAAATTGTATTTACATGACAAATTTAGAACTGATAGATTTGTTGTAATGTACATTTTGCATTACAGCAGAAAATAAATCAGCACAAGTAAGTACTCTTACCTTGTCACTTTGTTGTGTTAAAGGAATAGAGTCTGTTACTATTAATTCTTCAAGTTTAGAATTTTTTAATTTTTGGTAAGCGTCGCCAGATAAAATAGGGTGTGTACAAATAGCTCTAACGCTTAAAGCACCACGTTCCATCATTAAATCTGCTGCTTTAGTTAGTGTTCCAGCAGTATCTACCATATCATCAACTAGCACCACATTTTTTCCTGTTACATCTCCAATTAATTCCATGTAAGAAATTACATTGGCTTTTGCACGTTGCTTATAGCAAATTACAACATCACTCTCTAAAGCTTTAGCGTAAGCGTAAGCACGTTTAGACCCTCCCATATCTGGAGAGGCAATAGTTAAATTCTCTAAGTTTAAAGATTTTAAATATGGTAAAAAGATTGTAGAGGCAAAAAGGTGATCGACAGGTTTTTCAAAAAATCCTTGAATTTGGTCGGCATGTAAGTCCATAGTAATAATACGAGTAGCTCCAGCCGTTTCTAGCATTTTAGCAACTAGTTTTGCTGCAATAGGAACTCTAGGTTTATCTTTACGGTCTTGTCTTGCCCAACCAAAATAGGGTAGTACAGCGGTAATGTGTCTTGCAGATGCACGTTTAGCGGCATCAATCATTAACAACATTTCCATTAAATTTTTTGGACCAGGATGTGTTGAGCCAATAATAAATATACGAGTTCCTCTTATAGACTCTTCATAAGATGGCTGAAATTCGCCATCGCTATATGTAGAAGTAATTACATTTCCTAGTTTAGTACCATAGGATGCTGCAATTTTCTCGGCTAATTCTCTGCTTTGTTCACAGGTAAATATTTTAGCTTCAGTTAAAGGCATATGTAACGTGTTGTTTATTAGTGTTAAACACTACTGGTTTTTAAATTCCGTGCAAATTTAGGCTTTTATTTTAACTAGAGAAGAAATATGTGCTCTATTTTTAGGAAGTTTAACTAAAAATGAATTATTTTTGCAGCTTCTTAGACGATAAGCTCTCTATTTAAGCTCAAGTGGCGGAATTGGTAGACGCGCTGGATTCAAAATCCAGTTCTTTCGGGAGTGTGGGTTCGATTCCCACCTTGAGTACTGTAATCCTTGTTAATCTGTTGATTGACAAGGATTTTTTTTGTACTGTTTCTGTTTTTATTAAACATCTAGGCAATAGTTTTTAAAATAACTCTCAAAATGTTATTAACATTTTTAATAAAAATTTGGTGACAAATATTTTTTAGAAACAGTGTTAGCATTACAAATAGTAAATAAATTTACACTCAGTTTAATTGTTTTGTGGTTAGCAAGTTTATGTGCTTGTTATTAAAAGGGAATCCGGTGCAATTCCGGTACTGTCCCGCAGCTGTATGCTCATTATCTGAAACCTACTAAGGTGTCACTTTTCTTATGAATGGGAAGACAAGGTGGATGGAGTAAGTCAGAAGACCTGCCATTACAACATAAATTCAGTAAGCTTTCGGGGATTGGAGCTGGAATTAAAAGTCTGCTTTTACCATGATATAACTCTGGTAGTACATTTTTATTTCTTCCATGTTAGCTTAAAACACCAAATTTCTAAAATAATATAATAGGGAAAACCATGGAAATATTACAAATTGTTAAGCGAAATTTTAAATCTAAACCTTTTAATTTAGACAAAATTACTGGTGCTGTTACTAAAGCAATGTCTGCGGTTAAACATGGAACTAGTGACGATGCTGCTTTAATAGCAAAAGAGGTCTATAATGAATTGCTTATACGTAAAGCGCATGATGATGATTATGTGCCTACAGTAGAAGAAGTGCAGGATATTGTAGAACAAAAATTAATGCATAGCGAATTCCATGATGTTGCTAAAGCTTATATTATTTACAGAAATAACCAAACCTTAAGCAGAAAGAGTAATATTTTTGAAAAACGCATTAATTTAAAACCTTATGAATATCCGCAGTTGTATGAATATGTGCCTGCTATTAGACATTCTTATTGGATTCATACAGAATTTAATTTTACAAGTGATATCCAGGATTTTAAATCGGCGCTAACAGATGTAGAGCAGAGTGCTATTAAAAACACTATGTTGGCTATCTCTCAAATTGAAGTTGCCGTAAAAACATTTTGGGGAGACATCTATCATCGTATGCCTAAACCAGAAATAGGGTCTGTAGGTGCTACTTTTGCGGAAAGCGAAGTTAGGCATCATGATGCATATTCACATTTATTAGAGATCTTAGGTTTAAATAGTGAGTTTGAGGAACTTAAAAAAAAGCCGGCTATAATGAAGCGTGTCCAGTATTTGGAAATTGCTTTAAAAAATGCTAAAAGTGAAAATAATGAAGAATATGCAGAGTCTGTATTGTTGTTCTCTCTGTTTATAGAGCATGTATCTTTGTTTTCCCAGTTTTTAATTATCATGGCATTTAATAAGCATAAAAATATGCTTAAAGGAATCTCTAATGTCGTAGAGGCGACTTCTAAAGAAGAACAAATTCATGGCGATTTTGGTATCGATATTATCAATATTATAAAAGACGAGCATCCTGAATGGTTTGATGAAAATTATGAAATAATGATACAGCAACTTTGTGAAGAAGCATATGCTTCTGAGAGTAGAATTATAGATTGGATTTTTGAAGCAGGTGAATTAGATTTTATTCCTAAAAATGTAATTAATGAATTTATTAAAAACAGATTTAATAACTCTCTTGAAAGTATAGGAATTAAAAAAATATTTGACGTTGACCAAAAACTATTAGCGCAAACCGAATGGTTTGACGATGAAATTATAGGAACAAAACACGGCGATTTTTTCGTAAAAAGATCAATAAATTATAGTAAACGAGTGCAAAGTATAACTAGTGACGACTTATTTTAAAGATGAAAAACAATACTTATAATACAGATACAGTAACACCTTCAGAGACTAATAATACTCAAAATTTGGTAGATGCAAGACATGCAGCCTTAGCCTCTAAAAATGGCGTTAAAGACCATGAAGATTTTGCATGGTTAAATGAAAATAGCCGTAAATTTTTAGAGTCAGGATATCTAACAGAAGGTGTAAAGCCAGAAGAACGTATACGTGAGATAGCAGATCGAGCTCAGGATATTTTAAACATGCCAGGCTTTAGCGATAAATTTTATAAGTATATGGCTCAAGGATTTTACTCGTTAGCTTCTCCTGTATGGTCTAATTTTGGAAAAAAACGCGGATTACCAATTAGTTGTTTTGGTTCGCATGTAGATGATGATATGGGGAACATTTTGTATACCCAATCCGAAATCGGAATGATGTCTAAACTAGGTGGTGGAACTTCTGGTTATTTTGGAAAAATTCGTCACAGAGGTGCTGCTGTAAAAAATAATGGTACAGCTTCAGGTGCGGTGCATATTATGCGTTTGTTTGAATCTATGGTAGATGTAGTAAGTCAGGGATCTGTTCGTCGTGGTCGTTTTTCACCGTATTTACCAATAGATCATAAAGATATTATGGAATTTCTAGAGATAGGTTCCGAAGGTAATGCAATACAAGAGCTTACACATGGAGTTACGGTTACTAATACTTGGATGCAAGAGATGATTGATGGCGATGTAGAGAAACGTACAGTGTGGGCAAAAGTATTACAAAGTCGTGGAGAAATGGGGTATCCATATGTTTTATTTACAGACAATGCAAACCAAGGTACTGTTGATGTTTATAAAGATAAAAATCACCCAATTTATGCGAGTAATTTGTGTACAGAAATTATGCTGCCTTCAAATGAAAACTGGTCGTTTGTTTGCGTGTTGTCTAGTATTAATTTATTGAACTACGATCAATGGAAAGATACAGATGCTGTAGAAACTATGGTATACTTTTTAGATGCCGTAATTACTGAATTTATTGAAAAATTAGAGCTTTATAGAGATTCTGAAGATAGAGCAGATCGACAAACGTTTTTATTTATGGAGCGTGCTTATAATTTTGCTAAAGAAAATAGAGCTTTAGGATTAGGCGTATTAGGGTGGCATTCTTTATTACAGTCTAAGTCGTTAGCTTTCGATAGTCAAGAGGCTTATAATTTAAATAGTGAAATATTCAAGACTATAAAAGAGCGCTCGTATGTAGCTTCAGAAGCTTTGGCAAAGGCATTTGGAGAGCCAAAAATACTTAAAGGTTATGGTAGACGAAATACAACGCTTAATGCTATTGCGCCAACCACATCTTCAGCATTTATTTTAGGTCAAGTTTCTCAGGGTATAGAGCCTATTTGGTCTAATATTTATGTTAAGGATATTGCTAAAATAAAAACCACAATTAAGAATCCGTATTTGGTAAATCTATTGGAGGATAAAGGTATGAATACGCATGAGGTATGGAATGATATCCGAAGCAGAGATGGATCTGTTCAGCATCTAGAGTTTTTGTCTGATCATGAGAAAGCGGTTTTTAAAACCTATTCAGAAATAGATCAAATGGATATTATTTACCAAGCTGCAAATAGACAAAATCATATTGATCAAGGGCAATCTCTAAACATTATTGTGCATCCAGATATGCCTACTAAAGAGATTAATAAAATTCATATAAATGCATGGAAACTTGGTTTAAAGTCATTGTATTATCAGCACAGTATGAATGCTGCTCAGAAATTTAAACAGAAAAAAGATTGTGCAAGCTGTGAAGCTTAAAGCAAATTAAATTGTATTTAAAACCTCATATGAAAATATGAGGTTTTTTTATTATCTATTTTTTACCAAGGTATTTGCAAGTTTACTAAAACTAGCGTTTAATGTTTTTCCTTTTTTTAAGATGTTAAACGCTGGAACAATTAGACCTAGACTTAGTATAATACATCCAAAAATAAGAATGTTTGGAGCTTTAGTAAAAGTGTTACCGGCAGTAAATATACTTAAAATTAGGAGTACAGAAAGGGGTAGTGAAAGTGCTAAAATAGACAGTGCAAAATCTACATTAAATGTGCTTTTGTGTGTAGGGGCGTCTATTTCTTTAGTTGCAATACTAGAAATGTGTGCAAATGGCCAAAAGCTGCAAGCGCTTAATCCAAATACGAGTATTAATAAAATGTCTTTAGAATCAAAAATTGGTGCTACGGTAATTAAACATCCTATGATTAAAAGTGTAACACCATTTTTCAACATTAATAATGAGAATATCTGAGCAATTTGTTTTTTCTTTATAACTACAGCAAGCCCTATAAATAAAAGCACTAATGGTGTCATAATACCACTTAGTCGGGTTAAGTTATCCTGAATAAAAAGCGGTAAGTTAGCCATGTGTATTCCTGAAAATACAAAAATTAGTGCAATACATATAAAGATGTTTACAGGCTCTAAAAGCATTACTTTGCCTAGAGCTTTAAGTTTTGTGCTTATAGGTTCGGATTTGCTTGTTTGGTTTTTGTAATACCACGAAACTGCAATAATATAGAGTACAAATAATACAAAAAATTTATTTCCCAAATCGGCCATAGCAGCTTTACCTAAATATTGAGGTCCTAGAAACTCTAATATAAATGGAAAGCAAGATAGACCAGGTGCTAAAGAGGGTAGTAATAGTTTTGCTGTATTTTTAGTAGCTGTATCTGTTATACCTATAACGTGTAATAGTAACGGTGTTATAAGGTATAAAAACCCATTAAACACCAATGCTATAACTGGTAAAATTAAAAGTTCTGTGTTTAAATTTATTTGTAATAATGCTATAAAAATTGTAGCCGGTAATGCCAATAAAAGAATTATTTTTTTTAATCCATTAGTTTCATCCTTAGAAGTAAATTTCTTTTTTATTAGAAAGCCTAACAGGATAAATGTAATAAATGATAATGCTTTTACATGTGCTTCTGACATAATTTAATGACTTATATAACTTGGTCTAAGGCTTCGGTGAATAATTTCATTTCATCCATAGTTCCTATGCTTACACGGCACCAATTTTTGTCCCAGAAATTAAAAGCTTTTACGCCTATCCCTTTGCTGTACATTTCTTTTAAAAATGCTTTTCCATCAGTTGGGATTTCAAAAATTATAAAATTGGTTTGAGATGGCAAGTAGGGTAGGCCTTTTTTATCTAAAAATGCTTTAGTGTATTGTCGCGCTTCTGCAATCTTAGTTTTAGACATATCTAAAAACTCTTTGCCTTGTAAGCTCGTTGTTGCAGCCATAATAGATGGTCCGGTAATTCCCATTCCGCCACGTGTAATTGCATTTATACGTTCTAGTGTTTCAGGTTGTGCAACTAAGTAACCTATACGTAAGCCTGCCATACCGTGTATTTTTGAAAATGTACGAGCCACCATTACATCTTTTCCTTGTGCAACTAAATCAACCATACTGTCCGTTAACCCGTTGTCAGATAGATCTATATATGCTTCATCTACAAAAACAGGTACTTTTTCAGACGCACGACTACAAAATGCTTTTAAATCTTTAGCATTTGTAATAGATCCTGTTGGGTTATTGGGGTTACAGATGTATACTAACTTAGTATCTACATCAATAGCGGCTTCCATAGATTTTAAATCGTGCTGAGAATCTTTTAAAAGTTTATAAGATTTCCATTGTCCGCCAACAGATTTAGACACATTTATTAAAGACATATAACTAGGGTCTGCGCTAATTACATCTCCTCCTTTTTGAAAAAATACCATGGCTACTTTTTCAAGTATGTCTGAAGATCCTGGTGCCATTAAAATGTTTTCTGGAGTGACTCCTTCTTTTTTGGCAATCATCTCAATTAAAGTTTTTAGTGTTTCCCAACCATAACGGTTACCTGTAAACACCTCGTCTTGAAAAGCTTTAGCGGCTAATGGTGGTGGACCATACGGGTTTTCGTTAGCTAAAAGCCTTGCTTTAAGTTTTGTTTCATCTGTAATAGGAGGAGTAAACTCGTTAAATGTACTAGAGGTGTTAAAAATATATGTTGAATTATTTTGCTGGGCTATTTCTACAGATTTTGCCCAAATTTCTGAAGGCATAAAAGCTAAACCTGCCATTGTTAAACTCCCTCTTTTTAACCAGTTTCTTCTGCTAATTTGTGATGAACTCATTTTTGATAAATCTTTATTTTTCTACTAAAATTAGCGTTTTAATTAGTTTTAATGTGTTAAAATTTGTTTTTAGTAATTAATAAAATGGTTAATTATGAATTTAATTGAATATTTAATAAATATTAGATATTTGCGGTTTAAATCAATATTTAATTATGAAATTTTTAATTGAATAGCTTTAAATAGAATTCATTTGTGTAACTAAAATAGGGTGTTTACACGTGTTTTTAAAGGCAAAAACTAGTGATGCTACCTGAAGCTTTACTTGTAAAACTTGAAGCTTAACGCTTTAATTATAATTTTAAAACATAACTGTAATTATGTTAAAAAAAGTTAGAGGTAATTTAGGTATTTTTACATGTATTTGTAACTAAAATATTAACGATGTGTGTGTTGAGGTGCAAATAAAGAGTGCTATCTATATCGTATTTATGTTAATGTTTTTATTAGTTGTTAAAATGTGCTAAACCATTATATGAATTTGAGGTCTAATAGATAAAGACGTTTAACTTAAAAAATCTTAATACATATGAAATCATTTATTAAAATTTATTTAATGCCAATACTGTTTATGTTGGCTATTTCTGTTCAGGGATTTTCTCAAAACCGATCAAATTCTTCTAAAGGAAAAACTACAAAAACTACAGTGTCAACTAAAAAATCAAATTATAGAGTGCCTAGTAGTAAAGTGACTTATAAGAAGAATTCTCATAAAGTAACATCTGTAAGGTCTATTCCTAATAAAACAGTGATTAATCATAATGGAGAGAATTATTATTATTCTAACAATAAGTTTTATGCGCAATCTAGAGGTAGTTTTGTTGTTATTCCTCCTAAAATTGGATTTAGAGTGAGAGTGTTACCTAATAATTATACTAAAATTAGATATAACTCTAGAGATTATTATAATGTAAATGGTACATTTTATATAGAAATAAATAATCAGTATGAGGTAGTAGAGCCAGAAATAGGTACGATAGTATATAGTTTACCAGAAGATTATGAAAAAGTAGTTATAGACGGTTTATCTTATTATGAATATGGTAACATTTTATATGAAAAAATTCAAGTTGATGGAACGAGAGCTTACGAAGTGGTTGGTATAATTGATATCGAATAATTAAAATTGTATAGTTATAAAAATATCGGAGAGACATCTTCGGTATTTTTTTTTTTTTGATTGTATATCTAGATTTTGTGGGAGGTTAATAAAAAATATTTAATAAATACGGCTTATTTAAATGGAGTCTTATGTTTAATACCCGATTTTTCTTATAAGATGTTTAAACCAGCAGAAATGTATGGGCTAAGTTCTGGAGCATCAATATCTAAGTCTGTTACTATAGTATCTATTTGTTTTAAACTGCATACATCATATCCTTGTCTAAGATTTAGTTTGTTAGATGTCGTTAAGTAAACAATGTGTTCTGATGCGTTTATCATGGCTTTTTTAATTAAAGAAACTTCGTAGCCTTCATCTGTTATACCGGTTTCTAAGTCTAATCCGCTTACACCCATAAAACAAATGTTTGCTCTAATGTTAGATAAATATTGGATAACATCTATACCAATTGTAACCATCGAGCTTCTGTAAATTTTGCCACCAATAAAGATGGTTTCTACTAAAGGATGTTCTGTTAATTGCATTGCAAGTGGCAAACTGTAAGTGTAAACAGTAAGTTTTAAGTTTTTGGGCAGTAGTTTGGCAAGCATTAAATTTGTTGTTCCACCGCTAATAATAATAACCATATTATCTTCAATTAAAGAAATAGCCTTTTGCGCAATGCGAATTTTATTTTCTCTGTTGTATATTATATCTTCATTGTAATGATAAAGTTTTTGTATGTTAGATATGGCTCCGCCGTGTACTTTAGTAATAAGACCTTTGTCGTGTAGTTCTTTAATGTCTCTTCTTATAGTGTCTTCAGAAACTTCAAGTTTTTCAGATAAGAAACTAGAGCTAACCTTACGGTTTATGCTTACTTCGTCAATTACTTTTTGTTGTCTCTCTTTTTTCTTCATAAATATTTTTCAAAATTAAATTAAAGTAGCATTTAGGGGGATTTTAAAATAAGCAATATTTTGCTCTTTTTAATATAAATATATGCGTTTATTTAAAAATAATTATGTCTTATAGCTAAAATTAGTGTTTTTTTAGGCTTTAGTTTTTTAATAAAATGTGTGGAGAGGGTAATGTTTATAGGCTTATAGTCTTTTTTTAATTAAATTTTTTAATGAAAAAATAAATAATTCACAATAAAACAGCTTTTAGTGTTGTTCTTTAGTATTTTCATACGCTTTTCCTGTTTTTGTTATTAAAACTTGCATTATTTTGCAATTTAATTGCATTTTTATTGATATATTTTGTAGTTTTAGTCAATAACTAATACTGCAATCCTTATGAAAAAAACGTACAACCTCTTTTCTTTATTTAAGAGAACCAAATTTATGTTTAGCTTTTTGCTCTTCATGTTGTTTGGATTTGGCTTACAAAGCCAAACACTTTATACTATTAAAGGTAGTGTAATAGACAATTTAGGTACTCCTGCAACAGGTGTAACCGTGCAACTAAAAAATACTAATCAGGGGGCTATAACTGATTTTGATGGAAATTACGAATTGAATGTAAGTTTAGAGCCAGGTAATTATACATTGGTATTTAGGTTATTAGGATTGACAACTCAGGAGGTGAATTTAACTTTAGCAAATCAAACAGAAATTGTTAAAGATGTAGAAATGACTATGGATATCTTAGGTTTAGATCAGGTTGTTATTACAGGTGCAGGTGCATTGACTTCAAAAAGACAACTTGGTAATACGATTTCTAGTATAAAAGGAGGTGAGATTTCGGAGTCTGGTTCTGTAGATATTACAGGAGCACTTTCAGGGAAATTAGCAGGAATTCAAGTGTCTCAAAACTCAGGAGATCCAGCAGGAGGAATAAGTGTAAGGTTAAGAAGTTCTAGTACGGTTAATGGAAGTTCAGACCCTTTATATATTATAGATGGTGTTATTGTAAATAACAATTCTACAGATGTATTAGGTACCACAAGTGTGGTTCAAAACAGAATGTCAGATATTAGTCCGCAAGATATAGATCGTGTAGAAGTTATAAAAGGAGCTGCTGCCGCAGCAATATATGGATCTAGAGCTAGTAATGGTGTGGTTCAAATTTTTACTAAAAAAGGACAATCTGGAGAGCCTGTAATTACACTGTCGTCGAGTGTAAACTTTAATTCGTTAAGAAAAAAACGTGATTATAATGACGAGCCTTATGATTGGGCTTCATCAGATATCACTGTATTAGATAAGGTTCCGGTAACACGATATGATTATCAAGATATGGTGTTTCAGAATTCTACTGGTACAGATAATTATGTGTCTATGTCTGGAGGAAAAGGAAATACAAACTATTTTGGATCGTTCTCTTATTTAAAAAATGAAGGGATCTTAAAAAGTACCGATTACCAAAGACAATCTGGTAGAATTAGAGTTAATCAGGTTATTAACGATTGGATATCTGCATCCTTTGGTACCTATTTTTCAACAAGTAAAAGTCAGGATCAGCCAAATGGTGGTTATGTTGCAGGGATTTTGCCTACCATTTTGTTTACTAACAACACTATTGATCCTAGACCAGATGAAAATGGTGACTATCCAACCATGACTTTTTATCCTAATATTTTGGAGTATATAGAGACTTTCGATTTTAATCAAAAAAGTAATCGAAATATAAGTGATTTACAAATTACGTTAACACCTGTAGAAGGCTTGAAAGTGAGTTATATAGCAGGGTACGACAATTCTGAAACAACAGGTAATACATACATCCCTATAGGGACTACAACTATAGAGTTAGGTAGTGCAAGTACTTCAACTATAAGAACAACACAATTTAATAGCGACTTAAATGGGTCTTATAATTTTGATATTAATGAATTTTTGACTTCTACAACTACTACTGGATTTACATGGCAAGCCGACGAAACAAACTCAAGTTCTATTTCAGGAACTGGTTTAGCTTTGGGTGTTAAAACTACTAATGGGGCGGCTTCAATTTCAACTAATGAAAGTAGAAGTGAACGCAGCTTTTGGGGTGGATTTTTGCAACAAACTTTTGGTTTAGATGATAAATTATTTATTACTGGAGCAATTAGGCTAGATGGGTCTTCGGTTTTTGGGGAAGATGAAAGAAATCAATGGTACCCTAAGGCAAGTATGTCTTATTTAATTTCAAAAGAAGATTTTTGGGATAATACTTTTGGCAGTACACTTAATAGTTTTAAGGTTAGAGCTGCTTGGGGTCAGGCTGGAAATTTAACGGCTATTGGCCCTTTCGATAGGTTGTCAAATTATTCAGCAGTTAGTATCGATGGTACTTCTGGTTTGGTGGCGCCATCGGAATTGGGGAATACAGATCTGAGTCCAGAAAGGCAAACAGAATTAGAATTTGGTATTGATATGGGGTTGTTTAATAACCGAGTTGGGGTGGAGCTTACTTATTACAAGCAAGATATTGAAGATTTGTTATTGGCAAGAACATTGTCGCCTTCAACAGGTTTTGGTTCAAGACTTGAAAATGTAGGAACAATGTCTAACAGAGGTTTTGAAGCTTTAATTACAGCAACACCTATACAAACTAACGATTTTAGCTGGACGGTTACAGGTACATTTTCTACCAATAAAAATGAAGTAAATGATATTGAAGGTGAGCAATTTGGTATAGGTAATTTTGGATTCTCTGTTGCCAAAAATGGTGAGGCTTTAGGTGTGTTTTATCAAGGGTATTATGCTAGAAACGAAGATGGTAGTTTACTGTTAACAGAAGGAGGGCTTCCGCAAAGAGAAAAAGGATATTATGATGAGGACGGAAATCCTGTGGCAGAGAGAGATGCTTCAGGGCAGCCAACAGGGTCTAATTTAAGTAAAGTTATTGGAGATCCAAATCCAGACTTTATAGCGTCATTAACTAATGAGTTTCAATATAAAAACTTTTCTTTTAGAATGCAATTTGATGCCGTTCAAGGTGGAGATTTACTAAGTTGGGATACCCGTATGTTCTATCAATTTGGGGGCGGTGAGCAAACTGCAAAAGAATTAAGAGGCGAGAGTGTTAGAGGTACTGGAGCTGCTAATTTTAATATAGCAGAATCTTATATAGAAGATGGATCTTATATAAAACTTCGTGAGTTATCTACTTCGTATTTATTAAAAAATCCTTTAGAAGGTGTAGATAGTGTTAAGTTTACAATTACTGGACGTAATTTATTCTCGATAGATAATTACTCTGGATACGATCCAGAAGTTAATATGGATGGACAAAGTAACGGTTCTCGTGGAGGTGTTATGGGACTAGTGCCAATACCTAGAGTGTTTAAATTTGGTGTAGTTGCTACTTTTTAAGTGTAAATTAAAAATATTTAGAATATGAAAAATATAAAATTATATACAATAGTTGGAGTTATTCTAGTGAGTAGTAGCTTGTTTACAGCATGCGAGACTGATTTTGAGAACCCAAACAACCCTACAGAAGATGTCGTATTAGGAACTAAAGACGGACTTTTTGCATTAGCTACAGGAATTAGACAATATTATTCTGTAACGGCTTTAAGACAAGTTATTGAAGCGCCAGGAATTACTACAAGAGAATTGGGAGTAACAAATACCTTTTTAAATATTAATGAATTGGCAAAAGGTGGTGCCGAATTGCCTTCAGAAAGTGGTGGGATTACCAACCCTTGGACCTATTTATTAAAAGCAAAAGGGATGGCAGAATCTTTAATTGATGGTGCTAATACGGTAGAGTTAACCTCAGGTACAAAAAGCGGGCTTTTAGCCTATGGTAATTTAATTAAAGCAATGTGTCTAGGGTCGTTAATTGAAATGTTTGAGCAAGTGCCCATAGATAATTCTGCAGATGGTGCGGCTGTTTTTAGTGATCGAGATGCAGTGCTAGCAGAATGTATTCTATTATTAGAAGATGCAAGAGATATGTTAGCGTCAGAACCCATGTCTGAAGATTTTGAGTCGTCTGTACTGTGGTCTGATATTAGTTTAGAAAAAACAATTAATGCTTTTTTGTCTAGATATCAATTAATGGCAGGAAATTATGAAGCTTCAATTGTATCTGCAGACGCTGTTTTAAATAGTAGTGATTCTACAAACTCAATGTGGGTTTACGATGCAAATAACGAAAATCCAATTTGGAATAGAACTGTTAATTCTGCTGATTTAAATCCGCAATCTAATTTTGGGTTAACGGGGGACTATCTTCCGGAAGAAGGTGATGGTAGGCTAGATTTTTATTTAGGAGCAGATGCTGGTTTTGCTAACGAAGATGCAGGCGGACAAGCTTTAAGTGAAATGTTAGGTTTTTTTGATTCTAGTACGGCTCCAATTCCAATTTATCTTCCTGGAGAAATGATGCTTAATAAAGCCGAGGCTTATGCCAGATTAAACCAATTAGATAATGCTGTAACTCAGTTAAATCTAGTAAGACAAAAAACGAATGATCCACTAGGTGTAAACGCAAATCTTCCAGCTTGGACAGGAGACGAAAGCGATGTAGATGCAATTTTAGAAGAAATATACATTAATAGAGGAGCAGAATTGTTTTTAACAGGATTAAGGTTTGCAGATAGTAAACGTTTTCATCCAGATTTTGATGTGCCTTTAGAAGCAAATACAACCAACGAGCGTAATAGAAATTATTATCCTTACCCAAGTACAGAGCGAGAAAATAACCCTAATACCCCTGATGACCCAACTATTTAAAAACATTAAGTTTGTTTTATTTGTTTAGTTGACTTTATTAAGGGTAACAGTAATGTTGCCCTTTCTAAACTTTAGTAAAGCGGGTTGTTTAATGATGTAAATTATGAAAGTACAAACTGGTTTAGATGTGTTGTTGGGCAATACAACGCTTCAAAATACATTTAAAGGAAATGTGGCGCTACTATGCCACAATGCCTCAATAGATTCAACATATACGCATGCTGCTATACGGTTTAAGCATATGTTTGGAGATCGATTTGTAAAATTGTTTGGACCACAGCATGGGTTCTCTACAGATGTTCAAGATAATATGATTGAAACAGACCATATTATACATCCATTTTTTAATATTCCAGTCTATTCGTTGTATTCCGAAACACGAATTCCTACAGATAAGATGTTGGAAGGGATAGATCATTTGTTTGTCGATTTGCAAGATGTGGGCTGTAGGGTGTATGCTTATATCTATACTTTAACGTATGTGTTAGAAAGATGTGCTTCTAAACCTATTGAAGTTGTCGTTTTAGATCGTCCAAATCCTATAAATGGAATAGATATAGAAGGTAATATTTTAGATGCTAATTATGAATCTTTTGTTGGAAGACATCCTATCCCTTTTCGTCACGGATTGACTATAGGAGAGGTGGCTTTAATGCATCAGAAATTTTGGGTTAAAACAAAGGCGAATTTAAAGGTCATAAAAATGTTAAATTGGGAGCGTAGTATGTTTTATGAAGATACTCAGTTGCCTTGGTTGTTGCCTTCACCAAATTTAGCAAGAATAGAAAGTGCGTATACATTTCCTGCAACCGTCTTATTTGAGGGAACTACATTAAGTGAAGGACGTGGCACAACACAGTCATTAGAAGTTGTGGGACATCCAAAGATAGAACCTTTTTCGTTTTGTGACAGTGTGCTTTTTAAAGCTTTAAAAGCTTCAAAACTGCAAGGTGTAGCGCTCAGGCCAATTACTTTTCTGCCTACATTTCAAAAACAAGGAGGTAAAGTTTGTGGTGGTATTCAAATACATGTTACAGACAAATCTATCTATAAACCGTGGCGTGTTGGGCAGTTATTAATGCGAGAACTTTACCATTATTTAGAAGATGATTTTGAATGGAAAGCGCCTCCTTACGAATATAATTATCACCAAAAACCCATAGATATTATTAACGGAACCGATAAATTAAGGCATTGGATTGAAAATAACGAAGCTCTTGAAGCCTTAGATGCGCTTGAAACTCTCGATAGTTATAACTCTCTATGGAACGCTATTAAAATTTATTAATACTGTACAAAACTAATTATGCATTTTCAAAGCTATAATTTGTTGGTTTTTAATGTGTTTTTAAGAGTTTAATGTGTCTTAAAAAAAGCGTGCAAATAATAATATTATAGTTTGGACGTATGGTCTCTGTTTTCATTAGTATATTTAAGGATAAATGATCTTTTTAGCTTGCGTTGGTAGTTGGATTAATGATTGTATTAGTGTATTAGATTCCAAAACAAGATTAGGTTAAGAATAAACAAGTCAAATAAGTTCGGGGTAAACTAAATTTTAATGAAAAAACTAATTATAGCATTTGTCTTTTTGCTGTGTGTGTCTGCTTTTGGACAAGCACTTGAACCTTTACAAACGTTAAATACTAAAGGTCAAAAAAAATGGGTAGATAGTATACTTAATACGTTAAGCGTAGATCAAAAAATTGGTCAGCTTTTTATGGTTCAAGCTTATTCTAATAGAGATGAAACACATACCAAGTATATAAAAAAACTAATTGAAGAGTTTCAAATAGGAGGTCTTATTTTTATGCAAGGGACACCTGAAAAACAAGTTAAGCTTACTAATATATATCAGTCTACATCTCACATTCCGTTGTTAATTGGATTTGATGGGGAATGGGGCTTAGATATGAGATTAAAACATACATTTCGATACCCTTGGAATATGACTTTGGGTGCTGTGCAAAATAATAAGTTAATTGAGCAATTTGGGACCCGATTGGGAGAGCACAGTAAGCGTGTAGGAATTCATATTAATTTTGCGCCCGTGGTAGATATTAATACAAATCCTGAAAATCCAATTATTGGAAATCGTTCATTTGGAGAAGATAAATTTAATGTTACAGAAAAAGCAGTAGCATTTGTTAAAGGCATGCAAAGTGTAGGTGTTTTAGCTAATGCAAAGCACTTTCCGGGGCATGGAGATACGGCAACAGACTCTCATAAAACTTTACCTTATTTAGATTTTAGCTTGAATCGTTTAGATTCAATAGAGCTTTATCCGTATAAACAAATGTTTAAAACAGATTTAGCAAGCGTAATGATTGCGCATTTAAATGTGCCTGCTTTAGAGTCTAAGGCTGGTGTGCCCACGTCTATTTCTTATAATGTGGTGACTAAGCTTTTAAAGGAAAAGATGGGGTTTAAGGGTTTAATATTTACAGATGCATTAAATATGAAAGGTGCATCAAATTACGCACAACCTGGAGATATAGATTTGGCAGCATTTATGGCGGGAAACGATATGTTGCTTATTCCCGAAAATATAAGCGCAGCTGTATTAAAATTAAAAGAGGCGTTAAAAAATAATGTCATTACCATGCCGCGTTTAAATGCGTCTGTTAGAAAAATATTAAATGCTAAATATTGGGCAGGCTTACATACATATACTCCAATTAAAGAAAATGATATACAGGCCGATATTATTACTGCAGAAGATAAAGTACTGTACAGGTCTTTAATGAAAGAGGCAGTAACACTTGTTAAAAATAAAAATGAGGCACTTCCTGTAAAAGATTTAGTTGCATCTAAAATAGCATATGTAAAACTAGGTGATGCAAACGCTAAGCCTTTTGTTAGTACTCTAAAAAAATATACAGAAATAGATGTAGTTACAGGTAAAACTCTTGAAGGATTATTGAAAAAGCTGAAAGCTTATAATACTGTAATTATCGGGTTTCATAAGTCAAATGCATCACCTTGGAAAAGTTATAAAATGACAAGTAAAGAATTGACTTGGATACAAGAAATTTCAAAACATAATAAGGTGATATTAGATGTTTTTGCGAGTCCGTATTCGCTTTTAAAAATTTCTGATTTTTCTAATATAGATGCTGTAATGGTCTCATATCAAAATAGTGAAGTGTCTCAAGAAATTTCTGCACAAATGATTTTTGGTGCTTTAGAAATTAAAGGGAAATTGCCTGTGTCTATCCATAATACTTTTCCTGTAGGTACAGGTATAACAACACCTAATTTATTAAGGTTGTCTTATGCAATTTCGGAAGAGGTAGATATGGATAGTAATATGCTTTCTAAAATAGATTCTATTACAAAAATGGTTGTAGACTCTACCGTGGCTCCTGGGGGTCAGGTACTAGTGGCTAGATATGGTAAAGTGGTATATCATAAAAGTTTTGGATTTCAGACGTATAACAAGAAACAGAAAGTGAAGGTTACAGATCTTTATGATTTGGCTTCGGTTACTAAAATATTAGGTGGTTTACCTATGATTATGAAAAGTGAAGAACTTGGATTGTTAAATTTAAATAATACACTTGGTGAGATCTTACCTTATTTAAAAGGGTCTAATAAAGATACTATAACGCTTAAAGCAGCCTTATCTCATAATGCAAAAATAAAACCTTGGATTCCGTATTATTTAGAAACTATAGATACACTTACTAAAACACCTTTTAGTACCTATTATAGCAAGACTAAAACAAATACATTTTCAATTAAGGTTGCAGAAGATATGTATTTGTTAAATACATATCCAGATTCTATTTACCATAAAATAGCTGTAGCACCACAAGAACAAACGTCGGGTTATAAGTATAGTGGTTTACTCTTTTATTTATTTAAAAAGTATATAAAAGATACTTATGGTGAAGAGATGGATGTTTTAAATGCAAAAACATTTTATGCGCCTTTAGGTGCGACTACTCTAACCTATAGACCTTTAAATACCTTTGAAAAATCTAGGATTGCACCTACAGAAATTGATGACTATTTTAGAGGGCAACTGCTTCAGGGATATGTACATGATATGGGTGCGGCAATGATGGATGGTGTTAGTGGTAATGCAGGCTTATTTGGTAATTCTAACGATATTGCTAAAATGATGCAAATGTATTTACAAGATGGTTATTATGGCGGTAAACGTTATTACGAGTCGAAAACACTACATAAATTTAACCATAGATATTTTGAGACAGATAGTGTACGGCGTGGTTTAGGTTTTGATAAGCCACAATTAAATCCTAAAGTTCAGGCAAGTAGTAAATATGCTTCAAAAAACAGTTTTGGTCATTCGGGTTTTACAGGAACATACACTTGGGCAGATCCGGATACAGGGATATTATATGTGTTTCTGTCTAACAGAGTTTATCCAACGATGGCAAATAATAAAATTGCAGACCAAAATATTAGAACACGTATTCATGATATAATTTATGAAGCTATTGTGGAATAATTAGTGTTGTTATGCAGGTAATAGGTTAAAACTATTTATTATAATAAGTTAACGCCGGCAGATATATAAGCATTGAGTTGCGTGTTTTTAATGTCTAGTTCTGTAACAACCGTATCAATATCTTTTAAATTGCATACATCATACCCTTGTCTTAAATTTAATTTGTTAGATGTTGTAAGGTACACAATGTGGTCTGCAGCTTTTATCATTGCTTTTTTTATTAGCGAGACTTCGTAACCTTCATCTGTAACTCCTGTTTGTAAATCTAAACCACTTACTCCCATAAAGCAAAGATGAGCCCTAATGTTAGATAAGAATTGAATAACATCTATACCTATGGTAACCATGGAATTTTTGTGAATTTTTCCGCCAATAAAAATGGTTTCTACTAAAGGGTGTTCTGTCAGTTGCATAGCAATAGGAAGGCTGTAAGTGTAAACTGTAAGTTTTAAATGTTTAGGAAGTAGTTTGGCAAGCATTAAATTTGTTGTGCCACCACTAATAATAATAACCATATTGTTATGTATAAGTGTGCTGGCTTTTTGAGCAATTGTAATTTTATTTTCTCTGTTGTAAATTACATCTTCATTATAATGATAGAGTTTTTGAACATTTGACATGGCTCCGCCGTGAACTTTTGTTATTAGCCCTTTTTCATGAAGTTCTTTTATATCTCGTCTTATAGTGTCTTCAGAAACATCAAGCGTTTCAGATAAAAAACGAGAACTTACTTTTCGGTTTATGCTTATTTGATCGATTAGTTTTCGATGCCTCTCTTTTTTCTTCATGAATTTTTTTTCAAAAATAATATTAATAAAATTCTCTTGCGAATTTATAGTTTAATATATGCAATTTTTTGCAATTTTAAAACACAAAACAGGCATTTTGTTTTTAGAATTGAATATATTTGAAAGGATGTGCTAATTTTAATAAGCTTTTATAAGATATGAATACTTCAAATAGACTTGTAGCATTAGATGTGTTAAGGGGCATAACTATTTCATTTATGATTCTAGTTAACACTCCAGGGAGTTGGAGTTATGTGTATTCACCACTAAGGCATGCGGACTGGCATGGGTGTACACCAACAGATTTAGTTTTTCCTTTCTTTCTATTTATTGTAGGGGTGTCTGTTTGGTTTTCTTTTTCTAAATATAACTCAAAGGTATCTAAAGGTTTGGTTTTAAAAGTGATAAGAAGAGCCGTTATAATTTTCTTATTAGGTTTATTTCTTAATTTATTTCCGTTTTTCGATGTCGAGAACGTAAGAATTTATGGTGTGTTACAGCGTATTGCAATTGCCTATGGTGTTGCAGCAATATTGTGTTTAGCTTTTAGCAAACAGACATTAATTTATGTGTTATGCGGTATTTTGCTTGGTTATTGGGGGTTATTGTATTTTGGAGCAGAAACCAATCCTTATACGTTGCAGGATAATGTAGTAAGAGCGTTTGATTTGTTTTTAGTTGGAGAGAATCATATCTATAAAGGCTTTGGGATTCCGTTTGATCCAGAAGGATTGTTGTCTGCTATACCTGCTATAGGCACGGTAATACTTGGGTATTTAATTGGCGGGGTTGTTAGTGAACATGAATCTTTACTGTTTAAAATAAGAAAACTATGTTTATTAGGATTTGTGCTTGTATTAATGGGAGTTGCTTGGAATTTTGTTTTTCCTATTAACAAAGCATTATGGACTAGCTCTTATGTGCTTTATACAGCGGGTTTGGCCATATTATTATTAGCTGCTCTCTTGCTAATTATAGATTATAAAGGTTACGGTAAATGGTTTAAACCGTTTGTGCATTTTGGGACCAATCCTTTATTTATTTTTGTGTTTTCGGGTTTATATGTAAAAACTATAAGTTATTTAATTCAGGTTCCTGCTGGAGCACATGGTGAAAAAATTTCTGGGTATAAATATTTATATGAACATATTTTTGCAGATTTTGCTGGAAACATGAACGGTTCCTTACTCTTTGCTTTAGTACACATCATATTATTTTGGTTTATCTGCTTTGTACTTTATAAGAATAAAATATTCGTAAAAATATAGCTGTTTAAGTGTTTTATTAATGTATTTGTGCTTTTTTTCAGGTTTAAGTGTTAAAACTTGCAGTTTTTTAATGTAAAACTGCAATTTTATTGCATAATTTTTCTACATTTAGTGCAATAACTTAAATAATAGCTAATATGAAAAATTATTGTATTCAATTGATCACTATTGTGGTGTTGTTTTTTGCGCAGAGTGCGTTTGCGCAATTAGTAACGGTATCTGGTAATGTTGCAGAGAAGGGGGCAGATATGCCTTTGGCCGGGGTTAGTGTTGTAATTGAGGGAACATCTAAGGGGGCTATAACCGATTTTGATGGAAATTTCTCAATTCAAGCAGATGCTACAGCAGGCAAAACACTTAAATTTAGTTTTATGGGGTTTAAATCTGTTTCTATTCAATTAACAGGTGGAGATCAAACTATAAATCTTGCTATGGAAGAAGATGCCACAAGTTTAGATGAGGTTGTAGTTACTGCCTTAGGGATTAAACGTGAAAAAAAATCTTTAGGGTACTCTATAACTAAAGTTGGAGGTGATGATATTGCAGAAGTTAAAACTGTAAGTGCAGTAAATTCTTTACAAGGAAAAGTTGCAGGGGTAAATATTTCTACTGGTAGTGGAGGGGCTTCGTCTTCTAGTAGAGTGGTTATTCGTGGGGCAAGTTCTTTAACAGGAGATAACCAGCCTTTATATGTTGTAGATGGAATACCTATTATTAATAATACAAGTAGTTCTGTGGTTGGTCCAACAAATGATGGAACCGGAGATGGAGGAGACGATATATCGTCTATAAATCCAGACGATATTGAATCTGTATCTGTGTTAAAAGGGAGTTCTGCGGCAGCTTTATATGGCTCTTTAGCCTCTAATGGTGTTATTATGATTACAACTAAATCCGGTAAAGGACAAACTGGCTTAGGGGTAGAATATTCAAGCTCTTTTACTTTTGATAGAATAAATACAGGCTTGCAAGATATGCAAACGAAATATGGACAAGGTGTAAATAATTTAAAGCCTGGTTATGAATACGATGATAATGGAAATGCAATAGAGATGAGTGAAGAAGATGCTATTAACGATTCTTATGCCTACACATTACAATCTTGGGGAGCATTAATGGATGGTTCGTTAGTGTATAATTGGGATGGTGAAAAAAGACCATATTCTTATCAAGGAAGTAATTTAGATAAATTTTACGATACTGGTACAACGGCAGTAAACACATTAGCATTAACCAAAGGTGGAGATGGATATAATTACCGCTTTTCTATGACTAATTTAGATAATAAAGATATTTTTCCAGGTACGACTTTAAATAGAAAATCATTTTCTTTAAATGCTTCTGCTAAAATCAATCCTAAATTAACGTCAACAATCAATGCAAAATATATGATTGAGAAGACTCACAATCGTATTAATTTAGGAGATACACCTGGTAATGCCAATACTGTTGCTTATGTTTTACCAGGAAGTTTGGATATTAATGATCTTAAACCTGGATCTAATGAAGATGGTACAGAACTTTCATTTCAACCAAGTGAATTTATTACAAATCCATATTGGGTAGTTAACAATTTTAATAATGATGATCAGAAAAATAGATTTACAGGTTCTACAGTGTTGCAATACGATGTAACAGATTGGTTGTATATATTAGGAAGAGCAGGTATAGATACTTATGATTTGTCTAGAACAAATGTTACGCCATTTGGAACAGCGTATCAACCTGCAGGACAGATGACGCAAAGTAAGTCTACGTATACATCTGTAAATTCAGATCTTATGGTTGGAATTGAAAGACCAATTACAAGTAAAATATCTTCTAACTCTATTTTTGGTGCAAATTCAAGAACAAATACTTTTGAGCAATTATCTGCAACAGGATATAATTTTATTGTTGAAGGTTTAGAAGATTTAAATAATACTACTTTACCTGTTCCAACAAACAGTTATTATAAAACAAAAACAAATTCTCTTTATGGTTCTGTAGAGTTAGATTACGAAAAGTTTTTATACCTAACATTTACAGGAAGAAACGACTGGTTTTCAACCTTATCTTATCCAGGGAAAGATACACCTAATAACGATTTTTATTGGTCTTTAAGTAGTAGTTTGTTGTTAAGCGATTTGTTAACATTACCAGATGCATTTAATTATACTAAAGTTAGAGCAAGTTATGCACAAGTAGCTGGTGGTGCAAGTGATGCGTATTCACTTAATTTAGATTACGCCATATCTGGTTCTTTTCAAGGGCAATCTTACGGTGCGATAAACAGTACCTCTATACCTAATCCAGATTTAACCCCATTTCAAAAAACAGAATATGAATTTGGATTAGAGTCTAATTTCTTTAATAACCGCTTAGGAATCGATTTTGCATATTATAGTAATAAAACCACAAATGATATTGTTACAGCATCTGCTTCAGAAGCTTCAGGATATTCATCTGCAATATTAAATATTGGTGAGTTATCTAATAAAGGTGTAGAATTTTTAATTCGAGGAACACCAGTACAAACAGAACATTTCTCTTGGAATACATCTTTTAACATGGGGTATAATGATAGTGAAATTGTACATACAGACGATGAAAATACCTCTATTAACGTAGACGGAAGTGAGTCGCGTTCTGGAACAGCAATTATTGCACATATAGTTGGCGAAAATTATGGTGTAATATATGGGTCTTCTTATGAGAGAGATAATGATGGTAATATTGTTTACGATAATACGGGTAGTATTCCTAAACCTGTACAGGGTGAAAACAAAATATTAGGTCAAGGTGTAGCACCATATACATTAGGATTTCATAATTCATTTAAATATAAAAATGTGTCTTTAAGCTTCTTAGTCGATGCTAAGTTTGGTGGTAGTGTGCATTCTGGTACAAACAGAGAATTAATGATGAGAGGGTTGCATAAGAAAACTTTAAGAGGACGTGAAGACGGGTTAGTAGTTTCTGGTGCAGATAGCGAAACTGGTGAGTTGTTTTCTACTACAGTGGCTCCAGAAAATTTAAGATTTTTCTATGGATATATTGGTGCCGAAAGTGCAGGTATAGCAGAAGAATTTGTATACAGTACAGATTTTGTGAAATTTAGAGAGTTAAGTTTATCGTATAACATGTCTAAAGATATTTTGTCTAGTGTTTTTATAAACGAACTACGATTTTCTTTAATAGCTAGAAACTTATTTTACATCTATAAAGTTATAGATAATGTCGATCCAGAAGCTTCTTTAAATAATCTTAACTCACAAGGTATAGAGCGTTTTGGAGTGCCTTCAACCCAAAGTTTAGGTTTTTCTGTAAATATTAAATTTTAAAAAAAACACAAAATGAAAAAAATACTTATTTTATTAGCGGTAGTTGCAATATTTGGATCGTGTGATGAAGGTTTTGATGAACTTAATGTTAATCCCACAACTGCAACAGATTTAGATCCATCAACTAAATTAACATATATTCAATTATATACAGGCGGGAGTAGTTATGTTGCTACTTTGTTTTATGATGTAATTCATTTAATGC
The DNA here is from genome assembly GCF_007197735.1 of Formosa sediminum. Taxonomy (GTDB): domain Bacteria; phylum Bacteroidota; class Bacteroidia; order Flavobacteriales; family Flavobacteriaceae; genus Formosa; species Formosa sediminum. The sequence goes on from NZ_CP041637.1 coordinate 1,145,705, forward strand.
AAAATGTACAGCATCTTAATGCCACTTCTTATGTCTCTTTCTTATATCAAGAAGGAAGTACAAATCACTTTTTTGAAGAACAGTACCCAAACACAGTTAAAAATTTAATCGATTTAGAAACCGCTTTAGCCTCTAGTGAATCTTCTACAGCAGAAGTAGACTTAGCAATAGCAAGCGTGCAAAAGGTGCTTATTTTTAGTAGAATTACAGACCTGTATGGTGATATACCTTATACCGAAGCAGGTTTAGGTTATATAGAAGGCATACGTTTTCCTACATACGATTCTCAATCTGATATCTATTTTAGCATGTTGGAAACTTTAGATAGCGCTGCAACGGTATTAAGTGCAGGTGGAGAAAGTTCTTATGGCTCTGCAGACTTGTTATATGGTGGCGATACTACTAAGTGGAAAAAATTTGCAAATTCTCTTATGTTGCGTTTGGCAATGCGAATGGTAAAAGTAGATAATAGCGCTGCACAAGAGTGGGCAACAAAAGCTATAAGCGGTGGAGTTATGAGTAGTAACGATGATATTGCTTATGTACAATATGAAGATAATGCAGACGATTCTGGACCAAATGTAAATCCGCTTACAAAGTCTTTTTCCTCTAGAGCAGATGCTCAATTAAAAATTTCAGCAACACTTATGGATTATATGAAAGATAGAAACGATCCTAGAGTGTCTGTATTATTCTCAACAATTGATGGCGATACGTCTTTCGATTTACAATCGGGTCAGGATATAAATGATGATACTAGAGGTACTGCTAATTCTAAACCAAATATTAATATTTTCGGCGGTAGTGGTATTGTTATTTACGATGCTCCCTTATTCTATCAAACATATGCTGAAGTTGAATTTATGGTTGCAGAAGCAGCAGAACGTTGGGGACTTGGCGATGGCGATGTAGAGGCGCATTACAATGCGGGAGTAACGGCTGCAATGGACTATTTGTCTATGTATGGCAATGGGGTTGTTAGTATTACAGCAGATCAAATTAATACGTATTTAGAAGCAAATCCATTTGATGAATCTCAAGCATTAAAAATGATAAATGAGCAATATTGGATAGCAACTTTTGGAAATGGAATTGAAACTTTCTCAAATTGGAAACGATCTGGATATCCAGAATTGGTTGCTGCAGATGTAGCAGATTTATTAACAGGAGGCGAAATACCAAGAAGATTTCCCTACCCAAGTTCAGAAGAACTAAATAACCCAGACGCGGTTGCAGCGGCAATAGCAGCTCAAGGAGGCGATGGACTTCTAGATAGAACTTGGTGGGATGTAGAGTAATAAATTAAGGATTTAAAAATAAAAACTATTAATACTTAAGGTTAATAATATTCATGGTTTGTTTATAATTAATAGTTTAGGTGAGAGAAATTGGTTACTTCTCTCACCGTTTTTTAAATCTTATAAAATCAAAAAAATAGTACTTAATTTTTTTAAAAAACAGATAATAAAATGTACTTAGTTCTTAACTCTTTAAAGGTGTTTAATATATGAGCGCAACACTTATTTTGTTAGTAATAGCCTTGTATTTTGTGGTTTTACTTGTTATCTCTCATGTTGTTTCCAAAAACACTAGCGACGATTCTTTTTATACCGGAGACAGAAAGTCGCCTTGGCAAATTGTAGCATTTGGGATGATAGGTGCTGTACTTTCCGGGGTTACATTTGTATCTATACCGGGAATGGTTGGGACTAACTATTTTTATTATTTACAATTTGTGTTTGGAAATGTTGTAGGGTATGTGTTTATAACATACGTGCTTGTACCTATTTATTACGATCTAAAATTAGTGTCTATTTATTCTTATTTAGAATCACGTTTTGGTATTAAATCATATAAAACAGGCTCACTATTTTTTTTAATTTCCCAATCTTTTGGTGCTGCATTGCGGCTATTGCTTGCAGCTAAAATTTTACAGTATGCGGTATTCGATGCTTTTCATATACCATTCTTTGTTACTGTACTTATTATATTGATTTTAATCTGGTTATACACTCATAAATCTGGAATTAAAACTATAGTATGGACAGATACTCTACAAACCTTTTTCTTATTACTAGCTGTTGGTGTTACAATTTATGTAGTTAAAAACGCACTAAACATGAATCTTGTAGAGACTACTTCTGCGGTAATGAATCATAGGTATTTTAAAATTTTTAATTGGGATTTTAATTCAGGAAGCAACTTTTTTAAGCAATTTATTTCTGGCGTATTAATCGCTGTTGCTATGGTTGGTTTAGATCAAAATATGATGCAAAAAACGCTAACATGTAAAAACAAAAATGAAGCACAACGCAATATTTTAACCTTTAGTTTAGTGTTGGCTGTAACACAATTTTTGTTTTTAGGATTAGGCGTTTTGTTATATATGTATGCTCAAAATTTCGGAATACAATTGGAAGTGGAAAACGGAAAATTTATTAATACAGATACGTTGTTCCCTATGTTGTCTTTAAATCACTTCGGAACCATTGCTAGCTTAAGTTTTATATTAGGAATTACAGCAGCATCATTCTCAAGTGCAGATTCTGCTTTAACTGCTTTGACAACCTCATTTACTCACGACTTTTTAGATATTCAACATGAAAATTCTAAAGTGAAAAAAGCATTAAAGAACCGAGTATTATTTGGTTTTTCTGCAGTTATTTTTACAATAATTATGGTGTTTTCTCAAAGTAAAGGAAATGTAATTTCATTAATATTTAAGGTAGCAGGATATACTTATGGTCCCTTATTGGGATTATATATGTTGGGCATTTTTAGTACACTAAAAGTAAAGGACTCAGCAGTTCCTTTTATATGTGTGCTCATGCCTGTAGTTACCTATCTTTTAAATCATTATTTTATTCTTTGGTTCGATTTCGATTTCGGATTCATGAACATTTTTGTTAATGCTTTTTTAACAGTAATATGTTTAATCCTTTTTCGGGATAAAAAAAATATAAATTAAATTGAAACATGCTGAGTATGAAAAATAAACTAACAACAGAGCAAGCATCAGACTATAATAATTTAGAAAAAATGAGCACTAACGAGTTGCTTAGTAGTATGAATGTTGAAGATAAAACAGTGCCTTATGCTTTGGAACGAGCTGTGCCTGCTATTGAAAAATTGGTTGATGTTATACATGAAAAAATGAAAGCTGGCGGACGATTATTTTATATAGGAGCAGGTACTAGTGGCCGGTTAGGTGTGTTAGATGCTTCTGAATGTCCACCAACTTATGGTGTGCCTGACGATTGGGTAATTGGATTAATAGCTGGCGGAGATATCGCACTTAGAAAAGCCGTAGAGAATGCCGAAGATAATACCGATTTGGCCTGGGAAGATCTAAAAAAATACAATATTACAGATAAAGATGTATTAGTTGGTATCGCGGCATCTGGCACAACACCATATGTTATAGGTGGTGTACAAAAAGCTAAAGCACATAATATAATTACCGGTTGTGTAACTTGTAATGCAGATTCCCCATTGTCCCTAGAGGTAGATTATCCTATAGAAGTAGTTGTTGGACCTGAATTTGTTACAGGAAGTACAAGAATGAAAGCTGGTACAGCTCAAAAATTAGCCTTAAACATGATCTCTACAACTGTCATGATAAAACTTGGTCGTGTAAAAGGGAATAAAATGGTTAATATGCAATTGTCTAATAAAAAACTGGTAAAACGGGGTGTTAAAATGATTGTTGACGAACTCGGGATTGATGAGAAGTTGGCTAAAACATTATTGCTAAAACATAACAGTGTAAGAAATGTAATTAACGAATTTAATAACTCTAGTTATGAATAAAATGTTCATCATTGGTGTATTACTCTTAACTTCATTAGGGTTTTTTCCAAATCCATATAACATTGAGAGCAAAAGCCCTAAAGAAAAATGGGTAGATAGTATATACAATAGTATGTCTTTACAAGAAAAGGTTGGGCAATTATTCATGGTAGCGGCATATTCTAATAGGCCTAAAAGCCATGTCGATTCCATTCAAAATTTAATAAAGAAAAATGGCATTGGCGGCTTAATTTTTTTTCAAGGAGGTCCTGTGCGTCAAGCTAAATTAACAAATACCTATCAATCCCTATCTAAAGTCCCTTTGTTAATTGGCATAGATGCAGAATGGGGCTTAAATATGCGGTTAGATAGTACATCTGGATTTCCGTATAACATGACCCTTGGAGCAATTCAGGATGACGCTGTAATAAAAGCAATAGGACAGCAAATAGGTAAACATTCTAAGCGTTTAGGTGTACATTTAAATTTTGCACCTGTAGTAGATATTAATACTAATGCTAATAATCCTATAATTGGTGTTCGCTCGTTTGGCGAAGATAAATTTAATGTTACCCAAAAAGCTATAGCATTCACAGAGGGTCTGCAAAGCGAGGGGGTTTTGGCGTGTGCTAAACATTTTCCTGGACATGGAGATACAGCTACAGATTCGCATAAAACATTACCGGTAGTAAATTTTTCAGAAGAAAGAATACAAAATGTAGAGTTCTATCCTTATAAAGCATTATTTAAAAAAGAGGTTGCTGGTGTTATGGTTGCTCATTTAAGTGTGCCTAGCCTAGAGGCAGAACCAGGGTTGCCCTCTTCATTATCTTATAATATTGTAACAAATATTCTAAAGGGCCAATTAAACTATAAAGGCTTAGTATTTACAGACGCTTTAAACATGAAAGGAGCAGCAAATTTTAAAGCGCCAGGCGATGTAGATTTAGCTGCTTTTAAGGCGGGTAATGATGTATTACTTTTTACCAATAACTCTACAAAAGGGATTTTAAAAATTGTTGAAGCTTATAATAACAACGACATTTCTGAAGCACGTTTAGCGCATTCCGTAAAAAAAATATTAGGTGCAAAATACGATGTTAATTTAAATAAGTTTAAACCTATCGAGATTGAAGGTTTAATAAGTGATCTAAATTCTGATGCAAATGTAGACTTAAATAAAGCTGCGATGAGTAAGGCAATAACCATTTGTAAAAATCAAAATAAGATTTTACCAATTCAGAAAAAATCTGCAGAAAACATAGCGTTTTTAAAATTGGGAGATGGGGATTCAAAACCGTTTTTTAATGCTTTGCAATCAGAACTTAATGTCTATAATATTTCAGATTTAGAAGCATCTGTACGATTAAAAGAACAAAAAAAATATGATAAGGTAATTATTAGTTACCATAGATCTAATTACCGAGATGTAAAAAAAATATCTGCAGAAGACAAGATGTTAATAGAACAGATTGCTAAGAGTAATCACGTTGTTTTAAATGTATTTGCAAGTCAGTATTGTTTAAAAGAATTGCTTTTAGAACATGTTGAAGGTTTAATTATCTCTTATGAAAATACAGATGTTGCTCAACTTACTTCAGCTCAAATTTTAGTGGGTAAAAAAGAAGCTGTTGGGAAATTACCTGCCTCCATTAATGCGGAATTAAAATAAAATTAAAGTCATTTATATTATGATTATTAGGTTTAGTCTACTAGTGTTAATAGTTGCTTGTGTGTCTTGTAATAGTGTTACAAAACATAAAACAGTTAATAGTAATACCTTTAAAAAAGACACTATAATTCGTGTAGGTGCAAACCAGACTACAGAATATTTGCCCTTACTAAAAGGGAAAAGAGTTGGTATTACCGCAAATCAAACTAGTGTTATCTTTAAATCAGACACTCAGTTAGAATACACGCATTTAGTAGATTCTTTATTACTACTCAATATAGATGTGAAAAAAGTGTTTGCACCAGAACATGGATTTCGTGGTCAAGCAGATGCTGGCGAACACATTGCAGATGGTACAGATGCTAAGACGGGATTGCCTATTATATCGCTCTATGGTGCAAATAGTAAACCTTCCAAAGCGAATTTAGAAGATATAGATGTTATGGTTTTCGATATTCAGGATGTTGGTGTGCGTTTTTATACCTATATATCTACGTTACATTATATTATGGAAGCTTGTGCCGAATTGAATATTCCTGTGGTTGTACTAGATCGGCCAAATCCTAACGGTCATTATATTGATGGGCCTATACTTGAAGAGGACCTTAAAAGTTTTGTAGGGATGCATCCTGTTCCAGTAGTTTATGGAATGACTATTGGGGAATATGCAAAAATGATTAATGGTGAAAAATGGTTAAAACAAGGTGTTCAGTGTGATTTAACAGTAGTTAATCTAAAAAACTATGCACACCATTTAGGGTATAATTTGCCTATTAAACCTTCTCCGAATCTCCCAAATGCTGTTGCTGTTAATTTGTACCCAAGTCTTTGTTTTTTTGAAGGCACAACTGTGAGTTGTGGTAGGGGCACAGCTATGCAATTTCAAGTTTTTGGAGCGCCTACATTACCAAGTTCAATATTCGAATTTAGTTTTACTCCTCAGCCAAATTTGGGTTCTAAAGCTCCAAAATATAAGGGAGAACTTTGTTATGGAATGGATTTAAGACGTCAAGTAAAACTACACGATTTAAATTTAGAATGGTTAATCACAGCTTACCATTCGTCTTTAGAAAAAGAGGTGTTTTTTAATGCTTTTTTTTCAAAATTGGCAGGTACTAAAACCTTACAAAAACAGATAGAAAACGGATTATCTAGTCCTGAAATTAAAGCTAAATGGCAATTAGGTCTTAACGCATTTAAAAATACAAGAGCAAATTATTTGCTGTATAAATAATTTATAAGTAAAACTTAAAGTTTAAAACAAAAAATAAAAGATTATGCTAAAAAGTAGTATAGACAAAGCGACAGGATTTGAAAAGCGCTTCGAGAACATCGGGACAGTTGTTTATGAAGATTCAAATTCAGGGTCTAAAGCTGTAGCTAAGGAAATCGCCGAATTAATCCAAGTAAAAGCCTCACAGAAACAGCCTTGTATATTAGGATTAGCCACAGGCTCTTCACCCAAAGGCTTATATGCAGAATTGGTACGTTTACACAAAGAAGAAGGCTTAAGTTTTAAGAATGTAATTTCTTTTAACTTGGATGAATACTATCCTATGGAGCCAGACTCTGTAAACAGTTATGTACGATTTATGAACGAGTTACTGTTTAATCATGTCGATATTTTACCAGAAAACTGTCACATTCCAGATGGAACATTAGCCAAAGAAGAGATTGCAGATTATTGCGATGCTTACGAGTCAAAAATAGAAGCTTTAGGCGGAATAGATTTACAAATATTGGGAATTGGAGGAAATGGCCATATTGGTTTTAACGAATCGGGATCACTACAAAACTCAAAAACGCGATTAGTCGCCTTAGACCACATTACCAGAGTTGCAGCCAGCAGCGATTTTTTAGGATTAAACAACACCCCAAGAACAGCCATTACATTGGGTGTTAAAAAGATTATGGAAGCCCAACGCGTAATATTAATGGCTTGGGGCGAAGGGAAATCTAACATTATAAAACAATCTGTAGAAGGGCAAGTAACTAACTTGGTACCAGCGTCTTTTTTACAAGAACACGATAATGTAACCTTTGTATTAGACAAGGAATCATCTTCTAAACTAACACGAGTAAATACACCTTGGTTGGTAGAAAAAATAGAATGGACGGATAAGTTAGTAAGAAAGGCTGTATTAGGTTTAGCATTACATTTAAAGAAACCCATTTTAATGTTAACCGATGCCGATTATATAGAAAACGGAATGAGCGATTTATTAGCCGATTCTGGACCAGCCTACGATATAAACATCAAGATTTTTAACAGGTTGCAAAACACCATAACCGGATGGCCTGGAGGAAAACCTAATGCCGATGATTCTAAACGTCCCGAACGCGCAGAGCCAGCTAAGAAACGCGTACTAATATTTAGTCCGCACCCAGATGACGATGTGATCAGTATGGGAGGAACTTTTAAACGATTACAAGAACAAGGTCACGAAGTGCATATTGGGTATCAAACCTCAGGAAACATAGCCGTATCGGACGATGAAGCCTTACGATTTGCAGGTTTTGTATGCGATTACAATGCCAAATTTGGCATAGAAAGTACAGAAGCAGAAAACATTTATAAAAAAGCCATAGCGTTTTTAGAGAATAAAAAAGGGAGTGAGATAGACATCCCGGAAGTACGCTATATAAAAGGATTAATACGAAAAGGAGAAGCACATGCTGCAGCAAAATTTATAGGCTTACCAGATGCTCACATCCATTTTATGGAAATGCCATTCTATGAAACAGGAGCCATAGAAAAGAAACCTTTAGGCGAGGATGATATAGAGATAACAATGGCCTTAATCGATAAGATAAAGCCACATCAAATTTATGCAGCAGGCGATTTAGCCGATCCACACGGGACCCATAAAGTGTGTTTAGACGCCATATTTACAGCCGTAAAAGCGCTAAAACCAAAAAAGTATATGAAAGACTGTTGGGTTTGGTTATACCGAGGGGCATGGCAAGAGTGGAATGTAGATGAGATAGAGATGGCAGTACCAATGAGTCCGGATCAAGTGTTAGAAAAGCGTCATGGAATATTTAAGCATCAATCGCAAAAAGATGGTGTGGTGTTTCAGGGATCAGACAGCAGAGAATTCTGGCAACGAGCAGAAGACCGAAACCGCGAAACAGCAGAGATCTATCATCAATTAGGTTTAGCACACTACGCTGCTATGGAAGCCTTTGTGAGGTGGCATTTTTAGAGTGTTTATCTTATAAATTAAAAAGCCGAGAAATAATTTCTCGGCTTTTTTTATTTGTAAAAATTCATAATATCAATATAATGTGCTACAGGGTCTGAAAGTAAAGGTTTACAGTTTTTTCCATCTCGTATGGCTTGTCTAATAAAGGTTGAAGATATTTCAACAATAGGAGCGTCTATAAGATGTATTTTAGGGTGATTTTTAAGTGTTGTTTCAGTTTGATCTTTTGTAATTCTGGGGTACACATAAAGCTCGTGGTTTTCTAAAATTATATCGCTGTTTTTCCATTTATGAAATCCTTTTAAATTATCTTCACCCATAATTAAAGAAAACTTATGTTTAGGATATTTTTCTAAAAGATAAGTAAGCGTATTAATGGTGTAACTAGGTTGAGGTAATTTAAACTCTATATCACTAACATCAAGTTTTTCATAATCTTTTATGGCTTGATATACCATTTCGTATCTATGGTGATTATCCAATAGAGTACTTTTTTTCTTAAAGGGATTATGAGGTGTAACAACTAACCAAATTTGCTCTAAATCGCTGTATTCGGCCATGTGGTTTGCAATAATTAAATGTCCTGTATGTATAGGGTTAAAAGTGCCGAAGTAAAGCCCGATTTTCATGAAATACTAATCTTTATTAATGAATTCAGAAACCACTTTCTCTGCTTCGACAAGTGCGTGTTCTAAGGTGTCGTTTTCTATAATACAGTCAAAAAGTGGTGCTGTTGCTAATTCTGCTGAAGCTTTTGCAACGCGCATGTTAATTTTGTCTTCAGATTCTGTTTTACGTTTTTTAAGACGAATTTTTAACTCGTCTATACTTGGTGGTTTAACAAATATAGAAAGCGTTTCTTCAGGAAACTTACGTTTAATCCTAAGTCCGCCAGAAACGTCAATATCAAAAATAACATGTTTACCTTGAGCCCATATACGTTCAACTTCACTCTTTAACGTGCCATAAAAATTATCTCGGTAAACTTCTTCCCATTCTAGAAACGAATCGTTTTTAATATTGTGTTTAAACTCTTCTAGAGATAAAAAATAATAATCTTTAGCGTGTACTTCTGTGCCACGTTTCTCGCGAGACGTAGCAGAGATAGAGAATTCTAAGTTTAATGCATCTATACCGAGTAAATGTCTTACAATAGTTGTTTTTCCTGATCCAGAAGGAGCAGAGAATACAATAAGTTTTCCTTTAGACATGTTATAAAACGTTTAAAAGTTGTTCTTTAATTTTTTCTAATTCGTCTTTCATTTGCACAACTAATTTCTGCATTGGTGCATAATTACTTTTAGAGCCAATAGTGTTTATTTCACGACCTAATTCTTGGCCAATAAAACCTAATTTTTTTCCGTTAGAATCTTTAGAATTTAAAGATGTTATAAAATATTCTAAGTGGTTTTTTAAACGTACTTTTTCTTCTGTGATATCATATTTTTCAATATAATATACTAATTCTTGTTCAAATCTATTCTCGTCTACCTTTTCTTTTAATTCTTCAACGCCTTTACGTAAACGCTCTCTTACAGCAATTATACGTTCTGGGTCTATAGCAATTACTTGGTCTAAAAGAGATTCTAATGTTGCTATGCGGTCTTTAAAATCTGTTTCTAATACTTTTCCTTCGTCTAAACGGTATTCTGTAATGTGGTCTAAAGCAGTATGTATTTCTGTTAAAATGATTTTCCATTCATTTTCATCAATATCCTGACGTTCTGTACTTACCGCATCAGGAAAACGTACAGCCATTTTAAGTAATTCAGTTTGGTCGCCGTCAACTATATCTTGAAGTTGTTTTATATATTCTTTTACAACAGGCTTGTTAATTTGTGTAGAAGTTTCTTCACCAGTAATTTCAACAAAAATAGAGAAATCTATCTTTCCGCGTACCAGTTTATCTGCAATGAGTTTACGTAAATTCAATTCCTTTTCTCTGTAGAATGATGGCATTCTTGTATTAAGATCTAAGTTTTTGCTATTAAGCGATTTAATTTCTATAGAAATTTTTTTGGTAGGCAATTGTATTACAGATTTACCGTAACCTGTCATTGAATATATCATAAACTATAATTAAAAAGTTATGCAAAGGTAGTTAAAGTTAGGCGTATAGAAAATTCTAAAACAGATATGTATATCGTCTATTATTTTTTATTTTTGAAGGAAAAGGTTAATCCATGTACACTAAAAAATTTGAAATTCGTTGGAGTGATATTGATGCTAATCGCCATCTCGCAAATTCTGCATATACTAATTTTATGAGTCATACACGAATGGCTTTCTTATTGGAACACGGATTTTCGTCTCAAGACATGGCTAAATTTAATCTGGGGCCGGTTGTGTTTTATGAGCATATGTATTATTTTAAAGAAGCATTTTTAGGACAACCTATTACAGTTGGACTAGAAGTCTCTGGAATTAGTGATGACGGAAAATTTTTTAAATTTGAACATAATTTTTATAATGACAAAGGTGAACACCTTGCACATTGTGAAATGCTAGGTGGTTGGATAGATTTAAAAGTGAGAAAACTAACAGGCTTACCAGACCAATTAATGGTATTGGCTAATGCATTTCCTAAAACAGAAGACTTTAAAGTATTAACTAAAGCTGATACTAGAGTTTTTAATAAAGTGCCTAAACCTTTAAAAACAAAGGCAAATTAAGTTTTTTTAGTTACTAAATATACGCCAGTAAAAATTAAAATAGCAGTTAGTATTTTTACAATATTTATGGTGTCACTTCCAATAATTAATGCAAAAGTGGCAGCAATTACGGGTTGGATATATACAAAAATACCGGCTGTAGAAGCTTTTAATTGAGTGAGACCTAAGATATTAAATAAATAGGCTCCAAAGGTTGCAAAAACCACAACAAAACAGGCTGAAAAAGCAATATAAGGTGGGAAATTATGCCATGCTACTGCTCTAAATTCTTGTAATCCAAATGGTATTGTCATGATTAACCCCAATAAAAACAGCCATTTTATAACTGTTAACGGATGGTATTTTCCAGTTAATCTTTTAGCGATAATGAGATACACACTAAATGCCGTTGCATTTAAAATTATAAGAGCATTTCCTAAAATAATATTATCTGCCGGATGAATGGGCTTACCGTATGCGCTTAAAATAATTGCTCCTGCAAACCCTAAAAATATACCCAGTACTTTTATGGGTGTTATTTTTTCTTTTAAATAAATGGCAGAAAGTACAATTACTACTATAGGTGTAATGGTAGATATAACAGATGCATGTATAGGTGTTGTAAATTCTAGGCCTTTAAAAAAGGATAACATATTTAAGCACATGCCAAAGAATGCAGCAGCTACAAAAGTTAAATAATCCTGCTTTTCAATTTTTTGTTTTGGAGTAAAAATGCCAACAATCCAGAAAAGAGTAGTTGCGCCTAGTAAACGCAGTAAGATAAATCCAAAAGGTTTAATATAGCCACCATCAATAACATCATTAGCGAAGGAATAATTTAGGCCATAAAAAATTTGAACTAAAAAAAGTGCTAGTAATGCTAATATACGTTTATTCATGTATTGCTGCTTTAGCGGCTGCTACATTTTTTTTACTATTTCCTATAAATATTTTATTATTATAGATTAAAACTGGGCGACTTAAAAAGGTATAATGTTCGAGTATATAATTTTTGTAATCAATTTCTTCAAGAGATTGGTTTTTTAAATCCATCTCTTTGTACAATTTTGCACGTTTACTAAATAACGCTTCATAGCTCTGGGATAATTTGTGCATATCTTCAAGCTGTTTAACTGTAATAGGTGTTTCTTTAATGTCTTGAAGTACGACATCTCCAGGAAGGTTTAACTCCTTAATAATACGCATGCACGTGTTGCAAGTTTTTAAATAATAGATTTTATTCATAATTATTAGTGTTAAATGCCTTGAATGTTTAAATAAGAATTTGCTTCATTATAAGGGATAACAAATTCTGTAATTCCTGTAGCATATGGTGCAATTTCATATGTATTATATAACAAAATTAGACCATCAGGACTATAACCTATGTTTTGTGGTAAAATAAAATTGTCTGGTTCCAAGTACATATCTTCTCTCTCAGCAATTTCATCTTTAAAGTACGGACTAGCAAAGGTTGTAAATTCTTCTTTATTTCTAAAGAGTTTACTTGTTGTTAAAAGTGCTCCAGTTTGTGCGTTGAAATTTAAAAAGGTAATAACTAAAATACCGTGAGCACCACCTGTATTAGAGTAAGTAGTTAGAGAGATACTAATTACTTCAGGAGAATTATAGATCACCTCTCCGTCTATTTGAGCTTCCCATTCTTGTGAACTATCGGGAAATTGACTTTTAAAATTTTTATATTCTGTATTAAAACGATTGATGTGTTCTTCTATTGTAATTGAAGTCTCATCCATTTCATTAAATTCAAGCGCAGTTGCAACAAATTGATTTAGACTTTCATTAATATGAAGAGCGACATTATTATTACCATTAGCTTTAGGAATGTTAATGTCTACAATTGTATTATTAGGTGTAGTTATATGTTGTTCTGAAAAAGTAAGTTCTTTTTTTTGGGTACAAGACGCTAAAATAAAAAGACAATAAAGGATATAAAATGATTGTGTTTTAGGGCACATGATGTAGCTTTATAAATTGAAATTAAAGGTACATATTGAAGTTCGATAAGCGAAGAAAAAACCGAGTTTTAATTAAACAACAAGTAAGTAGTTTTAGTTTAAGTAATAAACATACCCTACACTAACCCAAATTAACGAATCGTTATTTTTGTTATATGTTAGGTCGTGGTTTAGACCATCTACCCAATCACTATTAAAAAATTGCCATTTTGCTTCTAATAAAAAATCTGAGTAATCACTAACTTTATATCGTATACCAATACCGGTGTTCAAAGCAGTAGTGTAAAAAGATTCTGTGTTTATGGCATTTAATCCCCATGGGGCATAAATCTGATCTGCATCTGTAATATTAGAATCTGGATTAGCAAAGGTTAACTGTCCTCCTAATATAAGATAGGGAGAAAAATCAAAAAACTGGTAAAAGAAATTTCTTAAACTTAATGGGTAATATTCAAGAGCTATACCACCACTAAAATTTTTAGCTTCCCCTGTCTGATTTCTTAACCTTTGTGCAGCATCACTATTATCTTCTGGATCTACATATTTACCGTAGTGCTGTAAACTAGTTTTGTTGTAGGATAAATCGAAACGAAGTTTAAAATGGTCGTAAACATAATCACGTCTAGAACCCCAATCAATTGGGTTTATATTAAACATGATACCAGCTCCAAAACCAATGTTACCAGTATTAGTGTCCTTATCCTCTCTTAGTCCAAAATCCGATCGCATTTGTGCTGGTCCTACCAGTAAACCTATTTCATACCCTGTTTGAGCATAAAATAAATTTATACAACTAAAGAAAAATAAAATTAAAAATAACCTTTGTTTATAGAGCATTGTATTTGCGTTAAATATATGCTGTTAGTAGCATTAATAGCAGATACAAATATATAAATTAAGTTGAATCAATCAAATAAAACTTAATTTAAGTGTTAGGAATAATTTAACATGAAAATTATTACGAATTTTAAGTAAAAACAGGTGGATATTTGTAAATAACGTATATTTGTGCTTCAAAACTAATGATTGCTTAGCAGTATCATAATTTTTTTTAAATGAAAAATCAAATAAATTCTTTTATTGAGCATGTAAAACAGAAAGATGGTCATGAACCAGAGTTTCTTCAGGCTGTTCACGAAGTTGCAGAAACTGTAATTCCGTTTATTGAAAACACTCCTAAATACAAAGGAAAAAAGTTATTAGAACGTATGGTTGAACCTGAACGTACTATAATATTTAGAGTCCCTTGGATTGATGATGAAGGACAAACTCAAGTAAATAGGGGGTTTAGAATAGAATTTAATTCAGCTATAGGTCCTTATAAAGGTGGTTTACGCTTTCATCCTTCGGTGAATTTAAGTATTCTTAAATTTTTAGGTTTTGAACAAACCTTTAAAAATGCTTTAACAACCTTGCCAATGGGAGGAGGAAAAGGCGGAAGCGATTTCGACCCTAAAGGTAAAAGTGATAACGAAGTAATGCGTTTTTGTCAGTCATTTATGTCTGAGTTAAGTCGCCATATTGGTCCAAATACAGATATACCAGCGGGAGATATAGGAGTTGGTGGTCGTGAGATAGGATATTTATTCGGACAGTACAAAAGATTACGTAACGAATTTACAGGTGTATTAACTGGTAAAGGAATAGAATATGGAGGTTCTTTAATTAGACCAGAGGCTACAGGTTATGGTGCGGTGTATTTTGCTAAAAGTATGCTTGCAACACGTAATGAATCTTTTGATGGAAAAACAGTAGTTATTTCTGGGTCTGGAAACGTGGCGCAATATGCTTGTGAGAAAGCTACAGAGTTTGGAGCTAAAGTTGTGACACTTTCAGATTCATCTGGGTATATCTATGATAAAGACGGGATAGATGTAGAAAAATTAGAATTTATAAAAACACTTAAAAATGTTAAGCGCGGACGTATAAGTGAATATGTAGATGTTTACCCGTCTGCGGAATATTTTGCAGGTGAAAGACCTTGGTCTATAAATTGCGATGTCGCAATGCCTTGTGCAACACAAAATGAACTAGATGCTAATGATGCTGAAAAATTAGTTGCTAATCAGGTCATTGCTGTTGCCGAAGGTGCTAATATGCCTACTACACCAGAAGCTATTGCTATTATTCAGAATGCTAAATTATTATTTTCTCCTGGTAAAGCGTCTAATGCTGGAGGCGTAGCAACGTCTGGTTTAGAAATGAGCCAGAATTCATTACGATTAAGTTGGACTAGAGAAGAGGTAGATGCTAAATTGCAACAAATTATGGATAATATACATGCATCATGTGTTAATTATGGTACGCAAGAAGATGGTTATATAGACTATGTTAAAGGGGCAAATATTGCTGGATTTGTTAAGGTTGCAGATGCAATGTTAGCTCAAGGAGTTGTGTAAAACCTTTACTAATTATAGATATAAAGCCTTCAAGATTTAGTTTTGAAGGCTTTTTCTTTTTCTTAAATTAAAGTTGTTTAAGTACTTCTAGCACTTTGCTGTGCATAGCGTCTGTATAATCAAGGTGAGTAACTAATCTCAGTTTACCTTGTCCCATGTTACTTATTAGTATATTATGGAGTTTAAGTTTTAATATAAATTCATTACTATTAACGTCATCTTGTAATTCAAAAATCACAATGTTGGTTTCAGAAGGCGCTACATGCTTTACTTGTGATATTAATTTTAAGTGTTCACCAAGTTCTTTTGCTTTTTTGTGATCTTCTGCTAAACGGTTTATATTATGGTCTATTGCATATAATCCTGCAGCAGCTAAAAAACCACCTTGTCGCATACCGCCTCCTAGCAGTTTTCTAATACGTAGTGCTTTCTGCATAAAAATGTTGTCTCCAATTAAAACAGAACCAATTGGGCATCCAAGTCCTTTACTCAGGCAGACCGATATAGTATCAAACAAAGCTCCGTATTGTTCTGGGGTTTCATTTTTAGCAACTAAGGCATTCCATAAACGAGCACCATCTAAATGATAACCTAAATTATGTTGTTCGCAAACGGTTTTAATCTTTTCTAGTTCGTGAATATCCCAACACGCTCCACCACCTTTATTAGTAGTGTTTTCAATTTCTACTAGAGTAGATAAGGGGCTGTGGTAAAAATCAGGCGGATTTATAGCTGCTGTAACCTCTTTTGCTGTAAACATAC
Source organism: Formosa sediminum (assembly GCF_007197735.1). GTDB lineage: Bacteria > Bacteroidota > Bacteroidia > Flavobacteriales > Flavobacteriaceae > Formosa > Formosa sediminum. The sequence goes on from NZ_CP041637.1 coordinate 1,162,163, forward strand.
CTCGGGTTCCATCTATAAGTTTGCAAGATACGCCACTGTTAAAAGAAGCACCACCACCTTCGTAATTATATATATGTGCATATTTATCGCAAATAATTTGTTCGCCAGGATTTGTATGAATTTTGATAGCCGTTTGGTTAGCCATAGTGCCGCTAGGAAAAAACATTGCATGCGATTTTCCAAACAGTTTTGCTATGCGTATTTCCAGAGCGTTTATGGTTTCGTCCTCTTTGTATACATCGTCGCCAACATTTGCAGATATCATAGCTTCAAGCATTTCCGTGCTAGGTTTAGTAACGGTATCACTTCTTAGGTCTATAATCATAAATTTGTGTTTTATTAATAATAATTAAGGAAGAAAGTTAATAGATTATTGTCAATAAGCTTTTAATTAATACAATTTAATTAAGATGTATTATAATTGTGAAATTTGTATTAACACTTTGTTATTTTTGTTAAAATAAGTTTAATACTGTCAAATTAATAATTTTTTTTCATCACAAGACTGAAAAATATTAAGTATTTTAGAGAAAACGTAAAATGCATGAAGCCCACTAATTTAAAGCATCTTTTTTCTTCGTATGATGGTAATGAAAATTTATTTGATGAAATTTTCGATAAAAAACAAAATGTTAGACAGGTATATCAGAAGTTATTCGATATATATAATGATCAATCTATTGAAGATTTTATCAATTTAAACAATAAGGCTAAAACATCTTTTTTTAATCAGGGAATTACATTCCAAGTTTATAATGATGCTAAAGCTCAGGAAAAAATATTTCCTTTCGATTTGTTTCCAAGGATTATTGATGCCGACGAGTGGAAAACTATAGAACAAGGGGTTATTCAGCGCTGTAAGGCTTTAAATGCGTTTATTTGGGATGTTTATCACGATAAAAATATTATCAAAGCTGGGTTGGTACCTATAGAGTTAATAAGCTCTTCTGCTAATTATTTAAGACAAATGGATAATTTAGATCCAGTTGGAGGAATTTATAATCATATTTCGGGAACAGATTTAATAAAACATTCTGATGGTAAATATTATGTGTTAGAAGATAATATTAGGTGTCCATCGGGTGTAAGTTATGTGATTTATAATCGTAATGCTTTAAAACGGTCGTTATTTGGTGTTTTTAATCATTATAATATACATACCGTAACCGATTACTCAGAAAATTTATTAGATATTTTAGAGTCTGTAAAGCCCAAAGGTGTCGATGTGCCAACTTGTGTAGTTATTACACCAGGTGTTTATAATTCTGCTTATTTTGAACATTCATATTTAGCTAAAACCATGGGGATCGAATTGGTTGAAGGGCGGGATTTAGTGGTTGAAAATGATTTTGTTTACATGAAAACCATTAGTGGTCTTAAGCGTGTAGATGTTATTTATAGACGTATAGATGATACTTTTCTGGATCCTTTAGAGTTTAGAAAAGATTCGGCCATTGGTGTTCCAGGATTATTTTCTGCATATAAAAATGGAAATGTTACCTTGGTAAATGCACCAGGTACAGGTGTTGCAGATGACAAAGCCATATATACATATATGCCTGAAATTATTAAATTTTATTTAGGTGAAACACCTATTTTAAATAATGTACATACGTATCATTGTAGTAGGCCAACAGATTTAAAATATGTATTAGAAAATATCCATAATCTAGTGGTAAAACCTGTAGATGAAGCAGGTGGTTATGGTATTTCTATAGGAAATAAACTTACTAAAGCAGAAATTGAAGCTGTTAAAAAAGTCATTCTTCAAAATCCAAGAAAATATATAGCACAACCTATCATGTCGCTTTCAGTTCATGCTACTTATATTGAAGATTGCCAGTCTTTCGAGCAACGTCACGTAGATTTAAGAACGTTTACTTTATTAGGGCAAGATAAAGAGTTTGTGTTAAAAGGAGGTTTAACACGTGTAGCTTTAAAAAAAGGTAATTTAATAGTGAATTCGTCTCAAGGAGGTGGATCAAAAGACACTTGGGTTTTAAAAAAATAATTAATATATGTTAGCAAGAATAGCCAATAACTTATTTTGGATGGGGCGTTATATTGAGCGTGCAGAACATACCGCGCGTTTTACAAATGTAAACTACTTTTCCTCTTTAGATGCGCCAAATAAATTATCTAGAGATCGTCAATTTGTATTAAAATCTATTTATGAGATGGTAGGAGAAGAAGATGAAGATGATGAGGTTTTAGTAGAACAAGACGTACTTTATAATATTGCTTTAAATCCAGATAAACATTATTCAATTTTAAAGTGTATCTCTTATGCTCGTGAAAATGCAAACAGTTCAAGAGATTTAATATCTAACGATTGTTACGAAACCATAAATAAATTTTATCATTCTGTAATTAACTATTCTAAAGACTACTTTGTAACCCGTGGTTTGCATGATTTTACAAGCCATATCATGCATCAATCTACAATTTTAAAAGGTAAAATTAGAGGTACAATGCTGCATGACGAAGTCTATGCACTAATAAAATTAGGAATAAATATAGAGCGTGCTACACAGGTAACACGTATTCTGCAAATAAAATATAATGCTGCAGAACAAGTAACCTTAAGTAAGCCTAAACGTTTAAAAAAGAGTTATGAGTGGACTACACTTTTAAAATGTGTAGATTCTTTTGATATTAATAGAAGGGTATATAGAAAAACGCCTACACAAAGTACTGTATTAGAGTTTTTAATGCTTAATCCTAACAGTCCAAGAACGGTACTGTATTGCTTAAATCAGATTCAAGAACATATCACGATGTTAGATCCCTTAAAGGCGCATGAAAAGGGAACAGCCTTATTTTTAATAGGTAAAATGCGATGTGAATATAAATACAAAACGGTTGAAGATATACAGGACGATGTTAAGGATTTTATAGCGCATACTTTTTCAAGCTTAATAGAATTAAGTGAAAAACTTGAAGACGAATATTTCTACCATTAAAAGAATATGGTGTGAATAAATTGTTTTAATTTGAATTTTTAATTTCGTTTAGAATATGTTCAATTATACAATAAAATATACTGCAGAAAACTCTTACGAAAACCCCGTGTTCGAATCGTATTGGCAGTTTATGGTTACTCCCGAAAAAAATGCAACTCAGGAGTTAACCTCGAGTACATTCGCTGTTTCAGGAGATTGTCCGATAGAAAAATCTATTAATGGATATAATTTTGAAACCACTAGAATTCATACTAAAAAACCGTTTAATACAATTAAGTTTGAGGCTGTTTTTAAATTAACTAAATCTAAAGTTGATCCAATAAAAGTAAATCCAGAGTTTACTATAGCAGAAGAATATGAGGCAATTAGTACGCTGGATTTTAAAGTGGATTACGAAGCTTATTTAAATACTACCGAACTTACCACGCTGCCAAAAGGCGAATGTGACACTTGTATATTTAATTTTGAAACCTCTAAAAGTGTTTTAGATAACGTAAAACAACTTAATGCTTGGGTGTATAATAATATTACATTTAATGCAGAAGAAGCTGCTACAGAAACACCATTAACAGAGGTTTTAGAAAAAAAACACGGCGCAAGCTCAGATTTTGTACATTTATTTTGTGCCCTTTCGCGTTTAAATAAAATTCCTGCACGTTACGTATCTGGTTATTTACACCAAGGCGATGGCTTTTTTGGAGATTCAGAAATGAGTGCTTGGGCAGAAGTGTTTGTGCCTAATCTAGGTTGGGTTGGATTTGATCCAGCTAATAATATTTTGGCAGACCATAATCATGTAAAAGTAGCACATGGAAGAGATTACAACGATTGTGCTCCGTTAAAACAAGTTTTATTTGCCTACGGTAAAAAGGTGTCTAACCATAAGGTTGAGGTAACATATGAACAATAATATACTTGTAAATTTAATTTTTGAAAAAAAGTGTAGTACTTTTGAGTAAAATTTAATGTTTATGATAACAGCAGATCAAATTAAAGATCTTACACACCGCCTTACACTTCTAAGGCAATATCTTTGACATAGATGTCAAACTCATAGAAATACAAAATGAAGAGGAGCAAACCTTCGATCCAGAATTTTGGAACGATTCTAAGGCTGCAGAAGCAATCATGAAATCGCTTCGTGTTAAGAAAAAATGGGTAGAAGATTTTAATACAATTACAACACTTGTAGGCGATTTAGAAGTGTTATACGAGTTCTACAAGGAAGGAGATTCATCTTTAGAAGAAGTTACCGAACAATTCGAAAAAGCACACTTACTATTAGAAGATATTGAGTTTAAAAATATGCTGTCCGAAGAAGGTGATGGCTTAAGTGCTGTACTTCAAATTACTGCCGGAGCAGGCGGTACCGAAAGTTGTGATTGGGCAAGTATGCTTATGCGCATGTATTTAATGTATGCAGAGAAAAGCGGATTTAAAGTTAAAGAACTAAACTATCAAGAAGGCGATGTTGCAGGTATTAAAACTGTAACGTTAGAGATTGAAGGCGATTTTGCATTTGGTTGGTTAAAAGGTGAAAATGGAGTACATCGTTTGGTTAGAATTTCTCCATTTGATAGTAATGCAAAACGCCATACTAGTTTTGCTTCGGTATACGTTTATCCACTTGTAGATGATACCATTGAAATAGATATTAATCCTGCAGATATAGAGATTACAACTGCACGTTCTAGTGGTGCTGGAGGACAAAATGTGAATAAGGTAGAAACCAAGGTGCAATTAACACACAAGCCAACAGGTATTCAGATTTCATGTTCAGAAACACGCTCCCAACACGATAACAGATCTCGAGCTTTACAGATGTTAAAATCTCAATTGTATGAGATAGAACTTCAAAAGCAAATGGCACAGCGCGAAGACATAGAAGCAGGAAAGATGAAAATTGAATGGGGAAGCCAAATAAGAAACTATGTTATGCATCCTTATAAATTAGTTAAAGATGTAAGAACAGCACACGAAACAGGTAATGTAGATGCCGTAATGGATGGTAATATAGATGCCTTTTTAAAAGCCTATTTAATGATGATGGGACAAAAAACAGAAGAGACTAATAATTTATAATCACAATTAAACCTATGATTACAATTTATCACAATAATAGATGTAGTAAATCTAGAGAAGCATTAGATATACTTCAAGCCTCGGGAAAAGAATTTAAAGTTGTTAAATATTTAGAAGATATCCCAACAAAGGCAGAATTAGAACATATTATAGAGCTGTTAGATATTATGCCAATAGATTTAGTAAGAAAAAATGAAGCAATCTGGAAAGAGAACTTTAGAGATGTTAATTTAACAGACGAAGCTATAATAGAGGCTATGATAGAATATCCCAAACTTATTGAACGTCCAATAGTTGTAAATGGAGACCAAGCAGTAATTGGAAGGCCGCCTCAAGATATTACTAACATTTTATAAATACAAAAGCCTCTAATTTTTTTTAAGATTAGAGGCTTTTTCTTTTAACAATCTTTTAACTAAGACTAACTAAACCATTTTTGTTTCTTGCAGTCTTACTTAATTAAAACAACAGTCTATGAATTTTAGAAAACAAGTGGTATTTAGTCTGCTTCTTTTTATTTTTTGCTTTAATATACAAGCGCAATCAGGTAAAGACATAACAATAACAGGTCATGTTATAGAGTTAGAATCTAAATTACCTTTAGAGTATGCTACCGTAGCCTTTAGGGATAGTAAAGATAATAGTGTTATTACTGGGGGTATTACAGATGCTAAAGGTAAATTTAGTATTTCAGTTCCAGTAGGTGTTTACAATGTTACATTTGAATATATATCATTTAAAAAGCAAACACTATTAAATAAACAATTAACTAAAAACACAGACTTAGGTAATATAGAATTGGCGTTAGATACAGAGTCTTTAGCTGAGGTAGAAATAATTGCAGAAAAAACTACTGTAGATATTAAACTTGATAAGAAAGTATATAATGTAGGTCAAGATCTAACAGTTAGCGGAGGTACTGTAAGCGATGTTTTAGATAATGTGCCTTCTGTTTCAGTAGATGTAGAGGGAAATATAGCTTTAAGAGGAAACGATGATGTTACTATTTTAATTAACGGAAAACCATCAGGATTAGTTGGATTAAGTTCTAATGAAGCGCTAAATCAACTGCCTGCAGATGCTATAGAGCGTGTAGAAGTTATAACATCTCCTTCAGCCAGATATGATGCAGAAGGAACTGGAGGAATCTTAAATATTATTTTAAGACGTAGTAAATTACAAGGATTTAATGGGTCTATGACTGCTAATGTTGGTTATCCAGATGCTGCAGGTATATCTGGAAATATTAACTATAGAACAGGAGATTTTAATTTCTTTAATACTACTGGATATTCTTATAGAGAATCTCCAGGTAATTCGTCTACAAAAACAGAATATTTTAATACAGAGTTTGATGACGATGGGACTCTTATTAGTGATGAAGAAAATACGTTTTTAAATGAGGATATTGATTACGATAGAGTTAGAAAAGGTATTAATACTAATTTAGGTGTAGAATGGTATATTAACGACAATACTTCTGTAACAGCCTCTATGTTTTATAAAGATAGTGATAACAGTTCTAACGCATCAAACGATATTGTAGAAGTTGATAATTTAGGAAATATTCTAAATGAAACGTATAGACACGATCCCGAGACTGAAGATGATAAGACGGTGCAATATGCTTTAAACTTCGACAAACAATTTGAAAAACCTGGACATAAATTAACTTTCGATTTTCAATATGAAGATACGTCTGAAGATGAACATTCTTTAATTACAGAGAACGGGTTAGAGTCGGAAGAAGTAATCACCCTAGAAGATCAAGAACGTGTTTTACTACAAGCAGATTACGTACTTCCGCTAGGAGAAGACAGTCAGTTTGAATTTGGGTACCGTGGTAATTTTAATGATTTAGATACAGATTATACTTTAGCATATTATGTAGATGGTGCTTACGAGATAGATGCAGACGTAAGTAATAATTTAATTTATAAAGAACATATTAATGCTATATATTCTCAATACGGTAGTAAGTTTAAAGATAAATTCTCGTTCTTATTAGGGTTAAGAATGGAGTCTACAGATATTGTAATAGATCAAAAAACAAGTAACGATTATCAAGATAAAGACTATTTGGGATTATTCCCTACCATTAATTTAGGGTATGAGTTTTCCGAAGATCAAAGTCTTATGTTAGGCTATAATAGACGTATTAGAAGACCAAGATCCAGATATATAAATCCTTTTCCATCTAGAAGTAGTACAACCAGTTTATTTCAAGGAAATCCAGATTTAGATCCAAGTTATTCCTCGGGAGTAGATTTAGGTTATTTGTATACTTTTAAGAAGGTGACTTTAAATTCCTCTATATATTACCAACATGCTACAGATGTGTTTACATTTATTTCTGAGGCAACAGGAGAAACTGTAATTGTTGGTGGTACAGAAATTTCTGTAATTAAACGTTCGCCTATTAATTTAGCAACAAACGATCGTTATGGATTTGAATTTACAACAACGTATAGACCGAGTAAAAAATGGAATTTAAATGCCAACTTTAACTTCTTTAACTCTATTACCAGAGGAGATTATAATGGGGTTAATTTTGATGCAGATAACTTAAGCTGGTTTATTAGATTGAACAATAAAGTAACATTACCTGCCGAAATAGAGTGGCAAACACGACTTATGTATCGTGGTCCTTCAGAAGATGCTCAAAATAAAACAGATGGTATGTTTTATACAAGTTTAGCATTTAGTAAAGAAGTTTTTAATAAAAATGCTTCAATAACTTTCAATGTTAGCGATGTGTTCAATTCTATGAAAAGATCTACGCTTTCTACTACAGATACCTATATTAGTGATAGTGAAATGCAATTCAGACAACGCTCATTCAACTTAGCATTTACTTATAGATTTAATCAACAAAAAAGTCGTCAAGAGCGAGGAGATCGAGACGAAGATACTGGTGGTGATGAAATGGGTTTTGAAGGTTAAAATATTTAAAAGCTTCCTTTTTAGGAAGCTTTTTTTGTTTAGTATATTATTTTACTGTAAAACTCGTTACTTATAAATATATTTGAAACATTAAAAAGCTTATATGTTTAAACGAGTATTTATCCTTTTCTTGGCATTGTGTCCATTTTTTTCAAAGGCACAAGATTATTCCGATACATGGGACGGATATTTTTCATATTATAATATAAAAGATGTTACAGCTAGTGATAATATAATTTACGCAGTAGCAGAAAATGCTGTCTTTACTTATAATACTTTAACACAGGAAATCAATACTTTTTCAACCATTCAAGGCCTTTCGGGTGAAACTATTTCTACATTATATTATAGTTTAGATTATCAAGCTTTAGTCATTGGTTACGATAGTGGTTTAATTGAAATTATTAAAGAAGATACTTCAGAAGTGTTAACAGTAGTAGACATTGTAGATAAGACCACCATTCCATCTGTGAGTAAGCAAATCAATCATTTTAATGAATACAATGGGTTACTATATATTTCTACCAATTATGGTATCTCTGTATATGATTTAAGTCGTTTAGAATTTGGAGATACCTACTTTATTGGTGATGCAGGTGTACAGACTATAGTGACACAAACTACAATTGCTAATGGGTATATTTACGCCTCATGTATGAGTAATACAGGACTTAAACGTGCAGCTGTAGACAATAGTAATTTAATAGATTTTAGTCAGTGGTCTACAATTGCTACAGGTAATTTTACTGCGGTAGAGGCTGTGGCAAATAACGTATATGCTGTAAATTCTAGCCGTACCTTATTTAGGGTTAATAGTACAAATCTTAGTAATTTAAAAGTGTTTTCTAGTGCGCCTTTAGATGTTAAATCTGCAAACGACGAGTTAATCATCACTACAGAAAATTATGTGTATTTGTACTCAAGCGATTTTAATTTATTAGAAGAAGTTGGTGGTCTAGATACTAATTTTACAGCAGCTATTACTACTATAAATGATTTTTATATTGGTACAGATAGTTATGGAGTATTAAAATCACCAATAGGGAATACTTTAAATGTCGAAGAAATACATCCAGATGGACCATTAATGAATACTCCTTTTTCTGTTGAAGCAGAGTATAATAATGTGTGGGTTACTTATGGCGACTTTACTGAAACTTATAACCCATTTCCACTCAGAACACGTGGCCTAAGTCATCTAAAAAATGATGTATGGAAAAATATTCCTACAGATAGTATTTTAGGTGCTAGAAACTTATCTACTATTTCTATTAATCCAAACAAAATTAACCAAGTTTTTATCAGTTCTTTTTATGATGGTATTTTAGAAGTAGAAGCCGATGTGGTTACAACATTACATGATGAAACAAATAGTGGTTTAGAACCTATAGAAGTTTCAGGATCTACAGATATTCGTGTAAATCCAACCACTTTTGATAGTAATGGAGTGTTATGGAGTTTAAGCGGGCGTATATCTAGTCCTTTAAAATCCTACGATCCTAATACTGGTCAATGGAAATCTTATAGTTTTGAAGGTTTATTTTCAGATGGACTTAATGGAGAATGGGGGTTTTCAGACATTGCTATAGATAATTCAGGAGTGGTTTGGACAGGTGGTTACGTAAATGGTGTAATTGGTTATGATTATAGTGCGGGAACTTCCCAAATTAGAAGTTTAAGCGAGGAGTCTGAAAACATGCCAACAACCGTAGTGAAGGCTGTCGCTATTGATAATAGTAACCAGTTATGGATTGGTACAATTAGGGGACTTCGTGTGCTTTATAATACCTCTAGTTTTTTTACTTCAAGTACTGTAGAAGCTAGTGAAATTGTCGTGTTAGACGATGGTGTTGCAAGCGAATTGTTAGCTTTAGAATACATTACGAGTATAGAAGTAGATGGCTCTAATAACAAATGGATTGGAACAATTGGTTCAGGGGTGTTTTATTTGTCATCAGACGGACAAGAAACCCTATTTCATTTTACAAAAGATAATTCTCCTTTACCATCCAATAACGTTACAGATATTAATATTGATAGTACAAATGGGAAAGTGTTTATTGCTACAGAGAATGGATTGGTGGCATATAATTCAGGGAGTTCATCTACGCAGGAGACTTATAAAGATGCTTATGTTTACCCCAATCCTGTGAGACCTAATTTTAATATTACAGAAGATTTAGTAAAAATTAAAGGACTCACAGATCATGTAAATATTAAAATTACCGATATTGAAGGAAATTTAGTGGCCGAAGCTCAATCTAATGTAAACTCCAGATATAGTGGTTATAATTTAGAAATTGATGGAGGAACCGCATTTTGGAATGGTAGAAATCTTGCTAATAATGTGGTGCATTCTGGAGTGTATATTATTATGCTATCAGACACAGAAACTTTCGAAACCAAAGTGCTTAAACTTATGATTATACGATAATGTTTAAATCATCAAGTGCCATTGTATTATCCAAATTAAAATATCGGGATAACGATCTTATCGTAAGTTGTTACACCAAGGATTTTGGTGTGGTTAGTTTTTTATTACGTGGTGTCCTTAAAAGCAGGAAAGGGAAAGCTAGAGTGGCCTATTTTCAGTTGTTATCTCAAATCCAAATAGAAGTAGATTTTAACAAAAATAGAGCTTTACAAACCTTAAAAGATGTAAAAGTAAATGTACTCTATGCAACATTACATACTCAGGTAGTTAAGAGTACCATTGTTATGTTTTTAGCCGATGTTTTGGCAATGGTTTTAAAAGAGGAAGAAGCAGATGTTGATTTGTTTGAATTTCTAGAACATGCGTTACTGGTTTTAGATGAAACACCCCATTCAGCCAACTTTCATTTAGTATTCCTAGTACAGTTAACAAAATATTTGGGATGTGCGCCAGATACGACTAATAGTGATTATAATTATTTTAATTTATCTACGGGTCAATTTGAAAAATATGCGACTGGAATATATTCTATATCTGGAGATAATTTAAAGTATTTAAAATTGGCATTAGGCATAATTTTTGATGATTTAGACACAATAAAAATGAACGGAAAGCAGCGGCAATCGTTTTTAGAGATGTTGCTTTTATATTATGAATTGCATCTTGTGCAGTTTAGAAAGCCAAAATCGTTAGCTATTTTTAATCAAGTATTTAATTAACAATCTACTTAATATTCTGTATGAATAAAACTTTACTTATTGCTTTACTGTTCTTTATTTTTCAAACTATACAAGCCCAAAAAATTACCATTTTAAATAGCCAAGATGCTACACCAATTCCAGGGGTTGCAGTGTTTAATAGTACAAAAACACAAAGCGAAATTTCTAATCTAGAAGGTATAGTTTCATTAGATAGATTTAAAGATAATGATGTGATTTTTTTTAAGCATTTATCGTTTCAGCAATTCTCAATTGTAAAATCTAAGCTTAATACAACTGTTATTTATTTAGATCCTTCAACAGAAGGTTTGGAGGAAGTACTTATATCAGCATCTAAATTTGGTCAATTAAAACGAGATATTCCTCAGAAAGTACTGTCTTTATCTTCAGATGAAATTACTTTTGATAACCCTCAAACGAGTGCAGATCTTTTAGAAAACACAGGAAATGTATACATTCAAAAAAGCCAGTTGGGAGGCGGAAGTCCAATGATTCGCGGATTATCTACCAATAGGTTGCTAATTACTGTAGATGGCGTACGTATGAATAATGCTATTTTCAGGTCTGGGAATCTTCAAAACGTAATTTCTATTGATCCTTTTTCAATCGCGCAAACCGAAGTTATTTTGGGTGCCGGATCTGTAGTTTATGGTAGCGATGCTATAGGTGGCGTTATGAGTTTTTATACCAAAAAACCAGAATTAGCTTATACAGAAAACCAAGTGTTTACGGCGAATTCGGTTGTGCGATACGCCTCTGCTAATAATGAAAAAACGGGTCACTTAGATTTTAATATCGGATTAAAAAAATGGGCTTTTTTAACCAGTGTGAGTTATACAGATTTTGACGATTTAAGAATGGGTAGTCATGGTCCAGAGGATTATCTGCGTCCTGAGTATGTGGTTACAGAAAATGGTGTAGACAGTATGGTTGAAAATTCAAATCCTAAAATTCAAAATCCTACAGGTTATAATCAGATTAATCTCTTGCAAAAGCTTAGATTTTCACCCCATGAAGATTTAAGTTACGATTTAGGGGTGTATTACTCTGCAACCTCAGACTATTCAAGATACGATAGATTAATTAGATATCAAGATGATCATTTGCGTTCTGCAGAATGGAAATATGGACCTCAGCGTTGGTTTATGTCAAATTTTCAAGTAACAAAAATAAACAGAAGCTCGAATTTTTACGATAAACTTCAAGCCAATATTACCTATCAAAATTTTCAAGAAAGTAGAATAGATAGGGATTATCAATCTATTATTAGAAATATTACAGAAGAGCAAGTAGATGCCTTTTCGTCAAACATAGATTTAGAAAAAGAACTCAGTTTAAAAACAGAATTATTTTATGGTTTAGAGTATGTTTTTAATAAAGTGCATTCTTACGGCGAACAAAAAAATATAGAGGATAATACAGTTGTTAATGCGGTTACTAGATATCCAAATGGTTCAGATTGGTCTTCAATTTCTGCGTATACCAATTTAAAATATAAGCCAAGCGATCAGTTTGTTTTTCAAACAGGGTTACGTTATAATCATGTGTTTTCTCATGCCGATTTTACAGCAAATAATGCGTTTTTAAACTTGCCTTTCGATACTGCCAAAGTTAACACAGGAGCATTAACCGGTGCCGCTGGAATTAGTTGGATTCCTGCAGAAATTATACAGTGGAAATTAAATTTTTCAACAGCATTTAGAGCGCCAAATATGGACGATATAGGGAAGGTTTTTGATTCTGAACCTGGAGCTGTAGTAGTCCCAAATGATGATATTGATCCTGAATATGCATATACCGGCGACTTGGGCGTACGTGTAAATTTAAACGATAAAGTAATTATTGATGCTGCGACTTATTACACGTATTTAGACGATGCTATTGTGCGAGGCGATTTTGAAATAAAAGGGAATACATATATAGATTATAATGGTGAATACAGTCGCGTACAAGCCATGCAAAATGCCGCCGAAGCACGTATATATGGTTTTGAAGCAGGAATACAAATACAGTTTACAACTGCTTTAAAACTAACGTCACAATATAATGTTATTGGTGGGTATGAAGTAGAAGACGGAGCACATTACCCGTTAAGACATGCTGCTCCAAATTTTGGAAACACACATTTAACTTGGCAAAAACATAAACTGACTATTGATGCATTTGCTACGTATAATGATGAGGTGTCTTATTTGGATTTAGCACCTTCTGAACAAAGTAAAGATTATATTTATGCTAGCGATACAAATGGTAATCCGTATTCGCCATCTTGGTATACTATAAACTTAAGAACTCAATATAAATTTAATTCTGGTTTATCTTGTACCGCCAGTTTAGAAAATATTACAGACCAGCGTTATCGTCCTTATTCATCAGGAATTTCGGCGGCTGGTAGAAACCTGATTGTAGCCTTAAAATATACGTTATAAAAAAAGCCTCAAGATAAAACATGAGGCTTTTTAGGGTATTAATAAACTTATTGTTTTTTTATAGCTTTTTTACTTATTGTTTGTCCGTTAGCCAACGTAATTTGTGCAATGTAAGCTGTTCTACTCAATTTAGATACGTCGTAAATTTCTGTACTATTGTTGCCATTTAAGCTGTAAATACGTCTGCCCAACATATCAAATATTACAACTTTAGAAATAGTGGTATTAGATGTGGTTGCTAATTTTACAAAACCATTATTGAGCTCTGTAATTACAACGTCAGTCGTTGTTATTGTGGCGTCATTTACCGATAGTGTGGATTGTGAAAATACGAGTTCAAATCGGTCTTCAAAAGTTCCTGTTTCAGAAGTAAAAACATATTCGCTTTCAGATAATTCGTGAATTTTATTAAGAAGCTTATCGTATAAGTATATTGGTGAAGTTGTTAAAAAATCACCTTCAAGTTGTGAAATAGATAAACTGTAAATAGTAGGTTCTGTAATAGTTGTTTTAAAACCAAAAGGAATGATTTCATCTAAAGTTAAACTGCTAGAATGTTTGGCTTGTATTACATATCTGTTTTCAGGAGCTGTTGGTATATTTGAGTATATTATCGCGTGAATGTCTTCGTAATTGTTGCGTTTAGCATCGTAAAAAGTACCGTCATCGTCATCTGTTGCGCCATCAAGATAAGCTATAAGAATTTGATTGATAATCCCGTTATCTGTCGTTAAATTTAACCATAATTTATTGGCTGTACTGGTTGTTCTAAAAAACTGAGTGTTGTTTTCTGTGACTCTCATGCTGTTATTAAAAACAACTTGACTTGTTTTTATATCTCCAGATACTACAGTAGCTGTTGCATTATTATCCATAGAAACAAAAAAGCCTTGTCCAGATGGTATATGTCGCGTTGGTAAGATACCGTCACCACCCATAGTTTGTCCTGTTCCATTAATTATAGCATAATCACTTTGTGCGTAATTATAGCCTTGATTTCCGTTTGCATTAGCATCAGAAGGTGTGGCTTGAGACCATAAATATATAGCACCATTAGTAGCTCCAATACTCTGGTTAATGTTAGTATTTTGCGATAAAAATAAATCTGCATCTAAAGCCGAAGGATACGGATTTCCTATAAGGTTCCAGTTGTTGTCGTTTGTCTCAGAATCATTTCTATAAATAGGAATATTATAAATTCCATTGTTAAAGGGACCTTCAAAAATATACGTAAATTGACCAGGAAATGTGCTTGAAGAATTATGAGTTGCTGCATATCCAACACCTGTAATCATGACGCCTGATGCTGAAGTATATTGCCAATCGTCTCCATTGTCATCAACATCATCTTGTCCAGTTAGTGTACTATTGTCATTATTAACTTCTCTAGTTGCATCCAGATAATTTTGACCGTTGTACCAAAAAATACGTCTAGCATCTGCTAATGCACTACCAATGGTTTCTCCAGAAACCGGAGCACTCCAATAGGTATATTCTTCAGCCGAGCCTAAGCTAGAGGTTTCTTTTTCGACTTGAATTTTACTCTTGTCACTTAACACAGCACCATCTATAATGGCATCATCATTTATTTGAACAAATGAGCCGTCTGTTTTTACAATTACATTCCCATTTACCGTAAAATTGTTGCCAACTACAACATATGTATCGTTTTCTATTGTTAAAGTATATGGCGCATTTATAGTACATTCACAGGCTTTAAAACTTGTTTCAGAACCTCCAGTTGAGGTGTCGTAATTTCCATTTATAATCACATTTGTTCCAAGTGTTGGTACTGTATTTGTTACTGTGCCATCGTCCCAAACCCAAGTTGTCCCATCCCAGATTGCGCCACCAATATTAATTTGTATGGCTGTAGAGGCTTCAAAACATGAAGCATCATTTTCTCTTACTTCGCAATAATACTGATAGCTTAAAACACTATTAGCATTCGAAATAATTAAATCTGGAGAAGCGCTAGAGGTTGTGTAAATGCCACCGTTAGAGATGGTTTTCCATCCTAAACTAGATTCTTCAGGTTTGAACACATACCAAACATATTGTAGAGCGTTTCCTCCTGCATAGCCTTCGGTTGCAGATACAGTAACGGTAGCTTCGTTACACGCAGTAGCTGTTGCTGTAATGTTGTTAATAATTGGGGGTGAACCTAATGAAAAATCATACGTACCAATATCTGTATAATCTACAGGAGTAAAACTATCCCAATCACTAGCATTCCAAGTGGTACTTGGCGCTGTTATACCAGAATTTTTTCTTCTGTAAGTGTAATTTTTAGTTGTTACAGTAAACGAGCTTCCGGCTGTATCCCCCCAGAGGTCAATCCAGACATTAGATTTGTAAAGCCTTATATTATCATTTTCATTAATACCACTAACATTACTCGCTTGATCGTAACCATGTGTTGCATTATTATCTGTAGCATTAGTTCCTCCAAAAGCAAAGACAAATACATCGTTATTGGCAATAGTTCCTGATAAAGCTATAGAACTTGTTGGAGAGTTATTTCCATTATTATGTATTCTAATTTCGTAGTTTGCTAAATTTACACTAGAACCTGTTCCATTAAAAATTTCTACATATGAATGGGATCCGCTGCCGTGATCTGTTACCTCACTGATAAATAAATCGGTTGTTGTTCCAGAACCGCCTTCACAACTGGATATTTTTTGGTCTATAACTGTAAATAATTCAGAACTTAAACAGCCTAAATCGTCTGTTATTTCTATACTTCCTGTGGTTGCGCCCGTAGGAATAGTAACCTCTAATTCTGATGTGGAGGTAACATTTAATGTAGCCGAAATACCGTTTACAGTTGCTGTGGTAAAACTGCCAAAATTACTAATAGTAGATGTTATATATACTACTGTATCTATTGGCCCAGTTGCAGGTGATAGCGTTAGAGTGCCTGCTGCACATTCGCCAGTCCCTTGTACTTCAAAAGTATACGGGTTTTCATCTGCATCATTATTAATAATTGTTATTGTTGCTGTTCTGGTTCCTACACCATTTGGTGTAAAAGTAATTTCAAAATATTCTTCAGACCCCGAGGCAATAGTTGTAGATCCTGGATTTAAAGTTATTGGAAATTCTGTAGGGTTAGAAGATGTAA
Source organism: Formosa sediminum (assembly GCF_007197735.1). GTDB lineage: Bacteria > Bacteroidota > Bacteroidia > Flavobacteriales > Flavobacteriaceae > Formosa > Formosa sediminum. Next base: position 1,178,860 of record NZ_CP041637.1, read on the forward strand.
TGCTTGTTAAATCTAAATTAGCCGTACCTTCATTATGTACATAATACGTTTTAGGGGCGGTTGAGTTGCCCATTACAGTTGCTGCAAAAATGGTGTTATGTCCAATACTAGGAGTTGCACCACTAGGTATGGATGCTCTCGTATTTTCTTCTACATCTATTTCGGGTGCTGGTGTGTAGCCTTCTCCTGTTAGATTTACTGTACATGTCCCTTCGTCTAGATCGTTATTATTAATAGTAATGCTTCCTGTTCTAGTTCCCCTAACGGTTGGTGTAAACCTTACTGTAATTGTTTGCGTATTACCAGATGTTATGCTAAAAGGAGTTGCTGGTGAAACAATAGTATAATCTCCAGTAACATTAAAGGCACTTACATCTAAATCTGCACTACCATTATTTTCTATATCGAAAGTAAGATCTGTATTTGTAGATATGGCTTGACTACCATAATCTATAGTATACCCACAGTTTTGATTTGTAGATGTGTTGTCTACCAATTGTAGTTCTGGATTAGGACTTCCTGTATAACAGGTCCAACTTAAGTTTGAAATTATAGTTCTATTTCCACTATTACGCAACTCTACATCTATAGGGCCACTTACGTTTACAGTGGTAGAAAAAGTGTTGCTAGTATCAATAGCCACAGAAATATCACTTCCATACTGAGTACCGTTAATAAAAACTTTTAGGGTAGAATTGTTATTGAATTTACGAGCATAATCAAATGTAATAATTCCACAACCACCTGGAAATGATGTGTCATTAGTTAAAGATCCACTTCTAATTACAATGGCCTCATCTCCATCTAAATCTTCATCTGTTCTAGTATCAGTAGCTGTCCAATCTATACCGTTGTCACCGATCCAGTTTCTTGTTATATAAGAACTTGAATCTCCGATGTTAGAAAATGATTCACTAGCACAATCACCGGTTGCAATAGCGTCTTCATTTAATTCTAAATTGTCAATCCTTAAAGTTCTATTTTCTTCATTTCCAGATATTTTATTCCGTCTTATTTTATTATCAGTGCCTGAAAGTGAACCAATGTTAAAAGTATAATTGGTATAACTTTTAGTGATATTATTTTGTGTAAATGATCTAGCTGTCCAAGTAGATCCGCCATCACCTGCAATTTCAATGGGACATGCTAGCACGCTTCCCGATCTATTAGATCTTAAGTTTGTGACTAGCTCTAATTTATCATAAGCTTCAAAAGTTTCACTGATAACATAATCATCGCTGTTATCAAGAAGCGAATATCTGCTTTCTTGCGCTACACTATTAAATGTCCAATCACTGGGTTTGGTGGAACAGTTCTCATCAAATATTTGCGTAAAACCAAAAGTTGTGGTACAGCAAATTAGTACTAAGGTTAAGTCGTAGTTTTTTTTCATATGGGAGGAAATAAGTTATTTTTATGGTATCTTTTGTGAGATACGTGCAAAATTGTAATTCACAAATTACATAAATATTGAGAATAAATTTAATATTTATGTTGTTTTTTAAGAGTGTTTGTGTTGATTTTGTGCTTTATACGTGTATTGTTTAATGAAAACACAAATCTTAATATTTTTTAAATTGAATATAGGTTCCCATAAAATATTTACCGTAGAAGAAGCAAAGCGGGCTTTAGAGCACTTTTGTGCTTATCAAGAGCGTTGCCACAAAGAAGTACAAGATAAATTGCGTAATATGCATATGATTCCTGAGGCCATAGATACTGTAATTGTACACTTAGTTACACATAATTTTTTAAATGAAGAACGTTTTGCTAAAGCATATGTTCGAGGGAAATTTAAATTTAAGTATTGGGGGAGAAACCGATTAACGGCAGAATTAAAACGTAGACAAATTAGTCGTTATAACATTGAAACTGGACTAAAAGAGTTAGAAACATTAGACTATTATGGCACTTTTGATGCTTTAGCAGCACGTAGATGTGAATTGATTAAAGAGTCGAATACTTATAAAAAACGAAAAAAATTAGCCGATTATCTATTATATCGCGGATGGGAATCGTCGATGGTTTACGAGAAGGTGAAAGAATTAATTCCATAAAAAAAGGAGTTTCAAATTATTTTGAAACTCCTTTTTTTTTAATATATAAAGTTGTGCTTATAAATTGAAAGATGCTCCTAAACTAAACACAAATTGATTGTTTAATTTTTCTTCAGCAGTTAAGCTTTCTGTTTCATATTTTGCAATAGGAAAGCTCATTTCAGAATATACTCCAAAACCGTCAGTAAAGAAATACCTAGCACCAACGTGGCCTCCAAAATTTCTTGTGCTAAAGCTTAATCCTGGATAGACATCAAATTCATCCATGCCAATAACAGAAGATAAGTTAGCATTAAAACGTGCTTTAATGTCAAAACGATCTCCAAAATCGGCATCTAAATCATCGTTAACACCTAATAAATAAGTTGTAGACACACCAAAAGAAATATTTTCGCCTACACCAAAATCGTAAGTTCCGTTAATTCCTGTTCCGTTGTCTTGAAAGCTAGCGCCAATTTGAAATTTCTGATCGCCTTTGCCTCTAAAAGCTTGTGCATTAGCGAAGCTAACTACGCATAAACATGCGATTAATAATAGATTTTTCATGGGTTTTAAATTTTGGTCAAATATAGGTTTTATACTTAAATTTAGGAATTATATTTAGAAGTTCTAATTATGGCTTGTTTATTTTTCCAATCTATCCATTTTTGACCTTTAAGTTTTCGCATTAGATTGTCAAAATTTCTCATAATAAATACATTATAAAGTGCTTTACCTAAATGTTTTGGGTGTCTTGCAATAGCGCGTAAACTCATTGAAAACCCTGGTGTAATATAGCGCATATAATGCCAATAGCCTTCTGGTATATAAAGTACTTCGCCGTGATTTAATTGGGTTTTAAACCCTTTTGCATGTTTTAATGCAGGCCATTGTTTTAAATCGGGATTATGAAAATCTATATCTTCTCTGGTTATTAAAGCATGTGGCACTTTATAAAGAAACTTATTTTGACTTTGATCGAATAAAATAATTTCTTTTTCACCTTCAAAATGAAAATGAAAAATGTTAGCCAAATCAATATCGTAATGCATAAATGTATAAGAATCTTTTCCGCCAAAGAATAGCATAGGTAATCCTTTCATGAGTCGCAAACCAAAATCTGGAAACGTAAAATCTGTTTGTAATTGCGGCACTTCTTTTAAAATATTCCACAAAAATATTCTGTATTTTGTGGGTTCTCGCTTAAGTAAATCTATATAATCGCTCATCTTCATTTTGGCATGAGCTTGATTAAAGCCGTCTTTATAATTTACAGGTCTGTCATCGTAAAGCGGAACGATTTTATCTCCAGCTACAGCTTTAATATAATCTAAATTCCATTTAGAATACGCAGGCCAGTCATCAATAAAATGCTCGATTACCACAGGTTTCTGAGGTTTAAAATAGTGTTTTATAAAATCCTCTTTACTAATGGTTTTAATGCGAGGTATATCTTGCAGATTTAATGTCAAAAGTGAAAAATAATTAAACCTGCAAGATAATAAAATGTTATAAAATTTATTACCTAAACGTGTATTTTAAACCAAAAATTAGATTTCCTTTTGGCATAGGTACAAGGTTAGATTCTGTGTACTCTTCATTAAAAATATTATTGGCAATGACAGAAAACTCTAAAGTTTTTAAGGTGTAATTAATACTAGCATCTACTACAGTATAATGCTCTCCTGAAGTACGTTCTGCATATTTATAAATAATAGATTGCGAGATGTTTTTAATAAACTGAGAACTGTATCGAGCTACAAAATGATGCTTTAAAGAGTTTATTGAATACCTAGAAAAATTAGAGTTTATGTCTTGGACTTCGTCTTCAATATAAGTATACGAAGTGTTTATAGTTTGGTTATAAGTGCCAATGGAAAAATTATAATTTAAGTATGCATCTATACCTTTAGTGTTTAATTCTCTAATATTTGATGCTTCCCATAAATCGTCTTCATTTTCTTTTGTATAATCTATTAAATTTTTTGAATCTCTATTAAATACAGCTACCGAAGCAGAAAAATTCTTATGATTGTATTTTACGCCTATTTCTTCAGCTATAGCTTCTTCAGGATCTAAGTTTTCATTTCCAAGTGTGGTAGGATCACTGTAATATAAATCTGTATAGGTTGGGATTCTGTAGGTATATCCCATATTACCATACACTTTAAAATTATTATTTATTTCGTAACCTAAATCAATTCCAGGAAAGGCATGCCATTTAAAATCGGAGAAGTAAGTTAGGGCAATTCCCGGTGTGATATCTAATTTGTTATCTAACACTTTAAATTGGTGTTCTAAAAACATTGTGCCCATAAAACGATCGTGATCTCCTAAATTATTACTTACAATATATACTTTAGATAAATCTACACCAAAACCTGTAATTCCTAAATCTGAGGTGTAAGATCCGTTAAATTCTGTACCCACTTTATTGGTAATATGTAAATTTCTATATCCTGTTGGCTGGTCTCTGGTATATAAATAAAGGTCCTGATTACGTCTCCAGTATACTTGTGGTTTAAAAATCCAATTGTCATGTTTAATTTTGGTAGATACGCCAATTAAACTGGTTTGTGTTTCTTCGTATTGTTCAGTCGCACTGGGAGTAGCATAAAACCCGTTTGCACCAAATTTACGCTCAGACATAGAAGCTAATACATTTATAGGAAGTTTACTTTTATTAAATGTGCTTTTTAAAAAGTAATTTTGGTTGTCGTAATCTGTGTTGTGTCTATAACCTTCAGACGTGTTTCTTGATACATGTACGAGATGATTAGAGTCTTTTAAATTAACTCCTCCAGTTATGGCTGCATTAAGCGTGTGAAAAGATCCTGTTTGTGTGTCTACAGAAAGCATGTCTTCAGTCTGTTTTTTAGTTACAATATTTACAGCTCCTGTAAAAGCATTCTGTCCAAAAACGCGTGCAGCAGGACCTGAGATAATTTCAATACGCTCTATAACATCAATAGGTAATGCCATGTTCATGGTATGATGTCCTGTTTGTGCATCATCTACTTTAATCCCGTCAATAAGTAGTAAGGTTTGGTCAAAACTTCCACCACGTATATATAAATCGGCTTGCATTCCAGCAGTTCCACGTCGGCGAATATCTACTCCAGCTACCTGTTGTAGTAAATCGGCAACATTTGTAACTCCAGATTCTTGAATGTCTGTAGAGGTTATAATATTTATAGATCTGGAGTTTTTAGAGAATGGTAGTTCAATTCTGCTTGACGTTATAATAACTTCCTCTAATTCCTCTTGTTGCATATTTTCTTGGGCTATTGTAATAGTTGAGGTCAAAATTGCAATAGCAGATAAAAACTTGGTTGTTGTCATATTTAAGATTTAAAAAAACGTTGCAAATATCGTAACTTTACGGACTATTAAACTAGTCCAGTTTTAAAACAATGAATAGTCCGGTTGAAACACTTCTTTTGAAATTAATAGATTTCGATAAAACGAGATCTAAACCCGTGTATATTCAGGTTTCAGAGCAAATAGTGAATTTAATACAACGGGGATATTTAATAAAAGGGACATTACTTCCTGGTACTAGAGGTTTGAGTGCGTTGCTAAAAGTTCATCGCAATACTGCTGTTGCTATTTACGACGAACTAGCCGCTCAAGGTTGGGTAGAAATTTTGCCTAATAAAGGCACATTTGTGTTGGTGCCAGAGCAAAAAACTGCTAAAATTAAAGCCACTACACAGCAGTTTAATCAGGCTAAAGCCTATGCAGAAACTACCGGATTTCCGTTTCAAAATGCTTTGCATTTAGCCTCTATACACCAACAAACTAAAGCAGATTATGCTATTAACGACGGGAAGCCAGATTTGCGTTTGCATCCTATTATTCAATTTTCAAGATGGTATAGTAGCGCAATGAAACGTAAACCATTAATTAAAAAGTGGAATCGGGTAGGAGATGGCTCGTATTCAGAATTTGAAAATCAATTGTGTAATTATTTAAATGCAACGCGTGGTTTTCATATAAAACCTAATAATTTAATAAGTACCAGAAGCACAGAGATGAGTTTGTATATTGTTTCGCAATTACTTATTAAACAAAATAATATTGTATTGGTAGGGCATTTAAGTAATTATGCTGCAAATATGATTTTTCATCAAGTTGGTGCAATCATAAAAACCGTTCCTGTAGATCAGGATGGATTAGATGTAGATTATATTAAAACACATTTTCAAAAAGGGCGTATTCGTTGTGTTTATATTTGTGCACACAGAGATTATCCCACTACAATAACTTTAAGTGCAGAACGGCGTTTAAAATTGTTACAATTGGCAAAACAATATAAGTTTGCAATTATTGAAGATGATTTCGATTACGATTTTCAGTTTGAAGGTTCTGCCATGCTGCCATTGGCAAGTTCAGATGCTAACGGACTGGTTATTTATTTAGGCAAACTTGGTCAATCCTTATTTCCTAGCTTTCAAACGGGTTTTGTAGTGGCGCCTAGTAATTTAATTGCTGAAGCTAAAAATTATTTGCAATTGCTTGATCAACAGGGTGATTTAATCCAAGAGCAAATGCTTTCAGAGTTGATTTACGAAGGAGAAATTAATCGTTTAATTAAAAAAAATATCATCATTTATAAACAACGTCGCGATTGTTTATGCAATAGTTTAAGTACACATTTTGGAAATACAATATTTTGGGAGGTACCAACTGGTGGTTTAGCGATTTGGTTAGAGTTTAAACCTGAAATATCGTTACTTAAACTTGCCGAAGAAGCAGAAAAAAATAATCTTTATATTCCTAAAACTATATTATATCAAGACAAACATACCTGTGCTATCCGTTTTGGATTTGGGCATCTAAATGAGATTGAAATAGAGGAGGTGGTAAGTATTTTAAAACATATTTATATCAATATAGTTTCGCAAAAAAAATGAAAATTAGATAATTTGGGTAATAAAATAAACTTCATGTATTAAATATTGGGGTTAAAAAAAACAAACAATAGCAAAGTATGTTCTTAATGCGTCTATTAATTAAATTAAGCTACATAAATTGAGAAGCATCTGAAATTGAAATACTTTAAAAGTAAAATAGTAGTGTTGTTACTTGTGAGTTGTAATCATGTTTTTAAATATATCTAAGCAATAGCATTTAGAAGATAAATTATCTAAGATATATCTAAGTGTTTTTTTTAATAAAGAAAATCGATTTTTATTGTGAATTAACTATTATATTGCTAAAATTGCTTAATTATTATTTGTGTTTTAGGGTGGAAATTGTAGAACATTAAAAATGTTACCCTTGTTTAAACAAGATGTAAAGCAATCAAATTTTATCAAAAATTATATCTTTTTTTTTGGTAGGTTACTTCTTATTTAATATTGTGAAAAGCGGAAGTTATTTTAATGGTTGCTGCTACTCTTTGAAATCCAACTTAATACAGCTTTTAATGTTGTGCAATATCAGGGTGTATATATAATCTCTAAGTTAATTTTAGGTAAACGATATCGGTAGTATTAATTATGGTTATTTTTAATGTTAGCTTTAGTTTCTTTGGTTAGAAAAGGTTTAAATGATGTGTTTGTAACCAAAAATATTTGGCCTGAAGCAGATAATACAGGTAGGTTTTTAGGATTATATCAGGTTATTGCTGTTGTTTTAGGCGAACTGTATGTGATAAGATTTGTAACAGATATCAATATTTTAGATTATTTCTTAAGGCGACTGCTTAATCGCTTGTTAAAAGTTATAAATAAGATAAAATCTATTGAAGGAAATACTATAGAAATTGCTAACCGAAAAATACCTATTGGGAGAAATTACGTAAAAGTTGCACGTGAGCGCATCTTTAATTCGGAAGACCCTCAAACTTAAATAACCTATATTAATTTAAAATCATTTACTTAATTATCATGTCTAAAACCTTAGAACATCAAGAGTCACAGAAGAATAATTCTTTGGTGCCTATAATCATTATTGCTGGATTATTTTTTATTTTCGGATTTGTAACTTGGATTAATGGGGCACTTATCCCTTTTATGAAAACCATTAATGAATTAACCGATGCGCAGTCTTATTTAGTCGCTTCTGCTTCTTATATTTCATTTGTAGTTATGGCTCTTCCAGCATCTTATATTATTGGAAAAGTAGGTTATAAAAAAGGTATGTCTTTCGGGTTAGCTCTTATGGGTATAGGTGCTTTAGTGTTTATTCCTGCGGCCGAAGCACGTACATATTGGGTGTTTTTAACAGGGATTTTTATTCAAGGATTAGGGATGACATTGTTGCAAACGGCATCTAATCCATACATCACTATTTTAGGACCTATGGAGAGTGCTGCCAAACGTATTGCAATTATGGGTATTGCTAATAAAATAGCGGGAGCTTTAGGGTCTTTAATTTTTGGAGCTATTTTATTATCTGGTATAGACGAGATTCAGGAACAATTAAAAACAGTTTCTTTTGATGAAAAAACAACACTTTTAAATGAAATGGCAGATAGTGTAGTTATGCCTTATATAATTATGGCTGTTGTACTATTTATTTTGGCCGTATTAATAACAAAAGCACCATTACCACATGTTGAAGCTGAAGATGTAGATGAAGAAGACACAGATGGTGTTGTGGTTGTTAAAAAAACCAGTGTTTTTCAATTCCCACATTTATGGCTAGGGGTGCTCGCATTATTTTTATATGTTGGGGTTGAAGTTATTGCTGGCGATACTATTATTTCCTATGGTTTATCGTTAGGGATGCCCGGAGAAGAGGCCAAATCGTTTACTTTAATGACACTTTTTGCAATGGTAGGTACTTACCTTTTGGGTGTGTTTTTAATTCCTAAATATATCAGTCAGGTATTGGCATTAAAAGTTAGTGCTATTTTAGGGATACTATTTGCTATTTGCGTGCTTTCAACCACTGGATTTACTTCGGTGTTATTTGTAGCAGCGCTTGGTATTTCTAATGCTTTGGTGTGGCCAGCTATTTGGCCATTAGCTTTAAATGGGATGGGTAAATTTACAAAAACAGCTTCAGCATTACTCATAATGGCTATTTCTGGAGGAGCAATTATACCGCCTTTATATGGTGCTTTAGTAGATTCTAAAAAAGAAGTTTTACTAGCAGAAGGTTTAGCAGAATCTGTGGCAACAGCAACGGCAGCAACTTCTGGATACTGGATTTTAATTCCGTGTTATGTATTTATCTTGTTTTTCGCTGTCTACGGACATAAAGTAGGACTTAAAAAGACATAACACAAAGATGTTTTTTATTTTTAAGTCAGAGTCTGTTCTATTAAATTTTAACAGGCTTATATAAGCGGCATGCGATAAAGATATATGATAAATATGTACCTTTATCGCATGTATGCTTTAGTTGATTGTAATAATTTTTATGCCTCCTGCGAGCGGGTTTTTAATCCAGATTTAAGAGGTAAGCCCATAGCTATTTTATCAAATAACGATGGGTGTGTTATTGCGCGTAGCGACGAAGCTAAAGCATTACAGTTGCCTATGGGAGCTCCTGCATTTAAGTATGAGGCCTTTTTTAAGGAAAACCACGTTCATGTGTTTTCTTCTAACTATCCATTATACGGCGATATGAGTTCTCGCGTTATGCGTATTTTAGAACAGTTTACGCCAGATGTAGAGGTGTATAGTATAGATGAAGCTTTTTTAGAGTTTAAAGGTTTTAAAGATTTTGATTTTGTAACTTACGGACAGGATATACGAACACGAATTTTAAAATGGACAGGTATTCCTACGTGTGTTGGAATTGCGCCAACTAAAGCACTCTCTAAAGTTGCGAATAAAATTGCACGTAAATTCCCAGAATATACCAAAGGTGTTTTTTTAATAGATTCTGAAGCTTCTAGAATTAAAGCTTTAAAATGGTTTAAAATAGAAGATGTTTGGGGAATAGGCAGACGTTTAGCACAACGATTAAAACGTATTAATTGTCATACTGCGTTTGATTTTACTCAACTATCCGATGCATTTATCAGAAAAGAGTTTTCTATTGTAGAGTGGCGTTTAAAACAAGATTTGTTAGGCAACCCGACACTTAGTTTAGAGGAACCTTCTCCTAAAAAGTCTATTGCAACAACAAGAAGTTTTGAAGGTACGTATGCCGATATAGATAATATTACCGAACGGATTTCTACATTTGCTACAAGTTGTGCCGAGAAATTGCGGAAACAGAAAAGCAGTTGTCATATGATTATTGTACATTTAAGCAGTGACCGACATAAAAAAGATCAAGCGCGTGAGTATGGGAGTACAATGGTTACATTGCCATATCCTACAGACTCATCTTTACTTATTAGTACACAAGCTATAAGTGCAGCTAAACAGTTATTTAAATCTGGAGTTAAATATAAACGTGCTGGAGTTGTGGTTACTGGATTGGTGCCTAATGATGCTTTTCAATTGGATTTATTTACTTCAGAAAACCCAAAACACAAGCCTTTAATGCGTGTTATAGACGCCTTAAATACGAAGTATAAAGGGCATACAATTAAATTAGGTAGTCAGGATTTAACACGTACATGGAAGATGAAACAAAACCGTTTGTCTCCAAAATATACAACCAATATTAATGATATTATTATTGTAAAATGATGTTACATAAAAGTCAAAATTTAACCTTTTTTACACCAGAAATAGTTCCCGATTCTGGAGCTGTTTTTGTAGATTCAGGTATATCTGCAGGTTTTCCTTCGCCAGCCGACGATTTTAAAGAAGAACGCTTATCCTTAGATGCAGAGTTAGTAAAAAACAAAGAAGCAACATTTTTTGCACGGGTTAGCGGACAATCTATGATAGGAGCAGGCTTAGACGATAATGATTTGTTAGTTATAGATAGAAGCTTATCTGCAACTCATAATAAAATTGCGGTCTGTTTTTTAGATGGCGAATTTACTGTAAAACGATTAAAAGTTGATGGCGATGAAATTTGGTTGTTACCTGAAAATCCAAAATACCAACCTATACAAATTACAGATGCTAACGATTTTGTGATTTGGGGGATTGTAACTAATGTGATTAAACGCGTGTAGTTGTAGTTTTTATGAAAGAATATGTTCCAGTATTAATCACTGTTATTATGATTGGAATTCTGATGTATAAATATAGCACAGGGACTAATGATGATTCTGATTTTGATGATTTCGACTTCGATTAATATATGTTTATAAAACTAAAAAGGCCTCAAAATATGAAAATTTTGAGGCCTTTTTTATATGAGGAATAAAATTGTTAATCTGCTAATATTATAATTTTATTGTCTTTAGATTCTAAAGTACCAGATTTAATATTTAAAGTTAAAACTTTATTATCAGAAAGATGTGGTGTTACTTCAGGATGTAATTCATCGTACACTAAATGTTGTTGCGTATGTACTTTGATTTTTATAGTTCCTGCTGTTAACAGTGATACTATAGCGGCGTGATGATTAAGCATTTCAAATTCGCCATCGGCACCAGGTACAGTAACGGCATCTACTTCCGAACTAAATAAAGTGGCTTCTGGCGATACAATTTCTAAATACATATTTTAAAGTTGTTTGTTAGTTGTTTAAGGTGATTGATAAAAGAGATATCAATACCTGAAAACAGTTAACTAATTATGCTTCTGCTAACATTTTTTCTCCAGTCTCGATAGCTTCTTCAATAGAACCTTTAAGGTTAAAAGCTGCTTCTGGTAAGTGATCTAATTCACCAGCCATAATCATATTAAATCCTTTAATTGTTTCTTTAATATCTACTAAAACTCCAGGGATACCAGTAAATTGTTCTGCAACGTGGAAAGGTTGAGATAAGAAACGTTGTACACGTCTTGCTCTACCTACGGCTAATTTATCTTCTTCAGATAATTCTTCCATTCCTAAAATTGCAATAATATCTTGTAATTCTTTATAGCGTTGTAATAACTCTTTTACATTTTGAGCACACTCATAGTGATCTTTTCCTAAAATATCTGCCGTTAAAATTCTAGATGTAGAATCTAATGGATCTACCGCAGGGTAAATACCAAGCTCAGCAATTTTACGAGATAATACAGTTGTTGCATCTAAGTGAGCAAACGTTGTTGCAGGAGCAGGATCTGTTAAATCATCTGCAGGTACGTAAACCGCTTGTACAGATGTAATAGAACCTTTTTTAGTTGATGTAATACGCTCTTGCATAGCTCCCATTTCTGTAGCTAATGTTGGTTGATAACCAACGGCAGAAGGCATACGACCTAATAATGCAGATACCTCTGAACCAGCTTGTGTAAAACGGAAAATGTTATCTACGAAGAAAAGTACATCTTTTCCTTGTCCATCTCCAGCTCCATCACGGAAATATTCAGCAATAGATAAACCAGATAAGGCTACACGCGCACGTGCTCCCGGTGGTTCGTTCATTTGTCCAAATACGAAAGTTGCTTTAGATTCTTTCATAAGGTTTTTATCTACTTTAGATAAATCCCATCCGCCATCTTCCATAGAGTGCATAAAGTCGTCTCCGTATTTAATAATACCAGATTCTAACATTTCTCTTAAAAGGTCATTCCCTTCACGAGTACGTTCTCCAACTCCAGCAAATACTGAAAGTCCACCGTGACCTTTTGCAATATTGTTAATTAACTCTTGGATTAATACTGTTTTACCAACACCTGCACCACCAAATAAACCAATTTTACCTCCTTTTGCGTAAGGCTCAATTAAGTCGATTACTTTAATACCTGTAAATAAAACTTCCGTAGACGTTGATAATTCTTCGAATTTTGGTGCTTGTCTGTGAATTGGTAATCCAGATTCACCAGTTTTTGGCAAGTTTCCTAAACCATCAATAGCATCTCCAATTACATTGAAAAGTCTACCATATACATCTCCACCAATTGGCATTTGTATTGGAGACCCTGTTGCAACTACTTCTGCACCTCTACTTAATCCATCTGAAGAGTCCATCGCTATAGTACGAACGGTATCTTCACCTATATGAGATTGTACTTCTAAGACTAGAAGTGTACCATCAGGTCTTGTAATTTCTAATGAATCGTAAATTTTTGGAAGTTCTCCTTCTGAGTCGAATACAACATCGATAACGGGACCAACGATTTGTGCAACTTTACCTGTAACTTTTGACATTACTTAAATGTTTATAGATTTTTGCTTAATTTTCTTGAAAAACAACTATTTTTTCACGTTGCAAATATAATAGTTTATATTTAAAAATTAATATGTTTTTCTCTTTTTTACGTAATTCTAACCGCCTTAAATTAAAGATATTTTGTTTTTTTTAGGCTATTAATTGTATTTAGACAAACAGTAACACTTTAATTGATGTTTTTTATGATTTTAATAAAATATAATTTTTACCTACAGTCCTGTCTTTAAGTCTTAATGTAGTTATATGCTGTAATTTTTTGTAGGTCCTATTTTAAGTGTAGAAACAAAAAAGGCATTAAAAACCAGAGTTTAAAATACCTTAAATGTAATTGTGTTTAGATGTCTTTATTCCACCGTAACCGATTTTGCTAAGTTACGAGGTTGATCTACGTTTTTGCCTAATTTTACGGCAATATGATAAGATAATAATTGAAGCGGAATAGTAGTTAACAGTGGTGTTAAAAATTCTGAAGATTCTGGAACTTCAATAACATGATCTGCTAGATTTTTTACACTTTCGTCTCCTTCTGTTACAATACCAATAATTTTACCTTTTCTAGATTTTATTTCCTGTATATTGCTTACTACTTTTTCGTAATGTCCCTTTTTAGTAGCAATTACAATTACTGGCATTTGCTCGTCAATTAAGGCTATTGGTCCGTGTTTCATTTCTGCAGCAGGATAACCTTCTGCATGTATGTAAGAAATCTCTTTTAATTTTAAGGCGCCTTCTAGAGCAACAGGGAAATTAAATCCACGGCCTAAGTATAAACAATTTTTAGCATCTTTATAAATGTCTGCAACGCTGTTCACGTAAGCATCAGATTCTAATGCTTTTTTTACTTTGTCAGGAATAAGTTCTAATTCTATTAAATGATGACGGAAATCTGAACTAGAAATAGTGCCTTTGGCTCTCGCAAGTCTTAGGGCCATTAGGGTTAAAACCGTAATTTGAGTTGTAAACGCTTTTGTTGAAGCAACTCCTATTTCTGGACCAGCATGCGTGTAAGCACCAGCATCAGATTCTCTTGCAATAGAAGATCCAACAACGTTACATACTCCAAAAACAAATGCGCCTTTAGATTTTGCTAATTTAATAGCGGCTAAAGTATCTGCTGTTTCACCAGATTGTGAAATGGCAATAACAATGTCTTTTTCTGTAATTATTGGATTTCTATATCTAAATTCTGAAGCATATTCAACTTCAACAGGAATACGCGCTAGGTCTTCAAAAATATATTCAGATACTAATCCAGCATGCCAAGAAGTCCCACATGCAACAATTATAATACGGTCTGCATTTAAGAACTTTTTCATATTATCCTCAATACCAGCCATTTTAATTATTGCTTCTTTAGCTAATAATCGGCCTCTAAACGTATCTAAAATTGCATTTGGTTGCTCGTATATTTCTTTTAACATAAAATGCTCATAGCCTCCTTTTTCAATTTGCTCAAGGTTTAATTGGAGTTCTTGAACATAGGGAGCGACCATTGAATCGTCTTTAATTTTTCTAACTTTTATTTGTTTGCCTAAACGAATAATAGCCATTTCTTCATCTTCTAAATAAATTGCGTTTTTAGTAAATTCTAAAAAAGGAGAAGCGTCGCTGGCAATAAAAAATTCGTTTTTACCAACACCAATAGCTAATGGGCTACCTAGTCTTGCAGCTACAATTTCGTCTGGTTTATTTTTATCGAACACAGCAATTGCATAGGCGCCAATTACTTGGTTAAGTGCAATTTGTACTGCTTTGCCTAATTTTAGGGTGTGTTCTTTTTTCATAACATCTTCAATCAGGTTAATTAACACTTCTGTGTCTGTATCTGATTTAAATGAATATCCTCTTGTTATAAGTTCTTTTTTTAGAGATTCGTAATTTTCAATAATTCCGTTGTGAATAATTACTAAATTTCCAGAATTAGAATAATGCGGATGCGAGTTTATATCGTTCGGTACACCATGTGTTGCCCAACGTGTATGTCCGATAGCAACAGTGCCTTTTGTTAGAATTTCTTTTTCAACACGCGTCTCTAGGTCTGAAACCTTACCTTTTGTTTTGCAAACTTTTAAATCGTTTCCGTCGTATATCGCAATTCCTGCGCTATCATAACCACGATATTCTAAACGTTTAAGTCCGTTAATTACAATTGGGTAAGCTTCCCTGTAGCCTATATATCCTACAATGCCACACATATATTTTAGTTTTTTGTTTATAAATAATAAATATCTAATACTGTACGTCAATAATTTAGGAACTTTTTCGCGAGATAATTCCTGTCAAATTATTTTGGTTATGCTGATAAAACTAAGTCATTTTTTGCATTAGTAGAATCTTTTATTAGAATATTTTTTATGTATTGTTTGTCTTGTTTTAAAGTTGTTTTATCTGTTAATCTATGTAAGGTTTAAATAATAATAATTTAGATGTATGCTTTGCTATATGACTACTTCCAAATATTGGTAAAGTAGCCATGGGGCACTAAAAAACAAGATCCATTATTATATTGTTTTGCTTAAAAAGAGAGAGTAAGGGATTAAAACCATTTGTTATATTTACTGGTTTTAAGGGAGTAGCAGAATGAATGTTGTCTGTAGATTCCAATAAAACCAGTTGAATATTAGTCGTAATACGGTTTTTTAGCCTTTTTTATTTGCTTTAATATGGTGTGTTATTTTAAAACTTCAGTCATGTAAAAGTTAGAATACGCTTCACCAAATTCTTCTTTATCTTTGTAGGTTAAGACTGGCTTGTTAGCAGTATCTAAGTGAGAAATCAATTCTTCAGGGATTTCCTCAGAACCAATAATAACTGCGTCAGAATAGTCTATAGCCACTTTCATCAAGTTATTATAACTTGGTTCGCTTAATGTGTTAACAACATCATCATTAATATTATCGAATTTTATTTTAGCACCCATATCCTTGTTTAAGGTGCCCTCGTAACCCTGATTGTATATAGATGTTACAATTTTACTGTCGTTAAATAATGGTTCTTCAGCAAAATATTCTTTTAAATATAAAGGCAGTAAAGAGGCTAGCCATCCATGAACATGTATAATATCTGGAGACCAATTTAATTTTTTAACGGTTTCTATAACGCCTTTTGCAAAGAAAATAGCACGTTCATCGTTGTCTGGAAATAATGCGCCATTTTCGTCTGTTAAAGTGGCTTTACGCTTAAAATACTCGTCGTTATCAATAAAATAAACTTGAATACGTTCTTTGGGAATAGATGCTACTTTAATAATAAGTGGCATATCCAAGTCGTTAATTACTAGGTTTATACCAGATAATCTAATAACTTCGTGTAGTTGATGCCTTCTTTCATTAATGTTTCCATATCTAGGCATAAAAATCCTGATTTGACCACCTTGTTGATTTACCATTCTAGGCGTTTCAAACGACATAGATGAGATTTCTGTTTCAGGTAAATAAGGAACTACTTCAGATGATACGTATAATATCCTCTTATCTTTCATAAATTACTGGGCTTTTGAGAATTCAAAATAAAAAACAAGCAAAATTACAAAAATTTATGCAGATTGCCAGTAAAATAATAACTTTGCCCCCGTTAATTTTTTAAGAAGGGTGAAGATAATTACAGAACAATCGGAATTAAAAAAAGAAATTGCACAACTTAAATCTCAGGATAAGTCTGTGGGGTTGGTCCCAACTATGGGTGCTTTACATGCCGGACATTTGTCTCTTGTAGAGCGTGCTTTGGCAGAAAATGATGGGCTTGTGGTGAGTATTTTTGTAAATCCTACACAGTTTAATAATCCTGAAGATTTAGAGAAATATCCAAGAACATTAGATCACGATGTAGCTTTGTTGCAAACTGTATCTAACCATATTTTGGTTTACGCTCCAGATGTCGCAGATGTATATGGTGAGGATGTAACATCTGTAGCTTATAACTTTGATGGATTAGAACATAAAATGGAAGGAAAGTTTAGACCCGGACATTTTGACGGTGTTGGTACTATTGTAAAAAGATTGTTTGAAATAATCACACCAGACCGTGCGTATTTTGGAGAGAAAGATTTTCAGCAATTAGCTATTATTAAAAATATGGTTCAAAAATACAATATTCCAGTAAATATCGTGCCTTGTCCTATCTTGCGAGAAGCGAATGGTTTGGCTATGAGTTCTAGAAACGTGCGTCTAAAACCCGAATATGCTACTGCGGCACCATTTATTTATAAAACATTGGAAGCTGCTAAAATAAAGTTTGGCACAGAACGTGCTAAAGAGGTAGTAGAATGGGTTGAGAATCAGTTTGAAAGCCATCCGTTATTAGAGTTAGAATATTTTGTAATAGCAGATGAAAATTCTTTAGAAACAATAGATCAGAAAAAACAAAACACATTATATCGTGCTTTTATTGCAGTGTATGCAGACGATATAAGATTAATAGACAATTTAGCACTAAATTAATTAACTTTGCCACATGCAAATTCACGTAGTAAAATCGAAAATTCATAGAGTAAAATGTACAGGAGCAGATTTAAATTACATTGGTAGTATAACTATTGATGAAGATTTAATGGATGCTGCTAATATTATTCAAGGTGAAAAAGTTCAGATTGTTAATAATAACAACGGAGAACGATTAGAAACTTACGCTATTCCAGGACCACGTAATAGTGGAGAAATTACTCTAAATGGTGCAGCTGCTAGACGCGTAGCACCTGGAGATGTATTAATCTTGATTACTTATGGGATCATGGATATAGAAACCGCAAAAACATTTAAGCCTTCTTTAGTGTTTCCGGACGAAGCTACTAACAAGCTAATTTAAGTTAGTGAGTCCTAAACTATCTAAAATATTAAAAATCACACTCCCAATTGTATTGGGAGTTTTTTTAATAGCATACTCTCTGTCTAAAGTCTCTGTAAACGAATTGTTAGTGTATTTTAAAAATGCTAACTATTGGTGGATTTTACTTGGTGCGGTTTTAGGGTTATTAAGTCATTTGTCTCGAGCATATCGTTGGTTGTTTATGTTAGAACCACTAGGGTATAAGGTAAAGCTATATAATAGTGTAATGGCCGTTTTTGCTGCTTATTTAATAAATTATACCATTCCTAGAGCGGGAGAAGTTGCTCGAGTATCGGTATTAACAACTTATGAAGGCGTCCCTTTTGATAAAGGTTTTGGAACAGTGGTTGCCGAGCGTATTGCAGATTTAATTCTGATGATGAGTATAATAGTGGTGACTTTGTTTCTTCAATTCGACTTTATCTTTAATTTTTTTCTTTCAAAATTTAATCTACCTAAACTCATTTTAATATTTGCTGGTTGTGTGGTTTTAGGTGTGATTTTTCTATTTTATATAAAATCTAGTCAGTCAAAACTTGCTGTTAAAATTAGAACATTTGTTTTAGGGTTATTAGAAGGTGTTTTAAGCATTTTTAAAATGAAGAAAAAGTGGTGGTTTATAGGGCATACTCTGTTTATTTGGACAATGTATGTGCTCATGTTTTATATCACAACCTTTGCTGTAAAAGGGCTGCAACCTATGGCTTTTGGAGCAATATTAGTAGGGTTTATATCTGCAAGTTTTAGTATTGCTGCAACAAATGGAGGTATAGGGTCTTACCCTGTTGCTGTGTATGCTGCTTTTACTTTGTTTGGTATAGCACAAGCACCAAGCATTGCTTTTGGTTGGATTATGTGGTCTTCCCAGACTTTATTGCTTATTATTTGTGGTAGTTTGTCGCTTCTATTACTTCCAATTTTCAATAGAAAATTGAAATTAAAATAGATTTTTACATCATTATTTTTTCTGTACAATTTTTTTTTAACAAAATAAGTATTTTTCATACCTTGCATAAGACTAACCTTGCTTAAAATGAAAAGAATACTTTACCTATTTGTGTTGTTGCTTTCGTGCCAATTAGTTTCGGCTCAAGCTATTTATGAAACAATACAGTCTGAAAAACTTGGGGCTTCAAGAAAATTAAAAATTCAGTTACCAAGAAATTATAGTGAAAATGTGGATAAAAAATATCCGCTAGTTATTGTTTTAGATGGCGATTACTTATTTGAAGTTGTTGCTGGAAATGTCGATTATTACTCGTATTGGGAAGATGTTCCAGAGGTTATAGTTGTCGGTATAAATCAAATAGATAGTAGGTATAATGATACTATGTTTTCAGAGCAGAACTCATTACCTATAGATGGTAGTGCTAAGTTTTTTGAATTTATTGGCATGGAATTGTTGCCTTTTATTCAAGAAAATTATAGAACAGAAGATTTTAAATTAGCTATAGGACATGGTGCTACTGCTAATTTTATTAACTATTACTTGTTAAAAGATAAGCCTCTTTTTCAATCGTATATTGTAATAAGTCCAGAATTAGCACCAAACATGACAAAATATATCCCAGACCGTTTAGGGAAGATAGATCGGGAAACATTTTATTATTTGGCTACCACAACAGACGATCTTAAATCAGTAAAAAGAGGGACAGAATTATTAAATACCGCCATTAAAAATAAAGAAAATGATTTTTTGCAATACAAGTATGATGAGTTTAAAGGCTTAACACATTACTCTGTAGTAGCTCAAGCCATACCAAAAGCATTAGAAAGTATTTTTTATGTCTATCAGCCCATTACATCAGGAGAGTTTGAAAATGATATTATGGCGTCAGATAAACCTGCTATTGATTATTTAAAAGAAAAATACGAATCTATAAAAGAACTGTATGGTGTAGATAAAACCATATTAATTAACGATTTTAAAGCTATTGCAGCTGCAATAGAAAAAAAATCTGAATTTAAAGACTTTCAAGAGTTAGGTAAAATGGCTAGAAAATCTTATCCAGAAACCATGTTAGGTCAATACTATCTAGCACGTTTTTATGAAGAAACCAATCAGCCTAAAAAAGCGATGAAAACTTACCAATCATCTTATATTTTTGATGAAATTGCAGGCTTAACTAAAGACGATATGATTGAGCGAGCAAACCGACTTAAAGCAGATTTTGGATATTAATGGCAAAGGTTAAAACAACTTTTTTTTGTCAGAGCTGTGGTGCGCAGTACGCTAAATGGCAAGGCCAATGTAATTCATGTAAAGCTTGGAATACCATAGTCGAAGAAGTGGTGCAAACGCCTGAGAAAAGCGATTGGAAAACACCGTCTTCAAGCGTTCATAAAAAAGCGTCTAGACCTTTGTTAATAAATGAAATCGATGCATCTCAAGAAGCACGATTAGATACTTACGACCAAGAATTGAATCGCGTTTTAGGCGGAGGTATTGTTCCTGGATCTTTAACACTTTTAGGCGGAGAACCTGGCATAGGTAAGAGTACATTATTGTTGCAAGTCGCATTAAAATTACCTTACAAAACATTATATGTTTCAGGTGAGGAGAGCCAGAAACAAATTAAAATGCGTGCAGTACGTATTAATCCTAATAATAGTAATTGCTACATTTTAACCGAAACAAAAACACAAAATATTTTCAAACAAATAGAGGCTTTGCAACCTGATGTAGTAATTGTAGATTCTATTCAGACATTACATAGCGATTATATCGAGTCGTCTTCGGGAAGTATTTCTCAAATAAAAGAATGTACTACTGAGCTTATAAAATTTGCTAAAGAAACTGCAACACCTGTTGTTTTAATTGGGCATATTACCAAAGATGGACACATTGCAGGGCCAAAAATTTTAGAACATATGGTAGATACGGTACTTCAGTTTGAAGGCGATCGTAATCATGTGTTTAGAATTTTACGTGCCAATAAAAATAGATTTGGTTCGACCAATGAACTAGGAATATACGAAATGCAAGGTTCTGGATTGCGAGAAGTTTCTAACCCTTCAGAAATTTTAATCTCTAAAAAAGATGAAGAATTAAGTGGTAATGCAATTGCTGCAACACTAGAAGGTATGCGCCCGTTAATGATAGAAGTTCAGGCATTGGTTAGCACAGCTGTATATGGTACACCACAACGCTCTGCGACTGGATTTAATGCTAAAAGATTAAATATGTTGTTGGCTGTTTTGGAAAAACGAGCAGGGTTTAGGTTAGGCGCAAAAGATGTGTTTTTAAATATTACAGGAGGAATAACCGTAGATGATCCTGCTATAGATTTGGCTGTTGTAGCTGCTATATTATCTTCCAATGAAGATGAATCCTTGGCTAAAGATTTTTGTTTTGCTGCAGAAGTTGGTCTGTCCGGAGAAATCAGACCTGTACAACGTGTAGAGCAACGTATTCAAGAAGCTGAAAAACTGGGGTTTTCTACCATTTTTGTGTCCAAGTATAATAAAATTACTTTAAAGCCAAAGGCTATTAAAATTCAGTTGATATCCAAAATTGAAGATTTAGTAGATTTAATAGTGTAATTATAACTGAATAAATAAAATTTTTAGTAACATTTTAAATCAGGTTTCGACTAGTGTTACTAAATAAGTTTATAAAATAAATCAATTCAAACTTAAATATATGAAGACTAATATTTTAAAGTTATCTGTGCTTAGTGCTATTGCTTTTGGAAGCTTAACAGCTTGTAAAGACGAAGCAAAAAAAGAAACAGCAGAGGTGGCGGTTAAAGAAGAAGTTGTCCCAGGAATCAATTTAGATTATATAGATAATTCTGTTAAAGCCAGCGACGATTTTTTTAAACATGTAAACGGAAATTGGCTTAAAAATAATGCCATTCCAGATGACAGAACCAGATGGGGTAGCTTTGATGAATTAAGACAAAAAACAGACGAAGATGTTTTAGCAATTTTAAAAGCAGCAATGTCCGATGATAAAGATCTTGAAAAAATAGATGTACTTCCTGGATCAGATCAAGAAAAAGCAGTGTTTCTTTACGAAACTATTATGGATACCGTAGCGAGAAATAAAGCTGGTATAGAGCCATTAAAACCCATTTTGGCTAAAATTGATGCGATAGAGAATGTTAAAGATTTAGAAGCGTATTTAATAGAAATGGAACCTAAAGGCGGAGCTGGTTTCTTTGGATTTAGAGTTGGTGCAGATGCTAAAGATAGTAATAAAAATGTAGCAAACTTAGGGCCAGGACGTTTAGGTCTCCCAGATCGTGATTACTATGTTAAAGATGATGCGGATTCTAAAGAAAAGAGAGCACAATATGTGGCTCATATTACAAAAATGCTTCAATTTTTAGGAGATACCGAAGCAGCAGCAAATGAGCAAGCAAAACAAATTTTGGCTTTTGAAACTAGTTTAGCTGAACCTAAAATGGATAAAGTAGAACTTAGAGACAGAAGAAAAACATATAACCCTACTGCAGTAACAGATTTACAAACTATGGCTCCAATTTTAGATTGGAAAGCCTATTTTGATGGTATAGGCGCTAAAGATTTAGATACAGTAGTTGTAAGCCAGCCTAAATATATTAAGGCGCTTCAATCTATTTTAGCTAAAGGTAACGTAAACGACTGGAAAGCGTATTTGCGTTGGACTGCACTTAATGGTGCTTCTGGAGCGTTAAGTGACGAGATAGAATATGCAGATTGGGAGTTTTATAGTAAAACTTTAAGAGGAGCTAAAAAACAACGTCCTAGAGAAGAGCGTGCATTGCAAACTGTTAACAGAACTGTGGGGGAGGCATTAGGTAAATTGTATGTAGATAAGAAGTTTCCTGCAGAAGCTAAAGTGAAAGCAGAAGAAATGATAGCTAACGTAATTTTAGCTTTTGAGCACAGAATTTCTAACTTATCTTGGATGAGTGAAGATACTAAAGCTAAAGCCATAGAGAAGTTAAAAGCTACTAATGTTAAGATTGCTTATCCAGATAAATGGAAAGATTACTCTGCATTAGAAATTACAGGAACTGAAGATGGCGGTACATATCTTCAAAATATGCAAAATGCAAGAGCATGGAATTTTCAAGACGATATTGATAAATTAGGAAAGCCAGTAGATAAGACTGAATGGGGTATGGCACCACAAACGGTGAATGCATATTTTAATCCGTCTTATAACGAAATTGTATTTCCTGCAGCTATTCTTCAACCTCCATTTTACAACTATCAAGCAGACGATGCTGTTAACTATGGTGGAATTGGAGCTGTAATTGGTCATGAAATTTCTCACAGTTTTGACGATTCTGGATCACGTTACGATAAAGATGGAAACTTAAATAACTGGTGGACAGATAAAGATTTAGAAGAGTTTACTAAATTAGGGAAAGCTTTAGCAGATCAATACAGTGCAATAGAAGTGTTGCCTGATACTTATATTAATGGTGATTTTACATTAGGTGAAAATATTGGGGATTTAGGTGGTGTAAATGCTGCTTATGATGCTTTACAAATGAGTATGAAAAAGAATGGAAGACCAGAAGATATAGATGGGTTTACACCAGAACAACGTTTCTTTATGTCTTGGTCTACGGTTTGGAGAAGTTTATCTAGAGAAGATGCTTTAAAAAATCAAATTAAAACAGATCCACATTCTCCAGGAATGAATCGTGCCGTACAACCACTTTTAAATGTTGATGCTTTTTATGAGGCTTTCGATATTAAAGAAGGAGATAATATGTATATCGCTCCAGAAAATAGAGTTAAAATATGGTAAGTATAACCATATGAGTTAAAAATTTATAAACCCCCGACAATATGTTCGGGGGTTTCCTTTTACCTTTGGTTTTGTTGCTAAACAATATTAGTCATTCTAAAAACAAATAAATATGAAAGTAAAAGGAATTTTAATAATAGTTATTTGCGCAACTGTATGGTCGTGCGGTGTAAACAAACATCTCGATAGTAGTAATTTAATTAGCGATATAGAAGCTTATATTTCTAAAGTTGATTCAGATAATAGTTTAGAAGAATCTACTGTAGAAGGGGCGTTAACTGATACAGAAGGTTTTGAAGATATAGGGACTTTTAAATCTCATAGGCGTTTTAATCCAACTACAAAAACTTTATATCGTATAGAAAATATAGAAAATATTGAAAATACTGGTGATACTCGTGCAGAACGTTATTATTTTAGAGATAATAGTCTGGTTGCTGTTAGGGTAAATTCTTCACCTACAAATAATAAAAATATCTATCTTAATGAGGGTAAAATAATATCATCTTCAAATATAGATTTAGAAGAAGCAGAATTGCTTATAGTAAAGGGTGAGCGCTTTAAAAACGAATATAAAAGCAAGTAGAAAAAGAATTATTAGAACCGATTATTTTCATTCGGTTTTTTTGAGGTTTAACACCACTATTTTCTTAAAATTCATTAATTTCGCGTACTTATAAGAAAAAAGAACGCATGAGCATGAGATTTCCTGAGTACAAAGGTCTTAACTTACCAAAAGTCGCAGAAGAAATTCTTGATTTTTGGGAATCAGAAAATATTTTTGAAAAGAGTATCACAACAAGAGAAGGACACGAACCTTACGTGTTTTTTGAAGGGCCACCATCGGCAAATGGTTTGCCAGGTGTGCACCACGTTTTAGCTCGTGCTATTAAAGATATTTTTCCGCGTTACAAAACTATGAAAGGTTTCCAAGTTAAGCGTAAAGCGGGTTGGGATACACATGGTTTACCTATTGAGCTTGGTGTAGAAAAAGAATTAGGAATTACTAAAGAAGATATCGGGAAAACAATTTCTGTAGAAGATTATAATGCCGCTTGTCGTAAAGCCGTAATGCGTTATACAGACATTTGGAACGATCTTACTAAAAAAATGGGATATTGGGTAAATATGGACGATCCGTACATTACCTACGAACCTAAATACATGGAAAGTGTTTGGTGGTTACTTAAACAGATTTACGATAAAAAATTAATCTATAAAGGCTATACCATTCAGCCTTACTCGCCTAAAGCCGGAACAGGTTTAAGCTCTCACGAGCTTAATCAACCAGGAACCTATCAAGATGTTACAGATACTACTATCGTAGCACAGTTTAAAGCAAAAGCAGAATCGTTACCAGACTTTTTACAAGACGAAGGCGATATCCATTTCTTAGCATGGACCACCACACCGTGGACGTTGCCAAGCAATACAGCTTTAACCGTAGGACCAAAAATAGATTATGTTTTAGTAGAAACTTATAATCAGTACACGTTCGAGCCTATGAATGTAGTGCTAGCAAAACCATTGGTAGCTAAACAATTTGCAGGTAAGTTTTTTCAAGTAGATGCTAAGCCAGCATTATTAGATTATAAGCATGGCGATAAAAAAATTCCGTTTTACGTTGTAAAAGAATTTAAAGGAAAAGATTTAGTAGGTATTACATACGAGCAATTAATGCCTTATGCCTTGCCAAACGATAATCCTGAAAATGCATTTAGAATTATATCTGGGGATTTCGTAACTACAGAAGACGGAACAGGAATTGTACATACGGCGCCTACTTTTGGTGCAGATGATGCCTTGGTTGCTAAACAAGCCACGCCAGAGATTCCGCCACTATTGGTAAAAGACGAAAATGATAATTTAGTACCTCTAGTTGATTTGCAAGGTAAATTCCGACTAGAAATGGCAGAATATGCTGGCAAATACGTGAAGAACGAATATTATAACGATGGCGAAGCACCAGAACGTTCTGTAGACGTAGAAATTGCCATTCAATTAAAAGAAGAAAATAAAGCCTTTAAGGTTGAAAAATATAAGCACAGTTATCCAAATTGTTGGAGAACCGATAAGCCTATTTTATATTACCCATTAGATTCTTGGTTCATTAAAGTAACCGACGTTAAAGGACGTATGGTAGAACTCAATGATACGGTGAACTGGAAACCAAAATCTACAGGAACAGGACGTTTTGGAAATTGGTTAGCAAATGCAAACGACTGGAATTTATCACGTTCGCGTTATTGGGGAATTCCGTTACCAATTTGGAGAACAGAAGATGGAAAAGAAGAAATTTGTATTGGATCTGTAGCTGAATTAAAAGCAGAAATGACTAAGGCTGTCGAAGCTGGTGTTTTAGAGAAAGATATCTTTGAAGGGTTTGAAATCGGAAATAATTCCGAAGAAAATTACGCACAATTAGATTTACATAAGAATATTGTAGATCAAATTACCTTAGTTTCAGCTTCAGGGAAACCAATGAAACGTGAGAGTGATTTAATCGATGTGTGGTTCGATTCAGGTTCTATGCCATATGCACAATGGCATTATCCTTTTGAAAATAAAGAAAAAATTGATGGAAACAAATCGTATCCAGCAGATTTTATTGCAGAAGGTGTCGATCAAACTCGTGGATGGTTTTATACGCTTCACGCCATAGCAACTATGGTATTCGATTCTGTAGCGTACAAAAACGTGGTGTCTAACGGATTGGTGTTAGATAAAAACGGACAAAAAATGTCTAAGCGTTTAGGCAATGCAGTCGATCCTTTTGAAACACTTTCGGCTTACGGCCCAGATGCTACGCGTTGGTATATGATTAGTAATGCCAATCCATGGGATAACTTAAAATTTGATATTGAAGGGATTGAAGAGGTAAAACGTAAATTCTTCGGAACACTTTACAATACGTATTCATTCTTTAGTTTATATACCAATTTAGATAACTTTACCTATAGCGAAGCCGATATTCCTTTAGCAGAACGCCCAGAATTAGACCGTTGGATTCTATCAGAATTGCATACGCTTATTCAACGCGTAGACGAGTATTATGCAGAATACGAACCTACAAAAGCAGCGCGTGCCATTTCAGAGTTTACTCAAGATTATTTAAGTAACTGGTATGTACGTTTAAGTAGAAGACGTTTCTGGAAAGGCGACTACGAACAAGATAAAATTTCGGCATATCAAACCTTGTATACGTGTATGTTAACCATTGCAAAATTAGGCTCGCCAATAGCGCCATTTTTCATGGATAAACTTTACCGAGACTTAACACAAGTTACCAAAAAGGAAACATTTGAAAGTGTACATTTGGCCGAGTTTCCAAAGTACGATGAAGCTATTGTAGATAAATCTTTAGAGCGTAAAATGGGACGTGCTCAAGTTATATCGTCATTAGTATTATCATTACGTGCTAAAGAAAAAATTAAAGTGCGCCAGCCCTTACAAAAAATCATGATTCCTATAGACTCGCAAGAGCAAAAAGAAGAGATTTTAGCGGTTGCAGATTTAATTAAGCACGAAGTTAATATTAAAGATATTGAGCTGTTAGAAGACGCTTCAGACATCTTGGTAAAACAAATAAAACCAGATTTTAAAGTTTTAGGACCTCGTTTTGGAAAAGATATGAAGTTGATAGCTAGTGAAATAGCTAA
Organism: Formosa sediminum; assembly: GCF_007197735.1. GTDB lineage: Bacteria > Bacteroidota > Bacteroidia > Flavobacteriales > Flavobacteriaceae > Formosa > Formosa sediminum. The sequence continues at coordinate 1,206,262 of NZ_CP041637.1, forward strand.
AATGACTTCAGAAGATATTAAAAAAATTGAGCAAACAGGGTCTATTAACGTTGAAATTAATGGAAAAAGTATTACTTTAGGTCGTGAAGATGTAGAAATTATCTCGCAAGATATTGAAGGATGGCTAGTTGCTAATGAAGGAAATTTAACAGTTGCTCTGGATATAACCATTTCTCAAGAATTAAAAAAAGAAGGAATTGCGAGAGAGTTAATAAACAGAATACAAAATTTACGTAAAGATTCAGGTTTCGAAGTCACTGATAAAATAAGAGTTAAGCTTCAAAAACATGATGAAATTGTAAATGCTGTTGCAACAAATTTAGAATATATTAAGGCAGAGACCCTAACAGCCGAACTTGAAATAATGGATCTTATAAACGACGGTATCGAAATTGTTTTTGATGATATTGAAACAAAGTTGTTTATTGAAAAACACTAACAAATTATGAGCGTAGATATAAACGTAAGATATTCAGACAAGGATTTAGCTGAATTTAGAGAGCTTATTCAAGATAAAATTGAAAAGGCAAAGCACGATTTAGAATTAATTAAAAGTGCATACCAAAATGATTTAAATAATGGTACAGACGATACGTCGCCTACATTTAAAGCCTTTGAAGAAGGTAGCGAAACGATGAGTAAAGAGGCAAATTCGCAATTAGCAATTCGTCAAGAAAAATTTATACGTGATCTTAAAAATGCGCTTATAAGAATTGAAAACAAAACGTATGGGATTTGTCGTGTTACCGGCAAATTAATAAACAAAGAACGTTTAAAATTAGTACCGCATGCTACACTTAGTATTGAAGCTAAAAACATGCAATAAGGATACTTAAACAAAATAAAACTAAACGCCTTACATACTCATGTAAAGGCGTTTTTTGCTTTTTTATGAAATGTATATTATTAATTTTTATAAGTTTTAGTAGTCTTATTTTAAATGCCCAAAAACGTGTTAATAAAATAATTGATGCCCAAAATATCAATACACTTTATATAGATGGAACATCTTGTTATGCCATTAAGATTACTACTGCTCAGGTAAATCAAATACAAATACAAGCTAAAATTGATGGCGAACACAGTGAAGATATTTTAGTTATTTCAAAACGACAACACGATTCTCTTTATCTCAAAACTGGATTTCAACCATTATTTAAAGCAGATAATGATAAGTTAAGTGCCCACAAAGTCATGTCTATCGAGTTAGAACTTCAAATTCCAGCACATTTAAACCTCATTGTAAAGAGTGATATTGCTCAGGTCACTGCAAATGGTGTATTTAATTCTGCTTTAATCGAATTAAATCAAGGTCAATGTAGGTTAGAAAAGTTTTACGGTACAGCTACCATAAATACTATTAGAGGCTCTATTTATGTTGAAACTAATTATGCAACTATAAATGCAACCTCAAGACATGGTCTAGTAAATATTGAGCCTCTTACCCAAGGCGAATATCAATTACATTTAAAGTCTATTGAAGGCAACATTAGTGTAATTAAAACAGAATAATATTCTTATTTTTACTCAAAATCCAAAGCATGTCCTTAAAAAAAGCCAGTTTACTTATAATTGTTGTACTATTCATAGATCAAATAAGTAAAATTTATATAAAAACACATTTTATTTTAGGTGAAGATATTACAGTGTTTAATTGGTTTAGAATTTATTTTATTGAAAATGAAGGTATGGCATGGGGTACTAAAATAAGTGATTTTTCGTCGTCAATTTCAGATAGAACGGCAAAAACTTCACTTACGGTTTTTAGAATTTTCGCAATATTCGGAATAGGTTATTGGTTGTATACAACAATTAAAAATAATGGACACCACTTGTTAACAATAGCTATCTCTTTAATTTTTGCAGGTGCTTTTGGTAATATTTTAGATTCTGTATTTTATGGTATACTATTTAATGACAGTCATGGGCAAATAGCTTCATTTATGCCTGCAGCAGGTGGTTACGATACGTTGTTACATGGTAAAGTTGTAGACATGTTATATTTTCCAATCTGGAAAGGGTACTTGCCAGAGTGGTTACCTATTTGGGGCGGCAAATTTTTTACTTTTTTTGAGCCTGTATTTAATGTGGCCGATGTAGCCATTAGTGCGGGATTTGTTATGCTGTTATTATTTAATAAAAAAGCATTTCCAAAAAGCTAATTTTATTTTTTAATATGTTTTTATAACCGCTATTTAATATTAAACCATAAAAAATATCAAGCTTTAAGATACATATAAACATATTTTTTGAATAGTTATAAAATTAAAACCCATGAAACATTTACCCGTGTTTGCTTTATTTGCTGTTGTAATTTTAACAACATCTTGCAAAGATAAAGAGCAAAAAAAAATTGTAGAACCTGAACGTGAATTGTCTACATCTAACCCATTTTTTAACCCTAGTACATTACCATTTCAGGCGCCAAATTTTGATGAAATTAAATCTACCGATTTTTTACCTGCTATGGATGCTGGTATGCATGAGCAATTGGCAGAGATTAGAACTATTCTAGAGGATTCTGAAATTCCAACTTTTGAAAACACTTTTATTCCTTTAGAGCAAAGCGGTCAATTATTATCTCGGGTAAGGAATGTCTTTAATTTATTATCTGGAGCTAATACAAATCCAGAATTGCAAGCTATTGAAGAGGCTTTAGCACCAAAATTTGCTGAACATCAAGATGCTATTTATCTAAACCCGGAGTTATTTAAACGTGTAAAATCTATATACGAATCTAGAGAGTCACTTCAATTAGACCTAGAGTCTAAACATCTAGTAGAATATTATTATCAGCGTTTTGTTTTGGCAGGTGCAAATTTAAAAGAAGCAGATAAAATAAAACTAAGAGCATTAAATGCAGAAGTTGCTTCGTTAAGTGCGAAGTTTACCAATCAATTATTAGCAGCAGCAAAAGCAGGAGCACTTGTTGTAGATCATAAAGAAGCTTTAGCTGGCTTGTCTGATGCAGAAATTAATGCAGCAGCTAATGAATCGCATACAGAATGGACTTTACCATTACAAAACACGACACAGCAGCCAAGTTTACAAAACTTAACTAATCGAGAAACGCGCGAAAAACTGTTTAATAATTCTTGGACACGTGCTTCTAAAAACGATGAAAATGATACAAGAAAAACAATTGAACGTATTGCTGTTATTCGTGCAGAACAAGCTTCTATTTTAGGATATGAAAATTATGCAGCTTGGAAATTGCAAAACCAAATGGCAAAAACACCAGAGGCAGTCCAAGACTTTTTAGATCAATTAGTACCTGCTACTGTTGCTAAAGTGAATGTTGAAGCAGCCGATATTCAAGCTTTAATTGATGAGCAAAAAAGTGGATTTAAATTGGAAGCTTGGGATTGGAATTTTTATGCTGAACAAGTTAGAAAAGCACGATACGATTTAGATGATAGTCAAATTAAACCTTATTTTGAATTATATAATGTTTTAGAAAATGGAGTGTTTTACGCAGCTAATCAATTATATGGTTTAACTTTTAAGGAACGTAAAGACATACCTGTATACCAAGAAGATGTTCGTGTTTATGATGTTATAGATAAAGATGGTACTCAAATAGGATTGTTTTATGGCGATTATTTTAAACGTGATAATAAATCTGGTGGAGCTTGGATGAGTAATATTGTAGATCAATCTAAACTTTTAGGTACACAACCAGTAATCTATAATGTATGTAACTTTACTAAGCCAGCAGACGGAGAAGCTGCTTTAGTGAGTTTTGATGATGTAGTGACTATGTTTCACGAATTTGGACATGCTTTACACGGTTTCTTTGCTAATCAAGAATATGTGAGTTTATCAGGTACAAATACCCCTCGTGATTTTGTGGAATTTCCTTCTCAATTTAATGAGCATTGGGCGCTTTATCCAACAATATTAAATAATTATGCTAAGCATTATAAGACAGGAGAGCCAATGCCTCAAGCATTAATTGATAAGATTAAAAAAGCGTCTACCTTTAATCAAGGTTATGCATTAACAGAAGTTTTAGCTGCTGCAAGTTTAGATATGCAATGGCATACAATTTCAAAAGATGAAAAAATCGATGATGCAAATGCATTTGAAAAAGAAGCTTTAAAGCGTACACATTTAGATTTAAGTGCTGTGCCACCACGTTACCGTTCCACATATTTTTTACACATTTGGGGTAATGGTTATGCTGCCGGTTATTATGCGTATTTATGGACAGAAATGTTAGATCATGATGCATTTGCGTGGTTTGAAAATAACGGAGGCTTAACACCTGAAAATGGTCAGCGTTTTCGGGATATGATTCTATCTAGAGGAAATACAGCAGAATTCGGTAAATTATATCGAGACTTTACTGGTCAAGATCCAAAAATAGAACATATGTTAAAAAATAGAGGTTTAACAAAATAGAGAAGAAACTCAATAATATATAGCAGCTCGCAATTTTATATTGCGAGCTGCTTTGTTTTTAAAAGGTATAAACTTGTTTTGGAGTCACGCAATAATCTAAAGGAATATCGCTGCTGTATACCTCGGTAATTTCATTTTCAGCTTCAAAAAAAGATAATCCAATTTTTATGGTTTCAGGTTTACAAGCTTGTAAAAACCGATCGTAAAACCCTTTCCCATAGCCAATTCTGTGACCTCTTTTATCAAATGCTAAAAGCGGAACAAACACAACTTCAATACTAGAATTTGGTATAGGTATACCATCTATAGGTTCTGGAATATTATAGGCGTTTTTTTTAATAGTTGTTGCATCGGTAAGTAATACATGATGCATTAATCCTGTCTTGAAATCGCTTTTAGAAATCACAATATTTTTATCTTTTCCTGAAAGAATATTTAAGATAAATTCTGTGTTTACTTCTTTTTGTGTTTCAATAGTTAAAAACACATGGTAGAATGATTTATCCCAAATGGGAAGTTTAAGTAATTGATTAGAAATGTCTATACTTAAATCCTCACAAGTGTCTGAAGACAAAGCTTTGCGTTTTGTTTTGTAAAGTTTTCGTAACTCTGCTTTTGTCATGAATTAAGGTTTCATTTTTCTAGTAATATGAAAAAGCGCATCCCCTTGATATACAATAGGAGACTCGTTTACATTTATAATATAGCCACTGGTTTCTGCTTTAACAAAGTCGTTAAATTTGCCGTATGGATCTGTAATGTTTCCTATAACATCTCCTTTTTTTACTTTGCTAGACATTAAGTTTGTAACAGGTCTGAACATACCAGAATAATTAGCACGCTGCCATCTGCTTTCTAGTATAAATACGCATTTTTTCTTTGGTGGAGAAGCTTTTAATCGTGGATTAAGCATATTTAAATGCGCTAAAACCCGTTTAGCGCCATTTACGCCAGTGTGAGTAACATTAGGATCTAAATGAATAGATTTCCCTCCTTCGTAAAGCAACATAGGGATTCCTAATTTGGAGCAGGTGTAACGGAATGATTTGTTTAAATTTTTTGAATACACCACAAAGGGTGCACCAAAGGCTTTTGCCAATTCATCTAATTCGATATTGTTTTTTTCAATTCTAATTTGTGGCGCATTAAACCTGCCTGCACCACCTGTATGAAAATCAACTACATAATCTACAGAAGGGATAACTTCATGAATTAATTTGTAAGCTACTTGGCTAGCCAGAGAGCCATTATGATTTCCAGGAAACACACGGTTTAGATCTCTGCCATCGGGAAATTCTCGCGTTAGGTTTATAAATCCAAAAATATTAATAACAGGAATACAGATAATGCTACCACGTTTAGGTTTATTTATGCCTTTCGCAATAAGCTGTCGTACTATTTCAACTCCATTTACTTCATCGCCATGAATGCCTGCTGTAAATAGCACAGTAGGGCCTGGGCGTTTAGAACGTTCAATAAAAACGGGGACATCTACACTAGAGGATGTATGTAAATTAGCAACATCAAAACTAATTTCTGCACTTTCACCAGGATGAATTTTTTGACCTAAAACATGTAAGATATCCTTGTTTAGCATGCGTTATTTTTTTGCGTTTCTTTCTATAAATGTAATGATGTTTTTAGCAATATTTTTACCCGTAGCACCTTCAATCCCTTCTAAGCCAGGAGTAGAGTTGACTTCTAATAGTAAGGGGCCTCGAGAAGATTGCAACATGTCTACACCACAAACAGGCAGTTTTAATGCTGCTGCTGCATTTATAGCTAATTTTAATTCTGCTGGATCTAACTTAATAATATTTGCAGATCCACCGCGATGTAAATTAGATCTAAATTCGCCTTCTTTACCTTGGCGTTTCATTGCGCCTACCACTTGCCCGTCTACAATTAAAGCTCTTAAATCTGCGCCGTTAGCTTCTTTTATAAACTCTTGCACAATAACGCGAGCTTGTAAGCCATTAAAGGCTTCTAAAACAGATTCTGCAGCATTTTTAGTTTCTGCTAAAACTACACCTAAGCCTTGAGTTCCTTCTAAGAGTTTTATAATAACTGGAGTTCCTCCAACATGAGCAATAACTTCTTCGACATCTCTTGAGTAATTAGTAAATACAGTTTTTGGCATTCCAATTCCTGCTTTACTAAGGCGTTGTAAAGATCTTAGTTTGTCTCTAGAGCGTTGTATAGCATCAGACGTTACTATGGTAAATACATTCATCATTTCAAATTGGCGCACTACAGCACAACCATAAAATGTTACTGATGCACCAATACGTGGTATAATTGCATCTACATAGTCTAAGTATCTGTTTTTGTAGAAAATTGTGGGTTTTTCTTTTTCTATAATAATGTCGCATTTAAGCGGGTCTATAACCTCTATTTGGTGTCCGCGTTTTTCTCCTTCAACAATTAGTCTGTTTGTAGAGTATAGCTCTGCGTTTCTTGATAAAATTACAATATTCATTAGCTTTTTAAATTAAATGATAAGTTTTGAAGATCTACATCGACTAGAAATTTACGTTTTAAAAATTGTCTTCCAATAAGTACAGGAAACCTCATGTCTTCTCGAGTGCTTAAAGTTAAGTTGATCTTGTAAGTTTTATCAAAAATTATTACATCAGATTTAATTTTATATCTATTTTCTTTTATGCCGTTACTACTTTTTACGTTTGTAAAGGTGTATTCTGTAAATACAACTTCATCACTACTAAAATTAGGGTGACCTTTACTGTAAAAAGTGCAACGTAGTGTGTTATTTTCTTCAATAATTTTGGAGCAGTGTATTGCCGAGGTGTAAGCTCCCGTATCTATTTTTACATCTATATTGAACAAATCTAATTTCGGGAAATCAAATTTATCTACTCTACCAATTTTACGTTTATCCATGTTGGTGTTAAAAGGGCGAAAGATATTTAATGTTGGTATAAAAGTACAATATAATATGCTAAAATTTATATAATGAAAATGGCATTTATTATTGTTATGTTATCTTTGGTCTATGGATGAAACTGCTTTACAAATTAAGCTAAAAACCTTGCCTAGCGCTCCTGGTGTGTATCAATATTTTGATGCCAATGGCACTATAATTTATGTAGGCAAAGCTAAAAATTTAAAAAAACGTGTGTCTTCTTATTTTACAAAAACACACGATAGTGGTAAAACACGAGTTCTTGTAAAGAAGATTAAAGAAATTAAACATATTGTTGTAGAGACAGAAACCGATGCGTTGTTGTTGGAAAATAATTTAATTAAAAAGCATCAACCACGTTACAATGTATTGCTAAAAGACGATAAAACTTACCCGTGGATTTGTATAAAAAAAGAGCGATTTCCACGAGTGTTTTCTACACGACGAGTAATAAAAGATGGTTCTGAATATTTTGGCCCTTATACCAATTTTAAAACCATACATACGCTTTTAGATTTAATAAAAGGAGTTTACCCCTTACGTACATGTAATTACGATTTGTCTGAAGCCAAAATAGAATCAGGTAAATATAAAGTGTGCTTAGAATACCATTTAGGAAACTGTAAAGGTCCTTGCGAGGGATATGAATCTGTTGAAGATTATGATGAAAATATAATTGCCATACGAGAAATTTTAAAAGGAAACTTTAAAGATTCTTTGTCTCAGTTTAAAAATCAGATGAAAACTTTAGCAGCCGATTTAAATTTTGAGGCCGCCCAACAGGTCAAAGAAAAAATAGATATATTACAGAACTATCAAGCCAAATCTACCATTGTAAATCCGAAAATTAGTAATGTAGATGTGTTTACTATTATGAGTGATGAAAGTTTTGGTTATGTGAATTTTCTTCAAATTTCATATGGTTCAATTATACGTTCTCACACTTTAGAAATTAAGAAAAAACTGGACGAAACCGATAAACAATTATTAGAATTAGCAATAACAGAAATTCGTCAGCGTTTTCATTCTAATTCAAAAGAAATATACGTACCTTTTAAAGTAAATTTGGGGGAAGATGTAAGAGTTACAGTGCCGCAATTAGGCGACAAGAAACGTATTATTGATTTGTCGTTACGAAATGCTAAATATTACCGTATGGAGCGTTTTAAACAAATTAAAATTACAGATCCAGATCGCCATGTAAATCGTATTATGGCGCAAATGAAAACAGATTTACGGTTACATGAAGAGCCACGACATATTGAATGTTTTGATAATTCAAATATTCAAGGAACACATCCCGTTGCGGCTTGTGTAGTATTTAAAGATGGAAAACCAAGTAAAAAAGATTATAGGCATTTTAATATAAAAACAGTTGAAGGGCCGGATGATTTTGCATCTATGGAAGAAGTTGTGTTTAGACGTTATAAACGATTGCTAGAAGAACAGCATCCGTTACCACAGCTTATTATTATAGATGGAGGAAAAGGGCAGCTATCATCTGCATTAAAGGCGTTACAAGATTTAGGCTTGCGTGGTAAAATTGCAATTATTGGTATTGCAAAACGTTTAGAAGAATTGTTTTATCCGGATGATCCTGTGCCGTTGTACTTAGATAAAAAAAGTGAAACTTTAAAGGTGATTCAGCAATTGCGAAACGAAGCTCATAGATTTGGTATAGAGCATCACAGAAATAGGCGAAGCAAAAGTGCATTAAACACAGAGTTGGAAACTATTTCAGGAATTGGAGAAAAAACAATTGTAGAGTTATTGAGTCATTTTAAATCTGTAAAACGTATTGCTAATGCTTCTTTAGAAGATTTAGAAGCAGTTGTAGGGTTCTCAAGAGCTAATAAAATTTTTAATCATTATCATACCTCGTAATTGCATGCGCATATTTTTATTTATTAGTTTTTTGCTTTTTGGATGTTTAGTTCAAGCACAAGAACAAAGTATTAAAAAACCTGACTTAAAAGTAGGTTTAGTTTTAAGTGGAGGAGGCGCTAAAGGCTTAGCGCATATTGGAGTGCTTAAAGTTTTAGATAGTTTAGGTGTACGTATAGATTATGTTGCAGGGACAAGTATGGGTGCTATTGTAGGGTCGCTTTATGCCTCTGGATATTCTGGAAAAGCCATAGATTCAATCTTTAAATCTGTGAATTTTGATAATATTATTATAGATAATATTCCTAGAGAATCTAAAACATTTTATGAGCGAGAAAATTCTGAACGTTACGCCTTAACATTACCTTTTGATGGGTTTAAGTTACGATTGCCTACAGCACTATCTCGAGGACAGAACACTTTTAATTTGTTATCAGAACTAACATTACATGTCAAGAATATTTCAGATTTTAGTCAATTACCAATTCCTTTTTTCTGTATTACTACAAATATGGATACAGGAGAGGCTGTGCAATTAGAATCTGGTAATTTAGCTCAGGCTGTTATGGCTAGTGGGGCTTTGCCAACTCTGTTTCAGCCAGTTAATATTAACGATAGCGTGTATATTGATGGGGGAGTTGTTAATAATTACCCGCTAGATGAAATGAAAGCTAAAGGAGTAGATGTAATAATAGGGGTAGATGTTCAAGATGATTTGGCTAAAAGTAAAGATTTAAAATCTGCAACAGAAATATTATATCAAGTTCAGAATTATAGAATGCTGAATGATATGATTAACAAAGTTAAAAACACAGATATATACATAAAACCAGATATTACAAATTTTAATGTAGTATCGTTTGATCAAGGAACAGAGATTATCGAAAATGGGGTTATAGCTGCGCAAAAAAATATTGAAGCCCTAAAAGATGTAGTACAAAAACAGCAAACACATTTGCAAGGTAGACCACCTATAAGACATCTAGACTCTATTGCAATAAATGGTATTCAAATACATGGTAACGATAAATATACACGCGCTTATATCTTAGGAAAATTAAAACTTAAAAGTAATACAACCGTAAGTTATGGCGACTTTTCTAGTGGCGTAAATAACCTGATAGGAACTAATAACTTTAATAGTTTTACCTACGATTTAAGACCTTCTAGTAATAAGCCAGGATATGACTTAATTACTAATGTTAAAGAGAGTACCCAAAAAACAGCTTTAAAATTAGCACTGCATTACGACGATTTGTACAAAAGTGCAGCATTAGTAAACGTTACAACAAAACGACTTTTAACAAATAATGATGTCTTGTCTTTTGATTTTATTTTAGGTGATAATTTGCGTTATAATTTTGATTATTATATCGATAAAGGATTTTATTGGAGCATTGGTGTGCGTTCTCGATTTAACCAATTTAATCGAAATGTTTCTGCCGAAATTTTATTGAGAGATGAAGATTCAGACATTAATAAAATTGATACAGAATTAAAAGACTTCACAAATCAATTTTACGTACAAACTCAGTTTTTAAACGATATGGCGCTTAGTTTAGGTGCAGAACATAAATACCTTAATATAACTTCAGAAACCATTACAGATTCTCCAGGGTCATCTGAAAGTGTTTTTGAAGATCGCACATATTTTAGTGCATTTGCTAAAGTGAATTATGATTCTTACGACAATAAATACTTTCCAAATACAGGTTTTTATTTTAATGGCGATTTTCATTTATATTTTTACGCCACTCCTAATGATATAGATTTTGATCAGTTTTCAATTACAAAAGTAGATGTAGGTTATGTCTTTAAAGTAAGTAATAAGTTTTCTGCATCACTTTTAGCCGAAGGCGGTTTTAGTATTGGTCGCAATCAGAGTCCGTTTTTAAATTTTTCTTTAGGAGGATACGGTGGAAATTTAATTAATAACATGAAATCGTTTTACGGTTACGATTGGTTAACTGTCTCTGGAGATAGTTTTTTAAAAAGCACCTTTAAATTAGATTATGAATTTGCCTTAAAACATCACCTTACCGCAACCGCTAATTTAGCAAATATTGATGACAACATTTTTACTTCTGGAGAATGGTTAACATCTCCAGATTTTACGGGATATGCTCTAGCTTATGGGTGGGATTCTTTTCTAGGGCCAATAGAAGCAACATACTCATATTCTCCAGAAACTAAAAACAGTGTTTGGTTTTTAAATATAGGATTTTGGTTTTAAAATGTTTTAAAAGACTTAATTACAATTTTTAAACGCAATAATAACTATTAAAAAATGAAGCTGTATTGTAATTTTTGACAGAACTTTTTACTTTTAATACATTTGGAATAGAAATTGTTATAAAAGGCTTAGTAAAAATATTTTAACTTAGTTGCAGTTTAATAACAGCGTATGAAAAAATTATATCTCATTTTAATTATAATTGGTTGTGTTTCATCTCACATAGAAGCACAAAACGAGAGTGCTTTTAATACAGGAGAGTGGTTTAAGTTTGAAATGAGTTATAGTGGTTTTTTAAAAGCAGGAGAAGCGACCTTAGAAGTAAAAGAGCTTGTTTTTAAGGGAACACCTGTATATCATGTAGTTGGTAAAGGGTGGACTACCGGTCCTATTAAATGGTTTTTTAAAGTAGAAGATCGCTACGAAACGTATATGGATAAAGAAGAATATATTCCATATAAATTTATAAGAAAAATTGATGAAGGTGGTCATACTAAAAATTTAGAAATTGAATTTGATCAATCTCGGAATTTGGCGCATGTACATAATATTAAAAAAAATACTAACAGTATCATAGAAACTAAACCTAGAGTTCAAGATATGGTATCTACATTTTATTATCTGAGAAATAAATTAGATGTTAAGGGGTTAAAGAAAAATGATGAAGTCCATATAGATATGTTTTTTGATGAAGAAAACTATATGTTTAAATTAAAATATTTAGGAGAAGATGCTATTGATACAGAGTTTGGTAAAGTTGCAGCCTTAAAGTTTAGACCATACGTTATGGCTGGTCGTGTGTTTAAAGAAGAAGAAAGTTTAACGCTTTGGGTGTCTAACGACAAGAATAAACTGCCATTACGTGTACAGGCAGATTTGGCTGTAGGGTCTTTAAGAGCCGATTTATCTGCTTTTAAAGGGTTAATACATCCATTTAATATTATTATGGATTAATAAAATAGGTGTGATGCTAATTTTAGGAACTAAAAAATCAATATCATGAAAGGTATTAAAAATTATATTAACACTTTTAGGAATGTATAACCACTACTAATTTATTAATTTAGCAAAATTCCTAAATAGACATAGTCTTAATGTAGCTTTTCTGCTACTTTAATGTTTGTTTTAAGAACAAAATAATGGTGTTAATATAGGTTTTAATGCTATTAAAAATATATAAAAAAACGTTATACGTGTTATGGACACGTAATTATTAAGAACATTGCAAGAAAAATATTTTTCCAGATTTATGGGCCAAAAAAAAATGAGAAGATTAGTGAAAGGGTGTGTAATTGTTTTTACAGCCGCACTAGGTTTAACAAGTTGTAAAGATAATTCCAAAGAACAATCAAGCGCAGATTTAGCTATAGCCGAAAAAGATGTTGTTATTCCCGATGTTTACGAATTTGGATTTAATTTAAACGATTACATAGTAAAACGCGATACGGTACATTCAGGAGATAGTTTTGGTCAGATTCTTGAACGAAATAATATTGGTTTTTCTAAAATCTATCAAATTGCAGAAAAAACGAGAGATAGTTTTGATATTAGAAAAATTCAAATCGGAAAACCATACACTTTATTATGTGCTAAAGATTCTCTAGAAACACCTAAATGTTTTATTTATCAGCCAAACAAAGAAGAATATGTTGTTGTAAATTTTCAAGATAGTATTCATGCCTACACAAGCAGAAAGCCAATTAAATATGTTGAAAAAGAATATTCGGGAATTATAAACAGTAATATCTCCCAAACTTTGGCAGATGATGGATTAAGTTTAATCTTAGCGTATAAAATGTCAGATATTTATGCCTGGACTATAGATTTTACAAGACTTCAAAAAGGAGATCGCTTTAAAGTAATTTATACAGATAAATATATTGACGATACTATTTATGCTGGGATTGATAAAATAAAAGCGGCTTACTTTGAACATAACACAGAACCATTTTATGCATTCGAATTTGAAACAGATTCGGTTATAGGTACTACAGACTTTTATAATGAAGAAGCGAAAACATTACGACGTGCATTTTTAAAAGCACCTGTAGAATATAAACGTATTTCGTCGCGGTTTAATTTAAATCGAAGAATTGCATTATACGGAAACAAAGTGCGCCCTCATAAAGGTACCGATTTTGCGGCAAATATAGGAACTCCAATTGTAGCCACAGCTAATGGTGTTGTTACCAAATCAAGTTATACCGGAGGTAATGGAAACTATGTAAAAATTCGTCATAATAAAGTTTATGAAACGCAATATTTACATATGCAAAAACGAAAAGTAAAAGTTGGAGAGTATGTAAAACAAGGCGATGTTATTGGTTGGGTAGGTATGACAGGAAATACCTCAGGACCTCACGTGTGTTATCGTTTCTGGAAAAATGGGGAGCAAGTAGATCCGTTTAAACAAAAATTACCAGCTGCAGAACCTATTTTAGAAAACTTAAAAGATAAATATTTAGAGTATATTAAACCAATAAAAGTTCAGATGGACGCTATACCGTTCTCTGAAGACAACAAACTAAAAGAAGAACAAAATTTAATAACACAAGCATATTAATTATGGCCTTACCAGCAATTAACCCAACAACCACTCAAGCATGGAAGCTTCTTAAAAAACATTTTGAAGACATTAAAAATATACACATGAAAGATTTATTTGCTAGCGATTCCAATCGTGCAAATACCAATTCCATAATTTGGGAAGACTTTTATGTAGATTATTCAAAAAATAGACTGACATCAGAAACCATGGAATACCTGCTTCAATTAGCAGAGGAAGTGAAGTTGAAAGATGCTATGGCGGGCTATTTTTCTGGAGATGTAATTAATGAAACCGAAGGAAGAGAAGTATTACATACCGCATTACGAGCACCAAAATCTGCTAAAATTATTGTTGATGGTGAAGATGTTATGCCAGAAATATACCGCGTAAAACAAGACATTGAGACCTTTACTAACAATGTAGTGAGTGGTGAGTTAAAAGGATATACAGGGAAATCATTTACAGATGTTGTAAACATTGGTATTGGTGGTTCAGATCTCGGACCAGCTATGGTTGTAGAGTCGTTACAATACTACAAAAACCACTTAACAACACATTTTGTAAGTAATGTAGATGGAGATCATGTAAATGAAGTTATAAAAGAATTAGATCCAGAAACAACATTATTTGTAGTCGTATCTAAAACATTTACAACCCAAGAAACTTTATCTAATGCTAATACATTGCGTACATGGTTTTTAGAACATGCCAACCAAGAAGCCGTAGCAAGCCATTTTGTGGCGGTATCTACAAATATTGAGAAAGTAAAAGAATTTGGAATTAACGAAGCTAACATTTTTCCAATGTGGAACTGGGTTGGCGGACGTTTTTCTCTATGGAGTGCAGTAGGGTTAACTATTAGTTTGGCTGTAGGATATAAAAATTTTGAAAGTCTATTAGAAGGTGCTCATCAAATGGATGAACATTTTAAAACAACAGATTTTAAAAACAATATTCCTGTTGTGTTAGCTTTAATAAGTGTATGGTATAATAATTTCTTTAAAGCTGAGAGTGAAGCTGTAATTGGATATAGCCAATATTTAACACAATTTGCGACTTACTTACAACAAGGAATTATGGAAAGTAATGGAAAAAGTGTGGATAGAAATGGAGATAAAGTTGATTACCAAACAGGAACTTTAATTTGGGGAGAACCAGGAACAAACTCACAACATGCCTTCTTTCAACTTATACACCAAGGTACAAAATTAATACCAGCAGATTTTATAGGATTTGCAGAATCTTTACATGGTAATAAAGATCATCAAGATAAATTAATGTCTAATTTCTTGGCCCAAACAGAAGCCCTTTTAAACGGTAAAACAAAAGCGCAAGTATTACAAGAAATGGAAAGCCAGAAGTTGTCCGATGTAGAAAAACAAAAGCTGTTACCTTTTAAAGTTTTTGAGGGGAACAAGCCTACAAATACCATTTTTATTAAGAAGCTTACACCAGCAAGTTTAGGAAAACTAATCGCCATGTATGAGCATAAAATATTTGTTCAAGGAGTGATCTGGAACATATTTAGCTACGATCAGTGGGGTGTAGAGCTAGGAAAACAGCTTGCCAATAAAATTTTAAAAGAGTTTGATGGAGCCGAAAATTACGAACATGATAGCTCTACTCTTAATCTATTAAATTATTATAAAAAACAGCGCCAATAAATTATAAAGACGCAAAATTAAGTTCAAAAGTTCTTCATTTTTTTTATTTGTTAGATTATCAGTACATTGCATTCTGTTAAAAACCTTAACATTTACGTAATAATAGATTACTAAATAGGTCTATTTTTGCAGATGTAAAATTAATCTCAAATAACAAAAATGAAGAACATTTCAAAAAGCTTATTTTTTGCAATTTTTATGGTGTTTACTACCGTATCTTTTGCTCAAAGTATTGTTACAGGAACTACAGTAGATCCTGATTCTAACTTGCCTTTACCTGGCGTGAATGTCGTGGAAAAAGGAACAAAAAATGGTGTTTCAAGTGATTTCGATGGGAACTTTACTTTAAAAACAAGTAAAACAGATGCAGTAATTGTTGTATCTTATATCGGTTATTTATCTAAAGAAATTCCAGTAAATGGAAATGTAGACTTAGGTAAAATTGTTTTAGAATCTAGCGAATTTGGTTTAGATGAAGTGCAAATTATAGCTTCAGTAGCAGTTGATAGAAAAACTCCTGTAGCTGTTTCTACAATTAGATCAGAAGAAATTGAGTTAAAATTAGGAACTCAAGAATTTCCAGAAATTTTAAAATCAACACCTGGAGTTTACGCAACTAAATCTGGAGGAGGATTTGGAGATGGTCGTATTAACTTAAGAGGTTTCGAATCAGACAACGTAGCTGTTATGATCAATGGTGTACCTGTAAACGACATGGAAAACGGTGCAGTATACTGGAGTAACTGGGCGGGTCTTTCAGATGTAACAAGCACAATGCAAGTACAACGTGGTTTAGGAGCATCTAAAGTTGCAGTGCCATCTATTGGAGGTACTATTAATATTGTTACTAAAACTACAGATATCGAAGAAGGAGGTTCTGTTGGTTCTTCTATTGGTAACGATGGTTATTTAAAGTATGGAGCAACTTATTCAACAGGTTTAATGGATAATGGTTTTGCTGCTACTGTTTCTGCTTATAAAACAGACGGTAATGGATATGTAGACGGTACAGAATTTAATGCTGTATCTTACTTCGTTAATATTTCTAAGCAAATAAATGAAGATCACAAATTATCTTTTACTGCTTTTGGCGCAACGCAACGTCACGGTCAAAGACAAAACAGACAATTAATCTCTACATATAGAGCTACAGAGAGTGGAAAACGTTTTAATGCAGACTGGGGTTATAAAAATGGTCAGGTAACTCACCAAGAAGATAACTTCTATCACAAGCCTCAAATATCTTTAAATCATTTTTGGGATATTTCAGATAAAACAACATTATCTACTGTATTATATGCATCATTCGGATCTGGTGGTGGTGGTGGTTACTCTGGGACTAACAAATTTGGTTTAGGTACAGACGGAGTAAGCGATTACAGAACTGGATTATATGGTCCTATAGATTTTGATAAGATTGTAGACGAAAACGAAGCAAGAGGTGCTTTTGGATCAGAAACTATTTTAAGAGCTTCTCGTAATGACCACGAATGGTATGGTTTACTTTCTACCCTTGATACTAAAATTGGAGAAAACTTTGTGGTAATTGGAGGTTTAGATTTTAGAACTTACAAAGGAATTCACTTCTCTGAAGTAACAGACTTATTAGGAGGTCAGTTTTATGCAGATGATGCAGATGTTAACAACCCAAATGCAACTTATAAAGAAGGAGACAAATGGTCTTACTATTATGATGGTTTAGTAAATTGGTTAGGTGTTTTTGGTCAAGTTGAATACTCTAAAGACGCACTTTCTGCTTTCGTATCGATTTCTGGATCTAATACATCTTACAAGCGTATTGACTACTTTAACTACTTAGATAGTGATTCAAACCAAGAAACAGACTGGTACGACTTTTTTGGCTACATGGCTAAAGGGGGTGCTAACTATAACTTAACAGATAACCACAATGTGTTTGCTAACATTGGTTACTTTGAAAAAGCTGGTGGTTTTGATGCTGTATTTGTTGGTTACGATAATGAAAACATTAACCCAGACGCTGAGAATCAAAAAATCTTTAGTATGGAAATAGGTTACGGATACAGATCAGATAAATTATCTGCAAACCTTAACTTATACAGAACGACTTGGAATGATAGAACTGAAACATACGTGTACAATCAACCAGATGGTACAAATGCAACAGCTAACTTATTAGGAGTAAATGCTATTCACCAAGGTATTGAGGTAGATTTCGTTTATAGAGCTACAGATAAATTAAGACTTACAGGTATGATGTCTTTAGGAGACTGGAGATGGGATAATAACCTAGAAAATGTTGAAATCTATAACGAAGATCAAGAATTAATAGATACTGTTAATTTATATATTGAAGATTTACACGTAGGTGATGCTGCTCAAACTACTTTTGCTTTAGGTGCTAACTATGAATTACTAGAAAATACTAACTTAATGTTAGATTATAACTACTACGATAATTTATATGCAAATTTCGACCCTAGTGATAGAGGTACTGAAGGAGCTCCAGAAGCTTGGAAAGTTCCAGCTTATGGTTTATTCGATTTAGGTTTATCTCATAACTTCGATATGGGACCATTCGATGTACGTTTATTAGGAAGAATGAACAACATCTTTAACTTAGAGTATGTGTCTGATGCTAATGATGGTACAGGTTCTACAGCAAACACTGCTCTTGTATATTATGGTGCAGGAAGAACATTTAGTATTGGAGCTAAGCTTAACTTTTAAAAAAAAATAGAATGAAAAAATTAGTATTTTTATTAGTAGCTGTAGGTGCAATGTTTACAAGTTGTGATCCTATGGAAGATATTTATGACGACCTAGATAGTGTTGAAAATCCAATTGTTGGAAGTACAGAGTATACTTTAACAGATGATGATTATGCTATATATGCAAAGGAGTTAGATTCTGTAAATTATTTTCAATCAGAAGATCAATTTAAAGAATTAATTCCTGGATTTTTATCAGATACTTACCCTTTCTGGGGAAAAGGATCTTCTGTATTTGTAACTTATGATTTATATAAATCTAATAGTATAAAATCTACAACTGCTTATACAGTAACTGAAGATGATTATGCAACTTTAGGTTTTACTCATGGTAATTTCGACAGCTCAGGTGATATGACCACTTTACTTATGTACAAGTATCCAGATGCTGGTAGAGGTGATTTGGTAGAATTAACATACCTATACTACGAATCAGGATCTACTACAGAAAGAACAAATAGTTTTGTTTTATTAGATTCTTGGGAAATGATCCTTGAGTTTACTTATGATGATTATATCGCAATGGACCAAAGCTATGCTAACTTCACTAACGAAGATGTTGCAGAATATAATATTTCAATTTACCTTAAGTCATTATATCCTTATGCAATGGCAGGAGATACTGTTGTAACTATGTACGAATTATATGTAAGTGGTGCAGACAACGAAATGAATTTAGTACCATATACTTTTGATGGTACTTCTTGGAATGCAATTTCATCTGTTATAGCTTCTACATTACAATTTGGACATGATGGTACAACATGGGTTCCAGATAATACAATCACTTATACGCTTGTAGCTACAGATTATGAATATATGTCTACTCAATTAATTACTACGCCTGAATTTGAGGATCCTGCAGATAGTATGGGGTATTATAAAAACTTCGATAGAAGAGAAGGTAATTCTGCATACTGGAGTTTAGAAATGATTGAAACTGCTATGGCTATATTATTAGATAATAATGATCCAACAGCAGAAGATGGTCAAAAATATTTATTAACATACGATATATACAATGGTACTAACACTACCGAAAGTATGTCTATGATAAAAACTGATGGAGCTTGGGAGCTTAATGAATAATCCAATTTTCATGATATAAGAATAAAAACCATGTAGTAATACATGGTTTTTTTATGCCATTTAATTGCTTACATTTGTCTTTAATAAAATTAAATTTTTCATTATGTATAATGTAATTCTAAATTTACATTCCTATTGGGCTTTTTTAGTCCTTCTAGTTCTTATAGTTGCTACATTTAATAGTATAATTAAATATAGTAGTAAAAAAGAGTATGGTCCTAAAGATTTTAGATTGGCTTTGTTTACTATTATTGTATCTCATATTCAATTATTAATAGGTATTATTCTATACGTAGTTTCTCCAAGATTATCTTTGTTTAGTGAATTAGGTATGGGAGGAGTTATGAAGGATTCCTTAACCAGACTGTATTTAGTTGAACACCCGCTTATAAATATAATAGCACTAGTATTTATTACAATGGGGTATTCTAAACATAAATCAAAATTATCATCTCATGCTAAGTTTAAAACCATTTCTATATTTTATGCCATTGGTTTAGTACTTTTACTAACCCGAATTCCTTGGAATATTTGGTTAGGCTTATAAAACTTATTAAGCGACTTTTAAGTCGCTTTTTTTATGCTTAAATTTTAGCTTTTATTACATAAATATATACAGGAAAATGGTCGCTATACCCATTAGTAAATCCTTCATAACTAAAACTTCTAAAAGGATATCCTTTGTACGCACCAGTTTTAGTTATCAGGTATTGAGCATTAAAAATTCCAGCTTTGTATAACTTATAAGAGTTGTAATCAGAATTTAATAACGGTTTAGTAACTAAAATCTGATCAAATAGACTCCATTTATCCCGATATGCTGTTGTGCCAAAGCCTTGGTTATAGAGATGCTCCATAGGGTTGTAAATACCTTTTAAAGGGACTTTATTTTTCTTTTTGCTGGTCTTTAAAATGTTTTTAAAGCTATCATTTGTGGGGTTGTCATTAAAGTCTCCCATACTTATTATTTTGGCATAGGGGTTAATAGTTTGTAAAGAGTCTATAATATGCTTATTGAGCTTTGCTGCTTCAATGCGTTTTGCATTACTTTTGGTTTCCCCTCCTCGTCTTGAAGGCCAATGGTTTACAATAATATGCATTGGTTCTCCATCTAAAAAACCTGTTACAACCAATTGATCTCTTGTATAAATTGGGGCATTTGTTAGTTCATCTTTTAGGTATAATGGATAGGTTTTAGTCACTGTTGGTGTAAATATGGTTTTCTGATAAAGTAAACCAACATCTATACCACGCCGATCTGGAGAATTGTAATGTACCATTCCATAATTTTTATGTACTAGTAAAGAATCATTAACAAGGTCTTCTAAAACATCTCTATTTTCAATCTCGCACACTCCAATAATTGCGGGTAAATTATGAGTGACTTTTAAACCAATTTCTGAGATAACATGAGCCATGTTTCTAATTTTCTTAGCATACACCTCAGATTTGTTTTCAGCTAATTCCATTATTGGACTACTTTCATCAAAAGTAAGAGCATCATTATCTACATCAAATAAGTTTTCAAGATTGTAAAACGCAATAGTATGTATGGTAAACTCTCTGTCTTGAGCATAACATATTGCTGTATGCATAAGGCAAAATAGCCATAGATAAGATTTTAGATATGGTTTCATATTGAATAAAATATAGCTAAATATAGGTTTTTATAAATAAAATATTTAAATTATAACCCCTTAAGTTACTGACAGCTAGAAAATTAATAGTTTTAAATCTAATTCTATGAAAAAAAATATTCTAGCTCTACTTTGTTTTGTGTGTGCTTTACAGCATGTCTTTTCCCAGAATACAAACATATCTGGAAGTGTTAAAGATGATTTGTCTTTACAGCCTCTTAACCAGGTTACTGTTATAATAGAAGACACCAACCTAACTACTAAAACAAATAATTTAGGAGAGTTCCAGTTGCTTAATATTTCTGTTTTAGGTAATCAAATTCTAAAAATATCTAAGCCAGGGTATCTTGATAAGCGTTATCCAATAATAATTAATAAGAATGAACATTTACAAATAGACGATATGTTTATGGCTTTAGATGCGACTACAAATAAAGATTTATATACTATTGTTCTCACTGATGATGAGTTAAATGATGATAGTAGTGCTGCCGATAATATTTCAGGACTTTTGCAAGCTACTAAAGATGTGTTTCAGCGTACAGCAGCATTTGAATTTAGTAGTTCCTTTTTTAAAATTAGAGGTTTAGATTCTAGTGAGGGACAACTTCTAATAAATGGTATAGAGATGAACTCTATTTTTAACGGTAGAATGCAGTGGAGTAATTGGGGAGGTATAAATGATGTTTTAAGGAATCAAGAATTTAACTATGGTTTAGCCGCTTCTACTTTTAGTTTTGGAGGCGTATTAGGAACTACAAATATTAGTACGCAAGCTTCAAAATACAGATCTGGTGGCCGTTTAACTTATACGTCGTCCAACCGAAGTTATGCGAATAGATTAATGGCAAGTTATGCCTCTGGTTTGGTGAAAAATGGTTGGGCTTATGCATGTTCTATAGGTAGAAGATGGGGAGATGAAGGCTACCAAGATGCTACGTTTTATGATGCGAATTCTTTATTTGTATCTGTAGAAAAACAATTAGGGCAATCGCAAAGTGTAAACTTTACAGGTTTTTATACTCCAAATCGAAGAGGGAAATCATCTCCAAATACTCAAGAAGTTTTTGATTTAAAAGATATTAAATACAACGAATATTGGGGAAGTTACAACGGTAAAAAAAGAAATTCTAGAGTTAAAGATGTAGCTCAACCAATTTTTATGTTGAGTCATTATTGGACTCTAAATTCTAAAACAGAACTTCAAACAAATCTAAGTTACACATTTGGAAAACAAGGGCATAGTCGTTTAGATTATCCAGGTGGTGGAAATCCAAGCCCTGCTTATTATCAAAAATTACCAAGTTACTACTTAGCAGATACATCTGGGCCAGATTATGAAAATGCTTACATTGCCGAACAGGAATTTAAAACTAACGGACAAATAGATTGGTATCGTATTTACGATGCTAATCTTACAAATTCAAGTCAAGGACTAGAAGCTGCTTATGTACAATATGAAGACCGGACAGATGATAGGCAGTTTACTTTAAATTCTATTTTTAATTCAACATTTAACGATCATGTGTTGTTTAGTGCTTCAGTAAATTATACAGCATTAGTTTCTGAAAATTTTGCCGAAATACAAGATCTTTTAGGCGCTTTAGATTATTTAAATGTCGATGCTTTTGATGGATGGCAATACAACCTCTTACAACCAAATGCACGAGTTACTAAAGGCGGAAAAATTAAATACAATTATACTTTGCATGCTAATGTACTGTCTGCTTTTTCTCAAATTCAGGTTAAGCATAAAACTATAGATTATTTTGTAGCTCTAGATGTAAATCATACAAACTATCAGCGTGAAGGGTTATTTCAAAACGAAGCTTTTATAAATAATTCTTTAGGCAAAAGTGAGGCTTTAAGTTTTCTAGGCTATGGTATTAAAGGCGGATTTACATACAAAGTATCGGCCAAACACGTATTAAATGTTCAGGCTGCATATTTAACTAGAGCACCTAATTTACAGAATTCATTCTCTAATCCTAGAGAAAATAATAATGTGGTTAAAGCAATTTCAGAAGAACATCTTCTGGCTCTAGATGCTAGTTATGTTTATAGGTCTGAGATTGTTACCTCTAATTTATCAGGGTTTTATATAGATAAGCGCGGAAGTAATGAAATTGGCTTTTATTATGCAGATGGTCTTACATCTGCAGGTATTGAATTTAACGAAACATCTGCATTTGTTCAAGAAATACTTCATAATGTAAACACCTTACATATTGGTGCAGAATTAGGCGTAGAAGCACAATTAACATCTTCTTTTAAACTAAAAACTGCAGCTTCATATGGACAGTATACCTATAACAATAATCCCGATTTGTATTTAACTTCTTCAAGTTTTGTAACTCAAGATGGTGCTATAGATTTTGGTAAAGCTCAACTCAAAAACTATAAAATAGCTGGTGGGCCTCAAACAGCTATGTCTTTTGGTTTTGAATACAGTGATCCAGAATATTGGTGGTTTGGAACCACTATTAACTATATGTCTAATACTTACGTAGATGTGAGCCCGCTAACTAGAACTTCTAATTTTTATTTAGATGATGATGGTTTGCCTTTTAATGATTATGATGAGACAGTTGCGAAACAACTTTTAAAGCAAGAACAATTTGATGACTATGTTGTAGTAAATATAATAGGAGGGAAGTCTTGGAAAATAGATAAATATTATCTCGGACTTTTTGTAAGTCTAAATAATGTATTAGACAATGTTTACAAAACTGGAGGTTTTGAACAAGGCCGAAATGCAAATTATAGAGAGTTAAAAGCGGATAGCGAAAACTCTATTCGTGTTTTTGGACCAAAATATTGGTATGGAAGAGGAGCAACTTACTTTGCCAATGTAAATATTAGATTTTAATAATATTAAATATTTAAAATTATGAACAGGAGTAAATACAAACCGGGCATATGTTATCTTTTATTTTTTATGATCATGGTATCTTGCGTTCAAGACGATGATTTTTCTGTGCCTAATCAGTTAAATATAGAAGAACAACAAACTATAATTGATATTCAGGACGGACTTAAAAATGGCACTTATACAGAAATTTCTATTGAAGCCTTAAAACAACAATTTGTTGCTGGCGAGGTCGTACAATTTGCATCAAATAGTGTTGTTAAAGGTTATGTAAGTTCGTCCGATAAAACAGGCAATTTTTATAAAGAGTTATACCTTCAAGACCAACCAAGTAATCCTACTGCAGCAATAAATATTGTATTAAATCAAGTGGATTCCTATAATCAATTTAATTTAGGTCGCGAAGTTTATATCCTTCTACAAGATTTGTTTTTAGGCGAAACTGCATCAGAAATATTAGCAATAGGTGGCGCCGCAGATGGTAATCGGATAGATCTGATGTCTGAAAATCAAATCAAAACGCATTTATTTAGGTCTTTAATTACCGAAGATTTAACACCTCTTGAACTTAATTTTTCAGATATTAATGAAAATTACATTGGTATGTACGTGCTTATTTCTAATGTGGAATTTCCAGAGTACCTTATCGGACAATCGTATTTTAATGCCATAGACGATTTTGATACCCAACGTAAAATGCAACGCTGTGAAGGTTTTAGTTATGAAGAGTTTAGTCTTGAAACTAGTTCGTTTGCAACCTTTAAAAATGAGATTTTACCCAGTGAAAACGGAACAATTAAAGGTATAATTTCTAAAAGTTACGGAGGAGACGACTTTGTTCTAGTTTTAAATGATACTAAAGATGTAGCACTTACAAATACGCGTTGCTCGCCTTTAAATGCAGATGATTTTGTGGTTGTATTTGAAGAAACATTTAATGATGCAATCGATGAACAAATTTTAGATACTGAAGGATGGATTAATTTTGCCGAACGTGGACAGGTATTATGGACCGAGCAAATTTATAGTAAAAACGGATATGCAGAATTTGGAACATTTGGAGCAAACGATACATCTAATGTAGGTTGGCTAGTATCTCCAGGTATTAATTTAGATGAAAATTTAAATGCGTTTTTAAATTTTAATTTGGCGCAACACCACTTAACTTCTGTTAGAAATACCATAGATGTTTTAATTTCTACAGATTTTAATGGTACAGACGTTCTTAACGCAACATGGTTGGAAATTGAAGCAAAAGTACCAACTAAATACGATGAATGGTATACGTTTAAAGATTCTGGATTAATAGATTTATCCAACTTTAGTGAGACCGTCTATATCGCTTTTAAAGTTACAGGTTCAGGAACTAATGAAGCCCTGGATGGAGCTTACCAATTAGATGATTTTAGAATTTTAAAAGAAAAATAAACTACATGCGTTTAGGAACCTCTCTTAGAAGAATATATACCGGAAAATGGTCGCTGTATCCACCTTTATAAGTTTTGCCAACATATGTTCTAAAGGGCTGGCCTTTATATTTTCCTTTATATTGTTTTAAAAAATCGGCATCAAAAATGTCTGCATGACTAAAGTTATGTGTGGCTGGTTTATGATCTAAAAAATTATATGAAAGCATAATCTGATCGAATACATCCCATTTAAATCTATAATTTATACTCCCTCTATCGTAAGAAGTTAAACTTTCCATAGGGTTAAAAAGACCGTTATTATTTACTAGAGCCTGAACGCTTTCACTAGAAGAATTGTCGTTAAAATCTCCCATAACAATTATTTTCGCATTCGGATCTTCTGCTGTAAGACCAGAAATAATTTCTGTTGCTTTGTTAGAAACTTCCATACGTTTAGGGATATTAGAATCTTCATTTTTTGAAGGCCAATGGTTAACTAAAAAATGCATGGATTCTCCGTTTAAAAGTCCAGAGACAAGTAAAATGTCTCTAGTATAATCACTAAGACCATTATCATCTATTAATACAATAGAATAGGGGGCAGAGTTGGTCACTTTAAATTGCGTGGTATCGTAAATAAATGCAACATCAATACCGCGTTCGTCTGGAGAGTTATAATGTACAAAGCTATATTGAATGTCTTTTAAGTGTTCAGAGTTTAAAAGATCTTGCATGACTTTTGCATTTTCAACTTCTGCGACACCAACAATTGCAGGATGTGTGTTAGTCTCTTTTTTTCCTATATTAGAAATCGCAAAACCTAATTTATATAATTTATTTTCGTATCGTTTTAAATTCCAGCGCTTATCAGATGTAGATAAAAAATCATTATCATTAATTTTAGGGTCGTTGGTAATGTCGAATAAATTTTCTAAATTAAAAAAGGCAATAGTTTTCATGTAAAAATGTAAAATTCTATGGCAAGGTAAGATTTCAATGGTAAAAAGGAATCTAAAAAATATAAAAATTAATCAGCTTACAATTATGTAACTTTGTGCTTTAAATCAATTTATGCTAGAAAAGAAGGATGTAAATTTAGAACGTGCAGTTTTAATAGGAATAATTACTAAAGAACAAGATGAAGAGCAATCTAAAGAGTATTTAGATGAATTGGAATTTTTAACCTATACTGCCGGTGGAGAAGTTGTGAAACGATTCACTCAAAAAATGGAAATGCCAAATCCTAAAACATTTATTGGAACAGGTAAAATGGCAGATGTACAGCAATTTATTGAAGAAAATGATATTGGTACAGCTATTTTCGATGATGAATTATCTGCAGCTCAAGAACGAAATATTAGTAAAATTTTAAATTGTAAAGTCTTAGATAGGACCAATTTAATTCTTGATATTTTTGCACAACGTGCTCAAACAAGTTATGCAAGAACCCAAGTAGAATTAGCGCAATGTGAATATTTACTACCACGTTTAAGAGGGATGTGGACACACCTTGAACGCCAAAAAGGTGGAATTGGAATGCGTGGTCCTGGAGAAACAGAAATAGAAACAGACAGACGTATTGTAAGAGAACGTATTGCATTATTAAAAGCCAAAATTAAAACCATAGATAAACAAATGTCCGTACAGCGTGGAAATCGTGGGGCAATGGTACGTGTGGCATTAGTAGGATATACTAACGTTGGTAAATCTACATTAATGAATGTGATTAGTAAAAGTGATGTGTTTGCCGAAAATAAATTATTCGCCACCTTAGATACTACTGTTAGAAAAGTGGTAATTCACAATTTACCATTCTTGCTAAGTGATACGGTTGGATTTATTAGAAAATTACCTACACAATTAGTCGACTCGTTTAAAAGTACTCTAGATGAAGTTAGAGAAGCCGATTTATTATTACATGTAGTGGATATTTCGCATCCTAATTTTGAAGATCACATTGCTTCTGTAGAGAAAATTTTGGGTGAAATTAAAGGGGCAGACAAGCCCACTATAATGGTGTTTAATAAAATTGATGCTTATCAGGCAGAACCTTTTGATGAAACCGATTTACAAGAAGTTAGAAACTCTACACATTACTCTCTAGACGAGTGGAAACGCACGTGGATGAATAAATTGGGAGAAAATGCTTTGTTTATTTCGGCCTTAAATAAAGAAAACTTAGAAGATTTTAGAAAACGTGTGTACGATGAAGTGAGAGAGATTCATGTAACGCGTTTCCCTTATAATCATTTTTTATATCCAGATTATAATGATTTAGATATAAGTGAGGAAGAATAATCTAAACCTTAAGTTACATAAAAAGGGCTTCAATATGATATTGAAGCCCTTTTTTGAAATTAATATTTTCTTTTAGATTAGAAACCGTAGCTAAGACCAAATGTCCAGTATGATTGTAAATCATTATCTACATCATCTAAAGTTGTTGTTTCTCCTCCTGAAATTGCATAATTATATGCTTCTTGTCTGTTTCCTCTTAAACCAAATTCAAAACCAAGTCCAATTCCTTTCCAAATAGAGTAAGACAATCCGTTTGTCCAAGTCCAGTTTGAATAATTGTTATCTTCGTAAGATTGGAATAAAGATAAATTAGATTTTACTTTTAACTTTCCAAAAGCTTTATTGTAGTCTGCTACAATTTTTGCACCTAAAGAAGATTCGTAGTCTGAACTACCATTACTAAACACAAAGTTGTAGTTTAAAGGGTGAGCAACTACTACTAATTCTGAAATTGGTGTCCAAGTAATACCAACACCTAAGTCTAAGTATCCAGGATCGTTAAAGTTGTTTAAAAGAGTTGTTCTGTACTCTGCTAAACCAGAAGCAGCTAATTTGTCACTTAATTTATAACCGTAAAGTGAAGTTATAGTGAATACATCTGTTGCTTGGCTGTAGTCATCATCATCTGTAGGATCATCTTTATCATCAAACTTTACCCAACTAAGATTAATGTTAGCGTTGGTGTACCAGAAAAAAGTATCTCTGTTTAATTTTGCATAAGGGTTTACAGTTATTGTAATGTTACCTGCAGAATTGTTTGGTGTTTCTTGTGCATACCAGTTGTCGAATCCTGATAAGTTAGCTCCAATAGTTCCAAAAGCACCATAATGCCATCCTGGAAAAGTATCAATTTGTGATTGTAATGCGTTCACTTCAGATTGAAGTGCATTTATTGAATCTTGTTTAACACTTTTCAGACTCTGTAATTCTTCTTTAGTTTGAGAAAAAGATACTGTAGCTACCATTAGGAAGCAGATTGTGAAAATTCTTTTCATAATTTTATGATTATCGTAATTATTTTGAGTACAAACTTATTAAGTTGTAAGTCAAAATGAAAGTAAAATCTTATTTTCTTTTAAAAAGAGGAACACTTGAACAGGCCTCACCAAACATTATAGACTTTGCCACAGGCTTAATTTTGCTAGATATCATTACATATGCGCTCTCTGGAACTGGTTTTTTAGAACAGCCTTTTATTATTACAGGAGCGTCTTTAAATACCGTAATGTCAAGAGTATTTATGATATCTTGATAAATAGAAATTTCTAATTGTTGTAAATTACCAAGAGTTACTTTTTTTGCAAAGGGCTCTAATTCTAGCGTAATTAACATGTATGCCCAAGAGGGTACTATCGCGTCTGTGCTGCAAGTTAACGCCACATACGCATCCTGATAGTTGTTCCAGTTGTGGGCGGCTATTTGAGTTCTAAAATCGGTTTCCCGAAGCACCAGCCCTTCCATTAGCCAATCTTTTATATCTATTAAAATTCTGGTACCAGAAGGATAGTAATCTTCTAAATCTAAAACTTTAAGTTTGCTATTAGCAACTCTATTTATAATTTCTTCTGCCATACATTACAGCATCCCTAATTCTAACTTGGCTTCTTCACTCATTAAATCTTGAGACCATGGCGGATCGAAAGTTATCTCAACTTCTGCATCTTTAACCATATCTAATGATTTTACTTTTTCTTCAACTTCTAATGGTAATGTTTCTGCAACAGGACAATTAGGTGTTGTAAGTGTCATTAGGATTTTTACTTCAGAATCTTCATTTACAAATACATCGTAAATTAACCCTAATTCGTAAATATCTACTGGAATTTCAGGATCGAAAATGGTTTTTAAAACCTTTACAATTTTTTCGCCTAATTCAGCTGTATCTAATTCTGTGTTCATTTAACTTAACTGTGTTTGGTATGCAATAGCATACATTTTTAATTGTTTTATCATACTCACTAATCCATTTGCACGGGTAGGAGATAAATGTTCTTTTAATCCAATTTTATCAATAAAATCGGTATCAGCGTCTAAGATGTCTTTAGGATGTTGGTTAGAAAAACTACGAATTAATATGGCAATGATTCCTTTTGTAATAATGGCATCACTATCTGCAGTAAAAATCACCAAATTATCTTTCATTTCTGCATGTACCCAAACTTTACTTTGGCAACCTTTTATTAGGTTGTCGTCTGTTTTGTATTCTGTTTCAATTAATGGTAAAGTTTTACCTAAATCTATCATATATTGGTAACGCTCTTCCCAATCTTCAAACATTGAAAACTCATCTATAATTTCGTTTTGTATTTCTTGTATCGTCACGGCTTTAGTTTTATTAAATTTACTAATACTAAATGTATTAGTCAACAGTTTTGGCAAGTTCTAGAATATAATCTACCAAAGGTTTAATTTTAACATTAGGATTGTTATGGTCAAATTCTGTAGTGCTATATATTGTACTGTCTTCAATTACTTTTAGTTTGGCAGTTGCGGCTCCGTCGTAAGCGCGTTTCATAGAGGGTGCTTCTAAACTAGACAGACTGTTTAAATCTATAGCATGTAATTTATTTATTAATAAATCCCATTCTACATCAGACAACGCTTTTATTTTATCAGGACCTTGTTGTTCTGTAATTAGCAGTATGTTCTGATTTTGTATTTTAATTTCAAGAAAGAACCCTCTATTTATAGCATTATATTCTATCGTAGGATTATAAGCGCTATTTTGTGCAAAAGCTTCATTGTTTTTAGTGAGTCCGCACGCTGTACATAAAATAATACTTACTAAAATTGTAAATTGTTTCATAGCTTAAAATTGATATTAGAAAATTACAAAAAAAGAAGTTTAGCTGTATTTAAGATAACATCATTTTAGCTTTTTTAACGCCATTAACTAAGGTGTCTACTTCTTCTTTAGTATTATAAAAGGCGAATGATGCTCTAACTGTTCCAGGAATTTTATAAAAATCCATAACAGGTTGTGCACAATGGTGCCCCGTTCTTACTGCAATTCCTAATTTATCTAGAATAGTACCAACATCATACGGGTGTATGCCTTCTAAATTAAAGGAAATAACAGATGTTTTATGTTTGGCTGTACCGTAAATTTTTAAACCTTCAATGTTAGAAAGTGCTTCTGTTGCATAGTCTAGCAGTTCGTGTTCGTAGTTAGATATGGCATCAAAACCAATGGCATTCATATAATCTATAGCAGCTCCAAAAGCAATACCTCCACAAATATTTGGTGTACCTGCTTCAAATTTATGTGGCAAATCGGCATAAGTAGTTTTCTGGAAAGTGACTTCGGCAATCATTTCTCCTCCACCTTGATAAGGCGGTAATTTTTTTAGCCATTCTTCTTTACCATATAACATCCCTTGTCCTGTAGGACCACACATTTTATGGGCAGAAGTCACATAAAAATCGACATCTAAAGCTTGAACATCTGGTTTAATATGCGGGCAGGATTGTGCGCCATCAATTAATACTGCCGACCCAACTTCATGGGCTTTTTCTATAATATATTCTATTGGGTTTATAGTCCCTAATGCGTTTGAGATATGGTTAACAAAAACCAATTTTGTATTAGCAGAAAGAAGTTTGTCGTATTCAGACATTATAAGCTCTCCTTCTGTATTCATAGGAATGACTTTAAGTGTTGCTCCAGAACGTTCGCATAACATTTGCCAAGGCACAATGTTGCTGTGGTGTTCTAAAGCCGACACTATAATTTCATCTCCTTGTTTTAGAAAATTTGAAAATCCGTTTGCAACAAGGTTAATACCGTGTGTTGTTCCTGAAGTAAAAATTATTTCGTGAGCGAACTTAGCGTTAAAATGATTTTGGATTTTAAGTCTTGCTTGTTCGTATGCATCTGTAGCTTCTTGGCTTAAACTATGAACACCACGATGAATGTTTGCGTTGTAAGTACTATAATAATCTACAATAACATCAATAACTTGTTGTGGTGTTTGTGATGTTGCTGCATTATCTAAATACACTAAAGGTTTACTATTTACTTGTCTGTTAAGTATAGGGAAATCTTGTCTTATGTGTTCAACGTTAAACATGTTTATTGTTTTAGCCCAGATAAAGACAGTTGTTTACTTTTTTTTAATAAGCAACGATTAAATACTGACTGCCAGATACTGGAATTAGCTACTAATTTTACAGATCGAACCCTAGATTTACACCTAGTTTTTCTGCGATAATGTTATTTACACGTAATTTAACTTCTGGTATTTTTACAGTATCTAATACATTGTTGCTAAATGCATACATAAGTAAAGCTTTAGCTTCTTTTTCTGGAATACCACGAGATCTTAAATAAAACATTGCGCTTTCGTCTAACTGCCCAATCGTACAACCGTGAGAACATTTTACATCGTCTGCAAAAATTTCTAATTGCGGTTTACTATTAATGGTTGCTTTATCGCTTAATAAAATGTTATTGTTAGATTGAAAAGCGTTTGTTTTCTGTGCTTCTTTATTTACAATAACTTTACCATTAAATACACCTGTACTTTTATCTGCAAAAATACCTTTGTAATCTTGGTGACTTTCACAATTAGGCTCGATATGGTGTACTAATGTATTGTGATCTACGTGTTGTTTTTCTCCAATAATAGTAATACCATTTAAAGTAGAGTCTATACGTTCTCCGTTTTGGTAGAAGTTTAAATTGTTTCTAACTAATTTACCTCCAAACGAAAACGTATGTACAGAACAATGACTTTCTTGTTTTTGATTCACAAACGTATGGTCTATTAACGAAGCATTTTCGTTATCGTTTTGTAGTTTGTAATAATCTACAATAGCGCGTTTATTCGCGAATATTTCAGTAACCGAGTTTGTTAAAACAGGATTGTCTGTTAAACTTTGGTGACGTTCTATAATTTGCACATGGCTATTTTCGTCTACTACAACAAGGTTTCTTGGCTGAAGCATAACGGCTTCTTCAGAACCTGTAGAAAAATGTAATATCTGAATTGGTTTATTAACCAATTTGTTTTTCTTGATATGTATGTAGGCACCTTCTGTAGAGAATGCCGTATTTAATGATGTAAGACCATCTTTACCTGCTATTTTATTGAAATAATTTTCAATAACCAAGCGGTATTTTGGGTTGTTTAATGCACTAGACATTAAGCAAACATCAAAACCATCGTGAGTTGTTTGAGATAAATGAGAAGAATATTTTCCGTCTATAAAAACAATCTTATACGTGTCCATTTCATGTAACATATAAGACTTAACATCTTTATAATCTAACGCATTTTCTTGCTTAGGAAATACACTATAGTTTTCTTTTAAAATGCTATTTAGTGATGTATACTTCCAAGCTTCCTCTTTTTTAGAAGGGAATCCGTTTTTTTCAAATATTTTTATGGCTTCGTTACGTATTTCATGCAATGGTGCATTGACATCGACTTTGTTTTCGAATGCCATAAACGAAGACACTAATTTTTCTTTTAAATCCATTTGTCTTTTTTTAATAGTTGCTAGAAATTGGTTGTTTTTAGGTGTGTAATTGCAAACCTAAAACGAATATCTAATAACTAAATTTAAGCGTTCACTTCTTCTTTTATCCAATCGTATCCTTTTTCTTCTAACTCGTGTGCTAATTCTTTACCACCTGATTTTACAATACGACCATTATATAAAACGTGTACAAAATCTGGAACGATATAGTCTAACAAACGTTGGTAGTGTGTAATTAAAACCACAGCGTTGTCTTTACTTTTTAATTTGTTTACACCACTTGCTACAATACGTAGCGCATCAATATCTAAACCAGAGTCTGTTTCATCCAGAATTGCTAATTTAGGTTCTAACATAGCCATTTGGAAAATTTCGTTACGCTTTTTTTCTCCTCCAGAAAAGCCTTGGTTAAGAGAACGTGATAAAAATTTTCTGTCTATTTCTAATAACTCTGATTTTTCTCGAATTAATTTCAACATTTCATTGGCTGGCATGTCCTCTAATCCTTTTGCTTTACGAGTCTCGTTAATTGCCGTTTTCATGAAATTAGTTACTGAAACACCAGGAATTTCAACAGGATATTGAAAAGATAAAAAGATACCTTTGTGTGCGCGTTCTTCAGCAGATAAATCTTCAATATTTTCTTCGTCAAAGAAAATATCACCATCGGTTACTTCATATTCTTCTTTTCCTGCGATAACTGAAGATAATGTACTTTTACCAGAACCGTTTGGTCCCATAATAGCATGTACTTCACCAGGTTTAACCTCTAAGTTAATCCCTTTTAAAATTGCTTTATCTTCTACGCTTGCGTGTAAATTATTAATCTTTAACATTACTCTTTATCTTAGTTGTTGATGTTCTAAATTTTTATTGTGTTTTCGTCTTGCGTTTTAGGTTGACTTACAGTTATAATGTCTGTAATTTCTATTTGAAATGGCCAGCCTTCTACGTCTTGGGGTTTGGGTTTTACAATGCCTTTAATTTCTACCGGCACCATATCTGTATCTTCTTTCTTAAAGGCTGTTGCTTTCTTGTTTAACTCGTGCATTTTTGGGTTTACAATAATACCATAAATCTGATTTTTAGTTTGTAACACAGCAGCATTTTCATAATACACAAACTCTCCTTTTAAGACTTGTATAGCAGCATTTTCAGTTGTTGTTACCTCTTTATCAGACTTAGTATCGTTCTTGCAGCTTACAAAAAGCGTTAAACAGAATAAGAAAACAAGAGCTTTTTTCATATTAAATACATTTTGGTTTTATCCAACAGAACCTTCTAAGCTAATTTCTAAAAGTTTCTGAGCTTCTACAGCAAATTCCATTGGTAATTTATTCAATACGTCTTTGCTAAATCCATTTACAATTAATGCAATTGCTTTTTCTGTATCAATACCACGTTGGTTACAATAGAAAATTTGGTCTTCTCCAATTTTACTTGTAGTTGCTTCGTGTTCTATTTGTGCCGATTTGTTTTTAGCTTCAATATATGGAAAAGTGTGTGCTCCACATTCGTTACCCATAAGTAAACTATCGCATTGTGAGAAGTTACGAGCATTTTCTGCACGTGGACTAATTTGGACTAATCCTCTGTATGAATTTTGCGATTTTCCTGCAGAAATACCTTTACTAATAATAGTTGATTTAGTATTTTTTCCTAAATGAATCATTTTAGTACCTGTATCTGCTTGCTGATAATTGTTGGTCACTGCTATAGAGTAAAATTCTCCAATCGCATTATCTCCTTTTAACACACAGCTTGGGTATTTCCAAGTTACAGCTGATCCGGTTTCTACTTGTGTCCATGAAATTTTTGCGTTTTTCTCGCATAGTCCTCGTTTGGTCACAAAGTTGTAAACACCACCTTTTCCTTCTGCATTCCCTGGAAACCAGTTTTGTACTGTTGAGTATTTTATTTCGGCATCGTCCATTGCAATAAGTTCTACAACGGCCGCATGTAATTGATTTTCATCACGGCTTGGTGCTGTACAACCTTCTAGATAACTTACATAACTTCCTTCGTCTGCAACAACTAATGTGCGCTCAAATTGGCCTGTACCTGCTTGATTAATTCTAAAGTAAGTCGATAATTCCATCGGGCAACGTACGCCTTTAGGGATGTAACAAAACGATCCATCACTAAACACAGCACTGTTTAATGCTGCATAAAAATTATCTTTTTGTGGCACTACAGTACCAATGTATTTTTTTACTAATTCTGGATGCTCTTTTATAGCTTCGCTAATAGAACAGAAAATAATTCCTTTTTCAGCTAAAGTCTTTTTAAATGTAGTTGCCACAGAAACAGAATCTACAACTACATCCATAGCAACATTAGCTAATTTCTTTTGCTCATCTATAGAAATACCTAATTTAGTAAATGTAGCTAGTAACTCTGGATCTACTTCGTCTAAACTGTCGTATTTAGGTTTGCTATTTGGTGCAGAATAATATGAAATGGCTTGAAAATCTGGTTTAGCATAATGGACATTAGCCCATTCTGGTTCTATCATTTCTTGCCATGCACGAAAAGCTTCAAGACGCCATTCGGTCATCCATTCAGGTTCTTCTTTTTTAAGCGAAATAGCACGTACAATATCTTCATTTAAACCTATAGGGAAAGTTTCAGATTGTATATCTGTGTAAAAACCATATTCATATTCTTTGGTTTTTAATTCTTCCCTTAAGTCGTCCTCTGTATACTTACTCATGTTTGTTTTAATATTAAAAAGTGAAAAAGTTTTACAGCAATACGCAATTAAAACTTTTAAAACTTATTCTGTTATAGCGAAAAACTCTCTCCACAACCGCAAGTTCTGTTTGCGTTTGGGTTGTTAAACACAAAGCCTGTACCGTTTAACCCTCCAGAATATTCTAGTGTAGTTCCTATAAGGTACAAAAAGCTTTTTTTATCAACAATAATTTTTACACCATTGTCTTCGAAAACTTTGTCTTCTTCTTGTTGTTCTTTGTCAAACTTTAAATCGTAAGACAATCCAGAACAACCACCGCTCTTAACACCTACACGAACGTAGTCTGTAGCTGCATTATACCCATCGTCGGCCATTAGTTCAATGACTTTCTTTTTGGCTGTGTCTGATACTTTTATCATAAATTAAATAGATTAATTCTAAAGTGAATGCAAATATACAATTTAAGTAGAGTTTTTCCATGCAACCTTACATTATATTAACTAATGATGTTATTGATTTTTGTTATTGTTGTTTTTTTAAATTTATCTCTTGAAAACTGTACGTATCGTTTCCGTAGAGCGCTTTTTTTTTTGTTGCATTTTTTAACTGTTGTTTTAACTGTATTTGCTAGATTTATAAAGGGTTTTATTGTGTTTTTAAATTTTAAAAACAAGACTATTTCACTATAAAAAGTATAAATTTTAAAACTATATAAGTTTAATTTTTTTTGGTATTAATAGTCTTGTAAAAAGCGCATTTTTATTTATTCAATGCTCAATTTATCTAGGTTTTAAGGATGCACTGTTAATTTAGTCTATTAAAACATGATAAAAGTCATTGTTTTAATTTTAAAATTTTATTGTATGCTTTAATTTCAAATGTTAATGTATTTTGATCGCTAAACGATAATTTTAAAAATCGCACTATGGTTTTGGTGAAATTATAAATAAGCTTCTTATTTTTGCAGTATGATAGAAGATAAAAATCAACAACGTACAGATTTAGGTCAATTAGGTGAATTCGGACTTATTGATCACTTGACAAAACATTTTGAAATTAAGCAAGAAACAACCATTAAAGGAATTGGTGATGATGCAGCTGTTTTAGATTTTAAAGATAGTCAGGTTGTTATTACTACAGATTTATTAGTTGAAGGCGTACATTTTGATTTAAGTTATATGCCTTTAAAACATTTAGGATATAAAGCTGTAGTTGTAAATTTATCTGATGTTTTTGCTATGAATGCTAATGCTACTCAAATTACAGTGTCTATAGCGATGTCTAACCGTTTTCCGTTAGAGGCTATAGAAGAATTATATGCTGGAATTGAAACTGCTGCCAAACTATATGGGGTTGATGTGGTTGGGGGAGATACGACATCTTCAACGAAAGGATTGTTAATTTCGGTTACTGCTTTAGGTACAGTTTCTAAAGATGATGTTGTATATAGAAATGGTGCAAAACCTAATGATTTATTGGTGGTTACTGGTGATATTGGGAGTGCATATATGGGCTTGCAGGTATTGGAAAGAGAAAAAGAAGTATTTAAAGTAAATCCTAATAGTCAACCAGATTTAGAACCTTATACTTATATAATTGAGCGTCAATTAAAGCCTGAGGCTAGACAGGATATAGTGAAATTGTTAAAGCAATTAGAAGTTAAGCCAACCGCGATGATTGATATTAGTGATGGTTTGTCTTCAGAAATTATTCATTTGTGTAAGCAAAGTAAAGTAGGTTGTGATTTATATGAAAATAAAATACCCTTGGACCCACAGTTAATTAGTACTTGTGAAGAATTTGATATAGATGTTACAACTATAGCCTTAAGTGGAGGGGAGGATTATGAGCTCTTATTTACTATTTCGCAAGACGATTTTCCAAAAATTAAAGCCAATCCTAATTTAACTGTTATTGGTTACATGACAGAAGAAAGTGCGGGTATGCATTTGGTGACTCGCGCCGATACTAAAATTCCTTTAAAAGCTCAGGGTTGGAATGCTTTAAATGATGAGTGATATTAGTTGAAGTACGGCTTAGAATAGACTTGGTTTTTGGCGTGCTTGTTTTGAGCTGTGTATTCTGTTTAAGATAGAGTTGATTTCTTTAAATTTTGGAGTAAGTTCTATTAAATTACCGTTGCTATATGTTGTTAATTCACGATTGCAGTGCTTGCATTTGTATTCTTTTACATGGTGAGTAACTTGTTTGGTGATTTCGTAATTGTGTCCAAAAAGGCTACAGTACATTTTAGGGAATACCCCCTTTTTTTTAATTGGTTTTTCCATAAATCATTCATTTTGAGGTTTAAACTTATGAAAAAATATTTATTATTCGATAAAGTGTTATGTTTATTCGATAAAAAGCGTTAATTCTTGTAAAGTTTCACTTTCATTTTCAATATAACTCATGTGTCCGTCGGGTAATTCTACCAATTTCACTTCAGTATTATGTGTTTGTTTAATTATGGTTTCCGGATTCAATACAGGGTCATTTTTACCATAAATAATCATTTTTTTGTAGGGAGAAAAGTGTAATAATACTTCTAAATCCTGCCTAATTTTCATGCCTTCTTGTGCAGCAATATAACCTTGTAAAGGTGTTCTTAAGGCTTCTTTTTTTAGCCAAGCAATATCTTTAGCAAATTTTATTGTGTTTTTTGGTTTAAATAAATTTGCAATAGACATTTTTACCATGGATTCGTAATTGTGTTTTACCACGTCTATTGCTCTGTTTCTAAGAGCAATGCGTTCATCAGAGTCAGGTTTGGAAGTAGAGTTCATGAGTACCAAGCCTTTAATATTGTCTGGTAAACGTTCTGCTAATACTAGGGCAACGTAGCCTCCCATAGAATGGCCTACAATATAATAGCGTCTAATTTTTAAATGATTTAACACCGTTTGTACGGCATCAGCCATCATGTCCATAGTGTGTATGTATCCAATACATGCGGTATCTCCATGTCCTAATAAGTCTATACAAATTACACGATTTTTTTTAGCTAATCTTGGGGCAATACGTTTCCACATCGTACTATTTTCTAAAAAACCATGAAGTAGTATAATGGCAGTGCCTTTGCCTTGGTCACTATAATAAATAGGAGAGCCTTTGTGTTGTAAAATCATAATACTTAATTCTGCTACAAAAATAAGAGCTAGATTTTAAAAAAGAATAATTTTAGTATTTAAGATTTAACTATGTAATCGTTTTATTGCAGAGAAGGCTTTGTTTACAAATTGCTCTTCAACTAATACAGTAAATTCGTTTGTGGTTGAAACTACTTCGTAAAGGGTGATGCCTTCCCAGGCCAATCGTTTAAAAATCTGATAATACAAACCGGCAATTTTTGTATTGTCTGCAGGAAGATTAATACTTATAGCTGATAAATGATTCTGTAATCCTATACGTTGTTCTTTATTAAATAAGCGTTCAATATGGTGTTGCTCAGAGCTTGAAATTACAATATTGCTTTCATGTATACCTCTTGTAAAGGCGTAAAATATATTTGATTTATCTCCAATTTCCTGAATTACCTGTGCATGACTTTCAAAAAGGGTTGTAGAGTTTTTAAAGGTGTAGTTGGAGAGGTTAGATCTTACAGTTATGTCGCCTAAACTATTTAATACGCGTTTTAATCGCATTGAGTTTCCTAAATCTTTTGGTGGTGAGTATCTGCGTAAAGCCATCATAATTGCTCCAGATTTTACTGGCTTTCTAAGCATTTCAGAAATAGGCTGGACCAGTTCGTTGGCTAGGGCCGAATAATTTACAATGTTTCTTGAAATGGCTTCTTCTAAAAAGGGTTGAGCTAGTAAAATTTCTTCAACACAAGAGGCAATGGTTCTCATTTGTTAATTATTTAACATTCTGTGCAAATTTAGAACAATTTTTTCATTTTTATTTTAGTTTGCAGAAGACTAATTACATTTGAACTTTAAAATTTAGAAATTATGCTTGTATTAAAATTTGGTGGTACTTCTGTTGGATCTGTAAAAAATATGACTAACGTTAAAAGTATAGTGTCGCAAGGTGGAAGAAAAGTGGTGGTGTTGTCTGCGATGTCTGGAACAACCAATGCGCTTGTAGAAATATCTAATACCATAGCGGCTGGCAAAGCTTCAGAAGCTTTAAGTTTAGTTAAAACATTACACAAAACATATATAACTGTAGTTAACGATTTGTTTTCTGAACAAGCCTTTATCGATGAGTCTTTGAATTATGTTAATACGGTTTTTGAGGAGTTAAGTGTATTAACTACGCAGTCACATTCTACGTTATTATACAACAAAATTGTAGCTAAAGGAGAGTTGTTGTCTACATTTATGTTTAGTCGTTTTTTACAACAAGACGGTTTAAAGGCTACTTTAATTTCAGCTTTCGATTTTATGAGAACAGATAGACTTCAAGAGCCAGATTCGTTTTATATCCAGAAAAATTTAAATACTATTTTAAACGAAAATACCGAGACAGAGATTTTTATTACTCAAGGTTTTGTGTGTTTAGATGCAGATGGTCATGTGTCTAATTTAGAACGTGGCGGTAGTGATTACACTGCTAGTATTATTGGAGCAGCTATTGAGGCAGAAGAAGTACAGATTTGGACAGATATTGATGGGTTCCATAATAACGATCCACGTTTTGTACACCATACCGATGCTATTTCTCATTTATCTTTTGATGAGGCAGCAGAATTAGCGTATTTCGGGGCAAAAATTTTGCACCCGCAAACTGTAATGCCTGTACGTGATTTAAAAATACCAGTACGAATAAAAAATACTATGGAGCCTACTGCTCATGGTACTCTAATAGACGATTCTGCAGAAGGAGAAGGTATTAAAGCTATTGCAGCTATTGATGGAATTACGGCTATAAAAATTAAATCTGCACGTATGCTTCAGGCACATGGTTTTTTGAAAAAAGTTTTCGAAATTTTTGAAAAATACCACACGTCTATAGATATGATTACCACGTCTGAAATAGCTGTATCATTAACTATAGATGATGCAACTTTTTTAGAAAATATTGTTACCGAGTTAGAAGAGTTTTCTAATGTAAGTGTAGATACGCACAGAACTATTGTATGTTTAGTTGGAAATAATATTGTGCATCACCCAGATACGCATAAATTATTCCAGATTTTACAAGATATAAACATTAGAATGATTTCTTATGGTGGAAGTAATAATAATATTTCATTACTAATAAATACTAGCGATAAATTAGAAACATTACAAAAATTACACCGTTACGTCTTTGAAGAGGCCTTGGTGTAAACCGTATTTAATTTTTGATAATAAAATTGAAATAAATTTTAAATATGATATATAGACAAGCTCTCAAACAAGATGTAAACTCTATTGCTAAATTATTTGATGATTATCGTGTTTTTTATAATAAGGAGGCAGATTTAAAAGGAGCTGAAAAATTTATTTCGGAACGGTTAAAAAATAATGATTCTAACATTTTTATTGCGGAAAATGAAACTAAACAAATTGTGGGTTTTGTACAGTTGTTCCCTTTGTTTTCTTCAACAAGAATGAAGAAATTGTGGCTTTTAAATGATTTATATGTTAATCCTAAATTTAGAGGAAAAGGAGTGTCTGTAAAGTTAATTGAACAGGCGAAGCATTTAGTGGTTGAAACTGAAGCTTGTGGTATGTTTTTAGAGACTAGTAAATCTAATGTAATAGGAAATAATTTATATCCAAAAACAGGTTTTCAATTAAATGAAAGTTCTAATTATTACGAATGGAATAATGGTTAAAAAATAAACCAATTATATTTTTTAAATAGATAGGTCTAAAATAATGTTCTGAATAATTATAATTAAGAAAAAGAAGCGATGCTGTTATTGGTGTCGCTTTTTTGTTTTTTTAAGAAATAGCGGAGTTAAAAAGAATAACCAATGCGTAAATGAAGATTTACTGCAACTACATTTCTGTCGCCGTAATAATAATCGTTATTTTTAATTAAGTAGCGTCCGTATCCTATACCAAAACCTGTCTCGTAATTAAAATGTGCACTAATGTGCCGGCGAATCCCCCAGGTGGGAATAATAGTAAAGTCTCCAATAAAATTAAGATGGTCTGCATTCGTTATTGTAAACCAATCTGGGTGATAGCTTGTTTTTATAGATACAAAATTTCCTGTATTATTTGCAGTGTGTCTACCTTTGTTGTTGCGTTTTTTTAAATTATAATACCAACGAGGTTCTAATGTTAAAACAGGAGCTAGTAAATACCCGTTAATATCGTTTACATCGCTTCCCCAAAATCCCGCATCTAAACCTAATTCACTACGCAAGACGATACTATTTTTTAAACGGGATTCGTTATTTATATAAAACCCTAGAAAGCCTGTTTGTACTCCAAAGATAGCGGTTTCTGCTGTTGTATTTTGTGTATATCCTGTTATAGAAATAATAAAAACAATACATGCGACTAAGGAGTGTTTCATGAGTTATGTAAGTACTAATTATAAGCGTGTTAAATATCAACAAAAAAAGCAGAATTTAAAGATAAATTCTGCTTTCTGTATAAATTATTTTATAAAATAAAAGGACTACTTATTCATAAGGTCTTCAATTTCTTCTGCATCTAGTGGGATATTCCTCATTAAATTAAATGGCTCTCCAGCATCTTGGATTACAACGTCATCTTCTAAGCGAATACCAAATTTTTCATCGGGAATGTAAATACCTGGCTCTACAGTAAACACCATATTGGCTTTCATGGGTTCTGTAAGAATGCCGTAATCATGAGTGTCTAGTCCCATGTGGTGAGAGGTTCCGTGCATAAAGTATTTTTTATAGGCTGGCCAATCTGGATTTTCGTTTTGTACATCGGCTTTGTCTAATAATCCAAGACCTAATAATTCCGAAGTCATTAATTTTCCAACTTCTACATGATAATCTGCCCAAATGGTACCAGGACGTAATATTTTGGTAGCTTCTGTTTTAACACGATGAACAGCGTTGTAAACCTCTTTTTGTCTTTTTGTAAATGTTCCAGAAACCGGGATAGTACGCGTCATATCGGATGAGTAGTTTGCGTATTCTGCTCCAATATCTAATAAAATTAAATCGCCAGCTTTACATTCTTGGTTGTTTTCAATATAATGCAATACATTGGCGTTATTTCCAGAAGCAACAATAGGTGTGTAAGCAAAACCTTTAGAGCGGTTGTTTAAAAACTCGTGCATAAATTCGGCTTCAATGTTATATTCCATAACGCCTGGTTTAACAAACTCCAATATACGACGAAACCCTTTTTCTGTAATGTTGCAGGCTTCCTGAATAAGGTCTAATTCTATTTGGTGTTTTACCGAGCGTAGGCGTTGCAAAATAGGATTACTTTTGGCTACACTGTGGGCAGGATATGTTTTTTTTAGCCATGCGTTAAAACGGTCTTCGCGAGTTTCTGTTTCTACGTTAGCTCGGTAATGTTCGTTAGTGTTTATGTATACTGTTTCGCTTTGAGACATGAGTTCT
The DNA here is from genome assembly GCF_007197735.1 of Formosa sediminum. Classification (GTDB taxonomy): domain Bacteria; phylum Bacteroidota; class Bacteroidia; order Flavobacteriales; family Flavobacteriaceae; genus Formosa; species Formosa sediminum. The sequence continues at coordinate 1,249,635 of NZ_CP041637.1, forward strand.
TTAAAAATACGCTCGAAATCTTGTAGCCAATATACGGTTGTAATACCCGATGTTTTTAAAGCGGCTTCCTTATCTAATTTAGCGCCTTCCCAAACAGCAATATGTTCGTTGGTTTCTGTTAAGAATAAAATTTCACGATGTTTTGGGTTTGGACAATCTGGAAATAAAACTAAGATGCTGCTTTCTTGGTCTACACCACTTAAATAAAATATATTTCGGTCTTGCTGAAAAGGTAAAGCACTGTCTGCTCCAATGGGATAAATGTCGTTAGAGTTAAAAACAGCTAAACTGTTGGGCTTCATTTGAGCTTTAAAATGAGCTCTATTTTGAATAAATAAATCTGAATTAATGTGATGGTATTTCATCTGAATAGAAGTTTAAATAAGAAGTTTTTTCAAAATTACGGATATATAAACTATTGGTGTAAGTAGAAGCCTTAAAAAGATGTTAAAGGTTTTTTCTGTTAAAATAATTTTAATCTTCTTAAATGTATTGAACGATTGGACATATTTTAAATTTCTTATGCCAAAATCTGTTTAAATTTAAATATGAAACAAAAGTCATTTTGGGTAAACGTTTGAATATAAAACCTAAATGCTGTAACTAATTGTAAATCAATAGATAAAAACTCTCTTTAAAATCATTCTAAATATAAATTAAAATCACTTACTTTTTGCCTATAAATCTATTCTAGTTTAAATTTGTTGGGAATAAAACTAATTATAAAAAAATGAGCGGATTTTTAAATTCATCAATAGGAAGAAAAGTCGCTATGGCGCTTTCAGCCTTCTTTCTTATGTTTTTCTTGCTTCAGCATTTTGCCATCAACATTTTATCGGTATTTAGTCCTGAGCTTTTTAACGAAGTGTCCCATTTTATGGGAACAAATCCTTTAATTCAATTTGCCTTACAGCCGGTTTTAATATTTGGAGTTGTATTTCACTTTGTAATGGGGTTTGTATTAGAAATTAGAAACAGAAAAGCAATTGGTGTAAAGTATGTACAAAACAACGGTGCAGCAAATTCTACTTGGATGAGTAGAAACATGATTTGGAGTGGTGTTGCTATTTTAGCATTTATCATCTTACACTTTATCGATTTTTGGTTTCCAGAAATTAATACAAAGTTTATTAATGGCGATTGGTCTGGCACCATTGAAGGTGTAGAAGGTTACCGTTATTACGAAGAATTAGTTCATAAATTTGCAAGTCCTATTCGTGTAGGTGCTTATGTTATAGCCTTTGTGTTTTTAGCATTACACTTATTACACGGTTTCACATCTGCGTTCCAATCTATGGGAGGAACAGCCGGAAGAAAAAAGACATTACAAGTTATAGGTAAAGCATACTCTATTATAATTCCTTTAGGATTTATCTTTATTGCACTTTATCATCATTTTTTTAACCATTAATCTTCAATAAGAATGGCTTTAGATTCAAAAGTACCAGAAGGTCCAATTAAAGATAAATGGACTAATTATAAAAATAAAATTAATCTTGTAAATCCAGCAAACAAACGTCATATCGATATTATTGTTGTTGGTACAGGGTTAGCAGGAGGTTCGGCAGCAGCAACTTTAGCCGAGCTAGGATATAATGTAAAAGCATTTGCTTATCAAGATTCTCCACGTCGTGCGCACTCTATTGCAGCACAGGGAGGAATAAATGCAGCGAAGAACTATCAAGGTGATGGGGATTCAAACTACAGATTATTTTATGATACCGTAAAAGGGGGCGATTACCGTTCTCGTGAAGCAAACGTACACCGTTTGGCAGAGGTATCTGGAAATATTATCGACCAATGTGTGGCACAAGGTGTTCCTTTTGCACGTGATTATGGTGGATTATTAGATAACCGTTCGTTTGGTGGGGTATTAGTATCAAGAACTTTTTACGCTAAAGGACAAACAGGACAACAACTATTATTAGGTGCTTATTCTGCAATGAACCGTCAAATTGCTCGTGGAAAGATTGAGATGTTCAATCGTCACGAAATGTTAGACGTTGTAAAAATTGGAGGAAAAGCAAGAGGAATTATCGCTCGTAATTTAATTACAGGAGAAATAGAACGTCATTCAGCACATGCTGTTGTGATTGCAACAGGAGGTTATGGAAATGTATATTTCTTATCTACTAATGCTATGGGTTCTAACGCTACTGCAGCTTGGAAAATTCATAAAAAAGGAGCGTATTTTGCAAATCCTTGTTTTACACAAATTCACCCGACATGTATTCCGCGTTCAGGAGATTATCAGTCTAAATTAACATTAATGTCTGAGTCTTTACGTAATGATGGTCGTATTTGGGTACCAGCAAAATTAGAAGATGCAAAAGCAATTCAGCAAGGTAAATTAAAACCTACAGATATTGCAGAAGCAGATAGAGATTATTACTTAGAAAGACGTTACCCTGCTTTTGGTAACTTAGTACCTCGTGATGTGGCTTCTAGAGCAGCTAAAGAACGTTGTGATGCGGGTTACGGTGTAAATGCTACAGGTGAAGCGGTGTATTTAGACTTTGCTTCGGCTATAGAGCGTTACGGAATAGAGCAAGCTAAAATTCACAATATATCTAATCCATCTGCAGATAAAATTTATGAATTAGGTCAGAAAATTGTAGAGGCAAAATACGGAAACTTATTCCAAATGTATGAGAAAATCGTAGACGAGAATCCATACAAAACGCCTATGATGATTTATCCAGCAACACACTATACCATGGGTGGTATTTGGGTTGATTATAACTTAATGACAACTGTTGAAGGATTATATTGTATTGGTGAAGCTAACTTCTCTGACCACGGCGCAAACAGACTTGGAGCTTCTGCCTTAATGCAAGGATTAGCCGATGGTTATTTTGTATTACCATATACTATTGGAGATTATTTATCTCACGATATTAGAACAGGAAAAATACCAACAGATACTCCAGAATTTGATGAGGTTGAAAAAGAAGTTAAAGACCGTATCGATTTCTTTATTAATAATAAAGGAACAAAATCTGTAGACTACTTCCACAAAAAACTTGGAAAAGTAATGTGGGATAAAGTAGGAATGTCTAGAAACGCACAAGGTTTAACAGAAGCTATGGCCGAAATTAAAGCCATTCGTGAAGAGTTCTGGAAAGAAGTAAAAGTACCAGGAAGTGCTAATGAATTAAATCCAGAATTAGAAAAAGCTGGACGTGTAGCAGACTTCTTAGAATTAGGTGAATTGTTCGCTAAAGATGCTTTAAATAGAGCAGAATCTTGTGGAGGTCACTTTAGGGAAGAGTCTGTAGAATTGGATGGAGAGCAAAAAGGTGAAGCAAAACGTGACGACGTAAACTTTGCTTATGTTGCAGCATGGGAATATAAAGGTGAACCTGCAGATGCAGTGTTACATAAAGAAGAATTAGAATTTAAAGATATTGAACTAAAACAACGTTCATACAAATAAGATTGACATTATGAATATGAATCTAACACTTAGAATTTGGAGACAGAAAGACTCTAGTGCAAAGGGTAAAATGGTCGATTATAAAGTAACTGATATTTCAGAGCATATGTCTTTCTTAGAAATGATGGATGTTCTTAACGAACAATTAGTGAACTCTGGTGAAGAACCTGTTGCTTTTGATCATGATTGTCGTGAAGGAATTTGCGGAATGTGTTCGTTATATATTAATGGAGAAGCTCATGGTCCAGACCGTGGTATTACCACTTGCCAATTACACATGCGTATGTTTAAAGATGGCGATACTATTACTATTGAACCATGGCGAGCAGCAGCATTCCCTGTTATAAAAGATTTAATTGTAGATAGAATGGCTTTCGAGCGTATACAGCAAGCCGGAGGTTATATTTCGGTAAATACGTCTGGAAATACACAAGATGCTAACTCTTTACCAATTTCTAAACATGCTGCAGATGAAGCTATGGATGCTGCAACGTGTATTGGTTGCGGTGCTTGTGTAGCAAGTTGTAAAAACTCTTCTGCAATGTTATTTGTTGGTGCTAAAGTATCTCAATATGCATTATTACCTCAAGGTCAGGTAGAAGCTGCAGACCGTGTAAGAAACATGGTGGCACAAATGGATTTAGAAGGTTTTGGAAACTGTACAAATACAGGTGCATGCGAGGTAGAATGTCCTAAAGGTATTTCTTTAGACAATATTGCTCGTATGAATAGAGAATTTCTTAAAGCAAATGTAAAAGGATAATCTAAACCTTTTAATTATTATAATATTAAGAATCCCAAGCTGTACGCTTGGGATTTTTTGTTTAGTTTTATCGGTCTTATTTAATTACATATTTTTCCCGAATGAAATCTCCAATTACTTTTTATAAAGAACAAGCTCAAAAACATAGTGTTAAAGCTACTGCATTTAACAAGCAGATGCGTTTACTTAGTGTGGCGCGTTTAGTGGTGTTTTTGGTAACGGTTTTTAGTATTTATAAAACGTTTCAAAATTGGCAAATAGCTGTAGCTATTGCTGTAGTTGGTATCAGTTTATTTCTGTTTTTATTGTTAAAATATACCAATATTAAACACCAACGAAATCTAGAACAAGCCATAGTTGCTATTAATGAAGATGAAATTAAAATTAAGGAAGAAGGTTTTTTTGATCGATTAGATGGCTTAGAATTTCAAGATTCTTTACACGACTATTGTTTAGATATCGATTTATTTGGACGGGGGTCGTTTTTTCAGAATATAAACAGAACCTATATCAATGAAGGTACAGAAGAATTAGCCGAAGCACTTAAAGCAAACGATATTAATCATATTAATAAGCGCCAGCAAGCCATACAAGAACTTGCAGATAAAGCCATTTGGAGACAACATTATAGTGCCATAGCAAGTCTCATAGAGGTAGAAACGCCAGCAAAGCATATAAACGCATGGTTGGCTAATTATAAGCCTAAATTTCCTTCAATATTAAAGGTGTTACCTTGGGTTTTTACAGGCATATCTGTAGTGGGTTTTGCATTAGTATATGTTAATTTAATATCTGCCAATTATTTAGGGCTTTGGTTGTTAATTGGATTGGTACTTACAGGAGCATATTTAAAATCTATTAATACTATTGCTTCTCAAACCGAAAAATTAAAAGAAACCTTTAAGCAATATTCGGCGTTATTAGATGCTATTGAAAACGAAACATTTCAGTCGGAATTGCTTCTTGAAAAACAAGATAGGATTACTCAAGATCATGAGAAAGCATCAAAAATATTTTCAGATTTATCAAAATTATTAGACCGTTTGGATAACAGAAACAATTTGATTTCTGCCATTTTTGGAAACGGATTTTTTCTGTTAGATATTAAAAATACCTACGCCATCGAGCAATGGATAAAAACATATGCGCATAAAACTACAGATTGGTTTGAAGTGATTTCTTTTTTCGATGCTTATAACTCTTTAGGAAATTATACGTTTAATAATCCAGAATTTATTTTTCCAGAAATTAGTACGAATCAGGATGTTATTTTAGCCAAAAACTTAGGGCATCCTTTATTGAAAAAAGACAAACGTGTAGATAACGATTTAAATATTAAAAACGAAGAATTTTTTATCATCACAGGTGCCAATATGGCCGGAAAAAGTACCTTTCTTAGAACGGTTTCTCTACATATTGTTATGGCTAATGTCGGACTTCCGGTGTGTGCAACTGCAAGTGTATATAGTCCTATAAAACTTATTACAAGTATGCGTACAAGCGATTCGTTAACCGATGATAGCTCATACTTCTTTTCAGAATTAACACGCTTAAAATATATTGTAGATTCCATTCAAACCGACCGTTATTTTATTGTTCTAGATGAAATTTTGAAAGGTACAAATAGCACAGATAAAGCGATTGGTTCCCGTAAATTTGTCGAGAAATTAGTAGCTTCTCATGCTACTGGAATTATAGCAACACACGACTTGAGTTTATGTGAAATTTCAAATGAATTATCTCAAGTTAAAAATCATTATTTCGATGCCGAAATTATAAACAACGAACTACATTTTGATTACACTTTTAAAACAGGTATTTGCCAAAATATGAATGCTAGTTTTTTACTTAAAAAAATGGAAATTATCTGATTTTTAAGAGGTAAGTGCAATGTTTAATATGCTAGAAAAAAATTAATGCCTGTTTACAATAATACATTTCTCATAATAAATTCAATCAAAAAAGCATTATTAATTTATAATGTGAGTTACTTAAAGTCTCAGTGTTATAATAACTTATAATGTTTTAAGTTTTTTTTAACAATAATGTACTAAACTTAAAGATAGTTTTGGAGTCTAATTTGTTTAAAGACTTCTTTCATGAGAAAAACTATACTTACTATCTTGGGTTTACTTTTAATAGTAGCCTCGTTTTTTATTGCTAAACTGCTCATTGATAACAAAAATAAAGTTAAACCTATAGCTCCAAAAGTAGTAAAAGTTATATTTGCAGATACTGTTAAAAACAGTACTATTCCTATAGTAATTCCAGCAAATGGAAATCTTACCGCAAAACGCAGGTTTGAATTGTATGCAGAAGTAGAAGGTATTTTTAAACCTGGATCTGTGTTGTTTAAACCAGGTCAAGAATATAGAAAAGGACAAACTTTAATTCGTATAGAAGATTCTGAATATTACGCTACTGTACAATCTGCAAAAAGCGATTTATATAATGCTATTGCTGCAATCATGGCCGACTTACGTTTAGATTTTCCAGAAGTATATCCAAAATGGGACGCATATTTACGTAGTTTCGATTTAAATAAAGCAACTCCTAAGCTCCCTGAAATGACTTCAGAAAAAGAAAATTATTTTATTACAGGGAGAAGTATTGTATCTAATTATTACAATGTTAAAAATTTAGAGCAACGATTATCTAAATATATTATTACTACGCCTTTTAACGGAATTTTAACCGAAGCTCTTGTAAATGAAGGTACTTTAATTAGAAGCGGGCAAAAATTAGGAACTTTTATAGATCCTTCAGTTTATGAAATGGAAGTGGCTATAAGTAAATCTTTTGCTAGTTTATTACAAGTTGGTGAAACTGTTGCGTTAAATAATTTAGAAGGTACAGAAACTTATACAGGAAAAGTATCGCGTGTTAATGGTAGCGTAGATCCTAATACACAAACAATTCAAGTATACATTGAGGTTAAACACGATAATTTAAAAGAAGGAATGTATCTTGAAGCAAATGTAGATGCTAGAGATGAAGAGAATGCCATACAGATAGATAGAAATTTACTTTTAGAAACTAAGGAAATTTTTGTGGTTCGTGATTCTGTTTTAGATGTAATTCCTGTAAAACCAATTCATTTTAGCGATACCAAAGTAGTTTTAAAAGATGTGCCAGATGGTAGTGTAATAGTTAGTCGTCCAATACAAGGCGGATATGCAGGTATGTTAGTAAAAGTTTTTAACGAGCAAAATAACTAACAGCAGCATGAGAAAAATAATTGCATATTTTATAAAGCATCATATTGCTGTAACTATATTTATTTTAGGGTTTACCATCTTTGGAATATTAGGATTACTCTCCTTAAAATCTTCGTATTTCCCAATTATAGAATCCAAAATTATTACCGTACAAATTTCGTACCCGGGAGCCTCTCCACAGGAAATAGAAGAAGGTATTGTTTTAAAAATTGAAGACAATTTAAAAGGATTGCAAGGTGTAGATCGTGTAACTTCTACCTCGCAAGAAGACAGTGGTACAATTACTATTGAAATCTTAAAAGGCGAGAATATCGATTTTATGCTTCTAGAAATAAAAAACGCAGTAGATCGAGTACCAAGTTTTCCAACAGGCATGGAACCTCTTGTAGTAGCAAAAACAGAAAATGTTAGAGAAACAATCTCTTTTGCAATTAGCGGAGAAAATATTTCGTTGTCTACATTAAAACAAATTGGAAGGCAAATTGAAAATGATTTAAGGGCTATAGAGGGTATTTCGCAAGTTGAAGTAACAGGATACCCAGAAGAAGAAATTGAAATTGCAGTAAACGAAAATAGTTTGTTAGCCTATAATATTACCTTTAGCGAAGTAGCTGCAGCTGTAAGTAATTCCAATATTTTAGTTACAGGAGGTAATATTAAAACGAATGCTGAAGAATTTTTAATTCGCGCCAATAATAGATCTTATTATAGTGATGAATTATCTAATATTGTTGTAAGAGCTTTTGCAGACGGAAAAACCATTCGTTTAAAAGATGTTGCAGTTTTAAGAGACCGATTTTCTGAAACTCCAAATGCAACTTATTTTAATGGAGAGTTGTCTGTAAATGTTAGTGTAACAAGTACAGATTCTGAAGATTTACTATCTTCTGCAGATCAAGTTAAAGCATATATAGAAAAGTTTAACCAATCGCATAACAATGTGCAATTGGATGTTGTAAGAGACTTATCTATAACCCTAAAACAACGTACACAATTACTCACAGAAAATGCAATAGCAGGAATGTTATTGGTATTGCTTTTTTTATCCTTATTCCTAAATACCAGATTGGCCTTTTGGGTGGCTTTTGGATTGCCTATTTCATTTCTTGGAATGTTAATTTTTGCAGGTAATTTTGATGTCACTATTAACCAATTTTCGCTTTTCGGGATGATTATCGTAATTGGAATTTTAGTGGATGATGGTATTGTAATTGCCGAAAATATTTATCAGCATTTTGAGAATGGTAAAGATCCAATAAATGCAGCTATAGATGGTACTTTAGAGGTTATACCTCCTGTGGTTTCAGCCATAATTACAACCTTACTAGCATTTTCAACATTTTTATTTTTAGAAAGTAGAATCGGTGAGTTTTTTAGTGAAGTTTCGGTTATTGTAATATTAACTCTGGTTGTATCATTAATAGAAGCACTTATTATTTTACCTGCCCATTTAGCACATTCTAAAGCCTTACAAAGACATAAAGACCGTAAAAATAATCCAAAAACAAAAACAGGATTGTTTTTTTCAAAAATGCGAGGTATAAATGCTCTTGGAGATCGTATCATGATTTTTTTAAGAGAAAAAATCTATGTTCCTATACTTAATTTTATTTTCGAATTTAAAATTTTAGCATTAGGTATTTTTTTAGGTATTTTAGTTTTAACCTTCGGAGCGATTGGTGGAGGTATTATTGGAGTAACCATTTTTCCTAGTATTGCAAGTGATCGTGTATCTATAGAGTTGGAAATGCCTAACGGAACAAACGTTAGAGTTACCGATTCTATTATGGCAATTATTGAAGAAAAAGCTTATATCGTTAACGAAGAATTTACAGAAAAATATTTGGGCGGGACAGATAAGCAACTTTTTGAAAATACAATTAAAAATATAAACAGTGCATCGAGTGCAACTTTAAATATAAATATGTTGCCAGGTGAAGAACGTCCAGATGTTATAAATGCTTCGCTAGTAGCCAATCGCGTTCGAGAATTAGTTGGACCTGTTATTGGTGTAGAAAAATTAATATTTGGTTCTGGCGGAAACTTTGGTGGGAGTCCTGTGGCTGTTTCGCTTTTAAGTAATAATATAGAAGAATTAAAAGCAGCTAAAGTAGAACTAAAATCTATTCTAGAGACAAATCCTTTATTAAAAGATGTCGCAGACAATGATCCTGCTGGGATTAAAGAAATAAGATTAGAGTTAAAAGAAAGTGCCTATTTATTAGGGTTAGATCTAAGTTCTGTAATGAGCCAGATTAGAGCAGGTTTTTTTGGAGTACAAGCCCAGCGTTTCCAGCGCGGACAAGACGAAATAAAAGTTTGGGTGCGCTACGATATTGAAAACAGAGCATCTATTAACGATCTTGACGATATGCGTATTGTAACACCGTCTGGAGAGCGAGTTACATTTAAAGATATTGCAAACTATACTATAGAACGTGGAGATGTAGCAATTAATCACCTAGAAGGAAGGCGAGAAATAGAAGTTTCTGCAGATTTAAAAGATCCAAATACAAGTGCAACAGATATTCTAGACGATATTAAAACCACGGTTATCCCACAGCTACAAGCTAAATATCCTACTATTTCTGCCTCTTATGAAGGACAGAATCGTGAAGCAGCAAAATTAAATAGATCGCTTAAAAGCGCAGGGATTGTAATTATACTTTTAATTTATATTACTATTGCTTTTACATTTAGAAGTTTAAGTCAGCCTTTACTTTTAATAATATTAATTCCGTTTAGTTTAACCGCAGTTGCTTGGGGACACTGGATTTTAGGTTTTCCTGTAAATGTATTGTCGTTACTTGGTATTATTGCTTTAATTGGTATTATGGTAAACGATGGATTGGTGCTTATAGGTAAGTTTAATACCAATTTAAAGGAAGGATTAAAATTTGACGATGCTTTAAAAGAAGCCGGGAAATCGCGTTTTAGAGCCATCTTTTTAACTACCATTACTACTATGGCTGGTTTAGCACCTTTACTTATGGAGAAAAGCCGACAAGCTCAATTTTTAAAACCAATGGCTATTTCAATAACATTTGGTATTGCCTATGCAACCATATTAACGTTACTTGTCTTGCCTTTATTTTTATCGTTTAGTAATAGTATTAAGCAAAAAACAAAATGGTTAATAACAGGTAAACAAGTTACTAAAGAAGAAGTAGAACGTGCAATTAAAGAACAAAATGATGAACATACACATTAAATATAATATGATTTTGCTGATGTTGTTTATGTTTACATCGGCTAATGCTCAAGACGTTTTAACATTAAATAAAGCCGTAACCATTGCGTTAGACAATAACTATGGTGTTAAAATTGCTAATAATAATACAGCAATAGCAGAAAACAATAAAAGTGTATTAAACTCGGGATATTTGCCAACATTATCTGGTGATGCTGCCGCGGGTTATAATTTAGATAATACCGAGGCTATTTTCTCTGATGGAAGCGTAACTACTTTAAATGGTGCAGAAAGTTCTAATTATAGCACGTCTATTAATTTAGATTATACGCTGTTTGATGGTTTAGGTAGGTATTACGATTATAAGCAGTTAAAGGAAGAGTATCAGCTTTCTAAATTAGAGGCTAGAGAAACTATAGAGAATACAATTGCACAGTTATTTACGGTATACTATAGTGTGGCACAAAATTCAGAAAACGCAGATGCTTTAAAACAGACATTAGAAATATCTAACGATCGTATTTTAAGAGCACAGTATCAATTTGATTATGGGCAAGGCACAATGTTAGATGTTTTAAATGCTCAAGTAGATATTAATAATGATAGTATTAATTTAATGAATTCAGAGCAAAATTTATTAAATTCTAAACGCGATTTAAATGTAGTTCTAGGTACCGAATTAGATCTAGATTTTAAGGTCGATACTTTAATTACCTTTTTGTTAGATATTAATAAAGAAGATTTGCATGCCAAAATGCGGGCTAATAATGTGTCTCTTTTACAAATGGATAAAAATATTGCTATAAACGAGTTTACCATTCAGGCCAATAAATCTGGTTATTTACCAACAATTGGTTTAACAGGGTCTTATGGATGGAATAAAAGTAATAACAATGCAGCTTCATTTTTGGCAGAATCTACCAATACAGGTTTTTCTGGTGGAGTGGTCTTAAGTTGGGATTTATTTGATGGAGGTAGTACCATTACAAGTGTTAAAAACGCTAAGATTAATTTAGATAATCAAAAACTTGAAAAAGAATCCATATATCTTAGTTTAGATCGCGACTTTAATAATGCTTGGGGAGATTACCAAAACAAATTAAAAATTTATAACATACAAGAAAACAATATAATTACCTCTAAAAATAATTTTGATAGAACTAAGGAACAGTTTAAACTGGGCCAAATTACATCTATAGAATTTAGGCAGGCGCAATTAAATTTATTAACAGCAGAGTTTAGTAGAAATAATGCTAAATATGAAGCTAAAATAGCCGAATTATATTTACTACAATTAAGTGGTGAATTATTAAATGTCAAGTTGTAAATTACATTATAAAACATAAAAAAATCCCGTTTTCAGACTATTGAAAAACGGGATTTTAATTTTTATAGTGTTTACTATATTATCTTAGCTTAAGAGAATCTAGACTGTGGAAAAAGAAATCTTTCTCATCATTCATAGACACAAATAGTCCGTTAGGGAATTTAGATCCTAATGCCTCTGTAGTTACATCACATCCATCTGTTTCAATAGTACCTAAATTTAGTGTTTTTACAAAAGTATTATCTCCTCGTTTAAAAATATTAAAACTGTGATCTTGTTGGTTAGAGATAATTAAAAAACCTTCACCAGTATTGTAAGTCGCTAAAGCAATACCCTCTATGTCATCTTTAAAACGGCCTTCTCCAAATATTGAAATTTGTGAGTCTCCTTTTGCTGGATCTGCGTAAAATTTTCTAACTCCAATCCCTTCATCAGAATAATATACATGTCCTAGAGCGTCATCTACAACTATAGCTTCAATTTCTTTTGTACCACTAAACGTTCCAAATTTTCTAACTAATTTAGCTGCTACAGTATTCATGTTAGCACTTAATTCGTATTGATATAAATACCCTTCAGTTGGTCCTTTTTTACGTCCAACAATAGCATATGTTTTATTATTCTCAGGGTTTTTGTATATACTAATTCCCATTGGGCGTCTTAACTCAAGATCTGTTTCGTCTTCAAACACAGGAAAACCGCCATTATCTAAAGGTGTCATGTCTGGAATAGAATATAATCGTATTTGATGTTTTTCTCGTTCTGTAAACATCATAATATCGATTTGGGTAGAATCGTTTAAAGCAAACCCATATTCAATGTCTACATTATTTGGATAACTTAGACCTGTAATGCTTTTATCTTTAATTATTTTACCGTCTAAATTAAAAGCATACACACCACCGTTTACTTCGTCTTTATCTGTACCAAAAACTATACTTTGCTCTGGGTTAGATTTGTTAACCCAAATGGCAGGATCGTCTGTGTCAAAAGGTGTTTTTTCTGTGATTAATGTAGGTTTAATTTCTGGTAAATTACTTTTACAGCCGGTTAAGGCAGAGACTAGTAAGCAGCCAAATATATATTTTTTCATATCTTATTTTTTAAATAAATCGTATTTCAATCCAAAAGTAATTCGTGTTTTGTAATATTCCATTTGCATGGTTCTGTTGCTTACCCCTTGGTAATAGCGTAAAGGTTGGTTTGTAATATTATTAACATCTACGTATAAACTTAATTGTTTGGTAAGGTTTGCACGAGCGTTAAGATCTAGAAAGAATTGCTCGTCGTAGTATCTATCTTCAAAAGCACGACCTCCAATTTCGTCTATATACGCATCTGAATAGTTAGCAGATAGACGAATACTAAAGTTTTTACCACTATAACCTAAAGACCCGTTAAACATGTTTGGAGCCGTATTTGGCAGATCTAAATCTTCACGTTCTTCACCATCTTCGTTTCTTATGCCTGAAGCATCAGATTTTAAATATGTGTAATTTAAGTATATGTTTAAATTTTTAAGGAAACTAGGTAAGAAATCTAATTGACGTTGGAATGCTGCTTCAAAACCAAACACAGAAGCTTTATCGCCATTAAAAGGTTGGTATACTTCGTAACCATCTTCGTTTTCGTACTGGTAAGTGTAAATAAAGTCGTTTATGTTTTTGTAAAATACACCACCAGATAATAATCCTACAGAAGAGAAATAGTGCTCTGCCATAACATCAAAGTTCATAGATGTAGTTGGGTCAAGTTCTGGGTTACCTAACACAATTTCTTCATCTTCATTATTTATTTCTCTAAAAGGAACGATGTCTTCGTAGTTTGGTCGTGCTAAAGTATTTGTCCACGCAAAACGTAACACGGTATTATCGGTAACATCATATTTTAAATGTAAACTAGGTAAAATATTAGTGTAGTTGTTTTTACTTTTTACAGGAGATGTTCCTGCGTAATCTCCTTCTGCATCAAACACAATTTCGTTTCCAGTAGCATCTACATCAGTATATTCTAGACGTACTCCAAAAAGTACACTAAAGTTATCTGTAATATTTTGGTCTGTCATTACATAACCTGCATATACATTTTCTTTAACATCAAAATTTCCTGTAGCATATTCTTCTGGTAAATCTTCGCCTTCAAATAGTTCTGAATCATTAAGGTTTAAATTTCCTAAATATTCTGGTGTAGCAAAGTTACCTATTTGATATTGTTTGCCAGCGCTATAATCTGATCTGGTATAATTTTTAGTAGGTACATTTCCTAGAAATTCTAAATCGTCGTTTTCTGGACTATATTCTGTAAAATCGTTATCACGTTCTTTAGATTTTATTCTGGTTTTAGCTCCAAATTTTAAAGTTCCATTTTCTTCGTCTAAGAGATGTAACGGTAGCTCTAGGTTTACTAAAAAATTTAAATCTGTTTCGTCTGTGTATTGATTTTCTTCTGTTAGTTCACCCAACTCAAAAAGGCTATAATCTGAATCTTCACTACTTATTGGAGTGTAGTTAGGTTTCTTATAGTTATTATTAAATGTTACACCATATTCACTTTCATATTCTAAATAGCGTTCGTTTAAACGTTCTTCTGAAGCTTTAGCGTAGGACGTCATCCAATCTACTTGTAAGTTATTAATTAAATGTTCTCCGCTTATGCTGTAATTTTGCATACGTTGGTCTTCTAAACGTGTGTTTTTAGATCTATTATTATCTATTCCTCCTTTAGTTTGGCGTTTAGCTTCAACAGGAAAGGCTGTTAAATTTCCGTTAGCGTCTACATTAAAATCATCGATTCCAATATCTTCACCATCAAGTATTCCTTGTTCTAATACAAATCTGTTTTCGCGATCGTCTCTCCAATTGTAAATAGATTTGAAGTATAACGTGTTATTGTCGTTTAATTTATAGTCGAAATTTGCAGAAAAACTACGACGCACACGTTGTATTTGGTATTCTCTAATTTCAGACACACTTGCATATGGATTAACCTCTATTTCTTGTAAAATATCTTCTCCGTCGCTGTCTGTTTCGCCAGTGTTATATTCAAATTCATCACTCCATTCTGCTTCAACATCGTCAGATCCAAATTGAGTATCGTTTAAGGAGGCGCCAATGACCCATCCTAATTTATCGTTTTTACTTCGGTCTCCAAGTAAGAACGATCCGTTTAATATACGCTTGTTATTTATTAAATTAATACCAGAACCTCCTGTAGCCGAAAATCTAAATCCTTGAGGCGACGTTCTTGTTATTAAGTTTACAGAACCCCCAATGGCGTCTGCATCCATGTCTGGAGTTACGGCTTTATTAACTTCAATAGTCTGTATCATATCAGACGGAATTAAATCCATTTGTACATTTCTATTGTCTCCTTCTGCAGAAGGAATTCTACTTCCGTTTAAAGTTACAGAATTTAATTGTGGTGCTAAACCACGTACAATAATGTTACGAGCTTCTCCTTGGTCGACTTGCATTGTAATTCCAGGTATACGTTTTACAGCATCTCCAATATTTGCATCTGGGAATTTACCAATTTGGTCTGTAGATACAATATTAGTAATATTTTGCTTGTTCTTTTGGGTGTTTAAGGCTCTAGCTTGACTACCAAAACCAAAAGAAACGACTTGTACTTCATCTAACTCTGTAGCTTGTTCTGAAAGCACAATACTTAAATTAGTAGTTTGTTTAGGCGCTACTGTAATTTGCTGACGGTATTCTGAATATCCCAGATACTTAATCACTAAATCGTATGTGCCAGCTTCTACATTTACTAAAGTGAATTTTCCGTTAAAATCTGAAATTGCTCCTTTGTTAAGTTGCTCAATTAATACAGATGCACCTGGAATAGTGATTTTATTTTCATCTGTAATGAGACCTTGAACTTGTCCGGTTTGGGCTAATGCACTAAAAGATGTTACAATTAGAAGCATTATTGTAATCCAATTTTTCATGTTTTTATGTTAATTTTTGTTTGAGACAAATGTAGAATCAGAATGCGTTTTCTATCTAAAGTAAGCGTTAACAAAACATGATAAACACGGTGTTTGGCCCTATATTTTAAAGCAACATTAACACTGGGATTACAAGTTGATAATGTTGTGGAAACATTATTTTATAGGTTTAGAATAAAGAGTTGTAGGTCTTCTTTAGAATCTATTGGAAGCTTTTTTCTTAGCCTGTATCTTGCAATTCGCACACTGTCAGGGGTTATGCGTAGTATGGAAGCGATGTCTTTAGAAGATAAATTAAGTCTTAATAGCATACACAAACGAAGTTCTGAAGGCGACAATTCTTTTGTAACAATAGTTTTTAAGGTGTGAAAAAAATTTGGATGAATTTGTTCAAAGAAACTTATAAATCCTGTCCATTCTTCTTCCTGAGAAATATCTAAATCTATCTCTTTAATGAGTGTTTCTAATTTAGATTTTATTAAGGTTGTATTTCTGTCTTTTATATTAGCAAGGGTTCTAGAAATATCTGAAATCATTTTATTTTTATGAGATAAATGCAAACTATAATTTGTAAGTGCAGAAATTTTAAATTCAATTTCCCGTTGTAAAGCGGCTTCTTCGTTTGTCTTTTTTTCAAGATTAGATTGTAATAATTGATTTTTATAATCTTGAATTTTAACTTCTTGTTTTTTACGTTTTCTAAAGTATAAAAACCATCCTGCAAGTATGAGAATTACAAATGTACTAGAGAGTAAAATAATGCGTTGTCTAACCTGATTTAATTCATGTTGTTTATTTAGCAATTTTACCTCGGCCTCCCGTTCTTCAACTTCATACAGAATTTGTAAAATACTAACTAATTCGGCATTTTTATATTGGCTTTCACTAGCATTTAAATCTTTAAATGCTATCATATAGTTAAATGCAGTTTTATAATCGTTTAAATCGGCATAAATTAAAGCGATATCTTTTAATGCTGCTTCTATTTGATGGGTATTATTAGTAGATTTTGCCATTTGCAAAGCCAATTGCGTGTAGGGTAGTGCTGCTTTAGGATTACCTTGTTTTCTATGAGCATCTCCTATATTATTAATAATATTTATTTTATTATTATTAGGAACATGATTTGTATACTTATTGGCTTTATTAAAATATATCAGTGCATTCTCAAAGTGTTCCAAATCTTCGTAAATACTACCTATATTCTCGTAAGTAATGGCTAAACCTGTGCTGTCTTGAAGGGTTTTAAAAAGCGCAAGACTTTGTTCCTGATGTTGTAATGCCAGTGTGTAATCGGAATTTTTTTCTGCAACACTACCTAATAAGGCATAACTTGTTGCTTTACCTTTCTTAAATTGAATTTGGTTTGCAATATTTAGACTTTTGTTTACGTATTGCAAGGCGTTTTTATACTGTTTTAAACTGAGATGAATGGCTCCTATCTTATTTCCTATATATACAGTTGTTGTATCTAAATGGTCGTGCAATTCTAGGGCGCTATGGTAATTTTTTATAGCTTCATTTTCAATCCCTAAATGCTCATAAAAATGTGCCAAATCTAAGTGAGCATTAACAATAGCTTTTGTGTTTTTAGAGGTTGTAGCTTTTTGTAACTGATTTTTTAAATCTTTAAAAACAGTATCTAATTTAATAAGTGGTGTGTGTGGTCTATCTTGAGCATTAAGACCTATTGTGTTTACAAAAAGTACGATAGCGGTATATGCAATTTTTCGAGCACAATTGTTTTTTAGCTTGTAAGATCTTGTGGGTATTTTAAATCTGAACATGGCCAAAATTAAATAATGTAATGTTACTTAATTATTACTTTTATGTCATCTTTTACAATGGTTTTAAGACATAAGAAAGCCCTCATTCTGTTTTAGAATGAGGGCTTTTAAAAAAGAATTAAAGCGTTCTGTTATTTTTTAGGATGTACTAGTTTTATTTCTTTAATTAAACGTTCTGCTCCTGCGTATTTATCGATTATAAAAAGCACATAACGTACATCTACCATAATATTTCTACAAATTTCTGGATCGTAATTCATATCGCTCATTGTACCTTCCCAAACACGATCAAAATTAAGACCAATTAAGTTACCTTCTGCATCAATAGCTGGACTTCCAGAATTTCCTCCAGTAGTGTGGTTTGTTCCTAAGAAACAAACGGGTAGTTTTCCGTTTTTATCGGCATAACGCCCATAATCTTTAGTGGCGTACAAGTCTTGAAGTTTTTGAGGAACATCAAATTCATAATCCCCCGGAACATATTTTTCCATAACACCATCTAAATAAGATACCGGATTGTAATATACAGCATCTCTTGGTGCATAGCCACGAACTTGACCATACGTCACACGAAGTGTACTGTTTGCGTCTGGATAATACCGTTCGTTAGGAACAACTTCCATTAAGGCTTTCATGTAATCTGTTTCTAAAGCATTTATAGCTGTGTTTTTGTTTTGGAAATCAGGTTCTATGTTTGTGTAAAAATCCATAATAAATGGCTTAGCAAAAATGTAAGCAGCATCTTTATTTAATTTTTCAACCACTTCCATTGGTGAGCCTTCAAGCATAGCCATGGCACTATCTAAATTAGTAAAAGCAGTTTTATTATAAATGGAAGAATCTATTGTTTGGGTGTAAAAAGGCATAATAGCTTCATAAACTCCTCGGTCTACTTCTGTATTAAAATCTTTTAAAACACTTTTTATTCTGCTTTGTACACTCTCTCTGGCAGAATTAAACTCTGCTTCTCCTTTAGTTGCTGCAGCTTCAAGTTGAGACAGTCTAAACATCATAGACATGAGTTCGTTAGTGCGTACAAAAATTTCTACAAAATTATTTCGTCTTATGTCTATAGGAGCAAACGCTTCATATTGTTTTTTAAGTTCAGGTAGAATATGTCCGTATTCAGCTTCTAGTTTTTTAGTTTTTAAAGCTTCAGTAAAAACAGCTTCTTCAGCTTTTTTCTTAGCTATAGCATTACTTTTTTTAATTCCTGTATTCTCGCCAATCCATTTTTTCCAATAGTTTGCAATTCGTGCTTGTTTAGAGGCGTATTGGATACGAACCTCGTCACTTGCTTTCATTTTAGCATCGATTACTTTTAAGGCAGCTTCGCGAATGGCAATGTTACTTGGGTTTAATTGTTCTGTAATCTCTTTAATAGCTACAGCTGGTAAATATTCTTCGGTAGTACCTGGAAATCCAAAAACTAGCGTAAAGTCGCCTTCGCTAATACCATCTAAAGAGATTGGTAAAAAGTGCTTTGGTTTGTAAGGTACATTATCCTTTGAGTATGCTGCAGGTCGATTATTTTTATCGGCATAAATTCTGAATATTGAAAAATCGCCAGTATGTCTTGGCCAAACCCAGTTGTCTGTATCCGATCCAAATTTACCAATGCTTGTTGGTGGCGCACCTACTAGACGAATGTCGTTAAAACGTTCTGTAACAAATAAAAAGTATTGATTCCCTTTAAAAAATGATTTTATCTTGGTGTTTTGCCATTCTTCTTTTTTAGTCGCAGCTTGTATTCTGTTACTGTTACCATCTGTTTGTGCTTGTTTTTCTTTAGAAGTCATATCTTTAGTAACGCCTTCTAGCACTTGCGATGTTACATCTTCAATACGTACAATAAACTCTACATAAAGACCATTATTTGGTAATTCTTCATCAAAAGATTTTGCCCAAAAACCATCTTTTAAATAATCGTTTTCTAAAGAAGAATGCGATTGTATTTGGCTGTAACCACAATGGTGATTTGTTAATAATAAACCTTGTTTTGAGATTACTTCACTTGTACAACCACCGTTAAAATGTCCAATAGCATCTTTTAAACTAGAGCGGTTTACATCGTAAATATCTTTAGCAGAAAGTTTACTGCCAAGTGTTTGCATGTCGTCTTCGTTCATGCCTTTTAAAAGCGAAGGAATCCACATACCTCCTTGTTGTGCACTAACTTGTAGTGTTAGAAAAAGGATTATAATTTTAAAAAATTTCATGAGTTTGTTTTTAGATTTTGCAAAGATAAAAAAGCAATCACATATGTACACCGTTAGTTTAGTGTTTACGCTAGTTTAGGTAGCGTTTGTAATGGATTTAAATAATGTAAAGGGCATAAGTATCAAAAAACTAGGCAAATACAATACTGTTTGTTAGATTTGTAATCCCAAATCTATTATATATGAAACTACATTTACTTTTAACTGCTGTACTTTCATGGTTTTGTTTCGCAGCCTTAAATGCTCAAGAAGTAGAGTATAAAGGCGTAGCGTATGAGGTGAAAGGCAGTTCTATTTTATTGAATGGTTATACTGTTACAGAAACCTTAACATTAGACGATCAGCGAAATATTCGCAATGCATATGAAGCGCGATCAAAAGAATTTAGAGCCCAAAAGAAAGCCGAGAAAGATAAAGAAAAGGCGATTGCTAAAGCTGAACGTAAAGCAGATAAAGCTCGGAAAAAAGCAGAGAAGGACACTCAAGGAAAAAAGAAATTTGGACTATTTTAATGCATAAACAATTACATATAGCGCTTATACAAATCGATTTAATTTGGGAGCAACCTCAAGCAAATCGAGATGCTATAGAGCGTATGGTAACTACTATTACTGATACAGTAGATGTTATTGTACTTCCGGAAATGTTTACAACAGGTTTTTCTATGAATGCTGTTAAATTTGCAGAATCTATTACTGGGAAGTCGGTAACATGGATGAAAACTTTAGCATCTAAAATGCAAGCTGCTGTAATGGGGAGTTTAATTATAGAAGATGCTGGAAAATATTATAACCAATTAGTGTTTGTATATCCTAACGGAGAGTTATCTTCTTATAAAAAAAGACATACGTTTACATTAGCTGGAGAAGACAAAGTCTATACAATGGGTAACGAACGTGTAATAATTAATTACAAAGGCTGGTTGTTATATCCCTTAGTTTGTTACGATTTACGTTTTCCGGTATGGTCTAGATATAATAACGATTACCATGTACTACTGTTTGTAGCCAATTGGCCTAAAGTTAGAGTTGCAGCTTGGAATGCATTGTTACAAGCACGTGCTATAGAAAACATGAGTTATTGCATAGGTGTTAACCGTGTTGGTATAGATGGGAAAGGTCATGAATACTCAGGACATTCTGCTTGCTATAATCCTTTAGGTGAAACCATTTCTGCCTTTGTTGAAAATGAAAATGGGTATCGTATTGTAGTTTTAAATAAAGACGAACTTACAACGACAAGAGAAAGGTTTAAGTTTCTGGACGATAGAGACAACTTTACTTTAAAGTAAACTCATATTCAGAATCCCAACCCACACGAATCTCTATTGGTTCTGGATAATAGCTTATACGTTCAGGCTGTATCTTTTTTAAGTAATTACCAGTGTCGTATTTTTTGTTTCCGTTTTCATCATAAATAACACGAAGCAAAAATTTACCACTTTTTAAATATTTAAAGTCTATAGGCTCAGGTTCTGTACTATATATTTCTTGTTTAATTTCTCCGCTTTCCGTAGTTAATTGAACAATTATAGGATATTTTGCATTTTTAAGAATAATACGTGCATTAGGATAATCGTCGTAACCTTTTGTTTGCATTACGTATTGTAGCGTGTCATTTTTATTATCGAAAAAGTCTGTGATTGCTTCAGGTAAAAACTGTAAGAGGTATCTGGAGTTTTCTGCTTTATCAAATTTAAAGGTAATATTGTTATTAAGCGTATCCATTTTTGTAGTGTACGGTATAGTAACAGAATCTTTATCTATAAGAGAGATTAGATCTTTGTTTAAGGTTTTAAATGGAGTTGTAGCAGATAAAATAAAATCTGTATTAAAATTTATTTGTCCAGAAGGATCTCCTTTTATAATTAAAGAGTCTGGGTATTTTTCTGTGATTTTCACATCAAAAGTATCAATAACTTTATTGTTATAACTCACTTTAAATTTTAGAGAATCTGTTTCTAATTTAGGTTTATACCAATACATTAAAGAATCGGCTTCTTTATCTTTAGTTATTCTATAGGCAAAATCTGATGGCACATCTGTTAGGACATCAATGCCCATGTTTTTATAATCCCCTTCAAATCCAAAAGCAATTTTTCCTTTAGAAAGTAATCGTGGTTTATAGGCTCTAAAATCTAAATCTTCATTAAACAATGTTAAGTGATAAATCGAATCTGTAGGGAGTTCTATAAAGGTTGGATTGAATGCAATTTTATCAGATTTTTGTTGAAATTTATAATCAGAATTTTCATCTTTCATGGCTGTTAAAAGATATTTTCCAGCCTTAATGTTTTCTAAAACAAAGGTGGTTAAACTATCTAAAGTATTCGTTACATATGTTGGCTTCTTATTGTAAATAATAGAGTCTGTAAAGGTAGAGTCTACTTCATATAAAGCAACTGTAACGAAATCATCTGGTTTTTTTAAGGTAGCATCTTTTATAACTCCTGCAACTGTTAAAGAATCGATATAATCTCCTGTTGAAAACACATATTTATAATAAGAAAATGGATTGCCTTCGTTATTATCTTCAATACTACTTCCAAAATTAAATGCGTAAGTTGTATTTGGTGCGAGTGTATCAAATATTTTAATAGTAATGTATTTACTTGCCGTTCCTAAAGGTGTAATTTCAGGAGTGGTAGTCATTGGCGGAGAAATAATAAGCTGCTTACTCAGGTTGTTAATTTTAATGTATTCATCAAAATAAATTCTAATCTCATTTTTGTTAAAATTTGTAGAGAAATTTTCTGGTACAGACTTTACAATCTTTGGTGGTGTAGTGTCTTTCTCTCCTCCGGTAGGGTTTCCTCTATTAGCACAGTTTGCGATACATAAACACAAGACACTTATGAACAAAAAATTAGAAAGCGTTTTACTCATTATTACATTAAAATTTATACAAAGAAACAACTTATTTAGGAGTAATGGAAAACAGTTTAAGCAATTGCCATAGTTGCAATACTTATTTTAACATTTTTGCTTCGCAAAAGTAAATTGGCACAAGCTTCCATAGTTGCGCCAGTAGTTATAATATCATCTACCAGTAATATGTGTTTATTATTTATTTTTTCTGGATACTGTATGCTAAATACAGCATCGGATGTTGTCCAACGACTTAATCTGTTTTTAAAAACCTGAGAATTGGAGTGGTTTATTTTTATAAGTACATGGTCTATATATTCTGCATTTAAGGCATTGGCGAGCTGTATTCCAAATTTTGCGACTTGATTATAGCCACGCTTTCTAAGTTTATTTTTATGAAGTGGTACAGGAATAACCGCATCAATACTTTTGTATTCTTCTAGAGTTTGTAAGTCGCCACCAAGCCAATCGCCCAAAAAAGAGCCTATTTGCTCTTGCCCTTTATACTTTAACTGATGTAAAAGTTTTTGTGTAATTCCTTTTTTCTCAAAACGTAAAAGTGCAGTTGCATGTTCCACTTTAACTCTTCCATACAACACATTAATTACACTGTTATCGTTATTAAAATGAAACTGAGTTACAGGTAAGCGATGTCTGCATTCTGTGCAAAGAGTTAGTTCTCCATCTGCTAAAATGTTTTGGCAACAGTAACAGACTTTTGGAAAGAATATATTAAATAAAGCTTTATACATCACACCTAAAACCTTTAAATTACAAAAATTTAAAATACTTTAAATAAAAGATACACGAAGTTTTCTCGCGTTTTATATTTTTGCATTATGGCAAATCAAGATGATCAATTTAAGAATGTAATTTCTCATGCTAAAGAATATGGTTATGTATTTCAAAGCAGTGAAATTTACGACGGTTTAAGTGCAGTATACGATTACGCACAAAACGGTGTGGAGTTAAAGAAAAATATACGCGACTATTGGTGGAAAGCCATGGTACAAATGCACGAAAATATTGTAGGTTTAGATGCTGCAATATTTATGCATCCAACCACTTGGAAAGCTTCTGGACATGTCGACGCCTTTAATGATCCATTAATAGATAATAAAGATTCTAAAAAGCGCTATAGAGCAGATGTTTTAATAGAAGACTATTGCGCGAAAATAGAAGCAAAAATAGATAAGGAAGTTGCTAAAGCGGCAAAACGTTTTGGAGACGCCTTTAATAAAGAAGAATTTTTAAGTACTAACCCACGTGTTGTAGGATACCAAGAGAAAATTGATGGTATTTTAGCACGTATGGGAAAATCTTTAAGTGAAGAAAATTTAACAGATGTTAAAGCTTTAATTGAAGAATTAGAAATTGCTTGTCCGTTGTCTGGATCTAAAAACTGGACCGATGTAAAGCAATTTAACTTAATGTTTGGTACTAAGTTAGGAGCATCTGCAGATTCTGCAATGGATTTATACTTACGTCCAGAAACAGCACAAGGTATTTTTGTGAATTTCTTAAACGTTCAGAAAACTGGGCGTATGAAGATTCCTTTCGGGATTGCCCAAACAGGAAAAGCGTTTAGAAACGAGATTGTTGCAAGACAATTTATTTTCCGTATGCGTGAGTTTGAACAAATGGAAATGCAATTTTTTGTGAAACCAGGTACACAAAAAGAATGGTACGAGCAATGGAAACAAACCCGTTTAAAATGGCATTTATCATTAGGAATGGGTGAAGAAAATTACCGTTTCCATGATCACGATAAATTAGCTCATTATGCAGATGCAGCAGCTGATATAGAATTTAAATTCCCATTCGGATTTAAAGAGTTAGAAGGGATACATTCTCGTACAGATTTCGACTTAAGTCAGCACGAAAAATTTTCTGGTAAGAAACTACAATATTTCGATCATGAAGAAAACAAAAGCTATGTGCCTTACGTTGTAGAAACCTCTATTGGTTTAGACCGTATGTTCTTGGCTGTGTTCTCTAACTCTTTAGTAGAAGAAGAATTAGAAAATAATACAACACGTACTGTTTTAAAATTACCAGCAGTGTTAGCTCCTGTAAAAGCGGCTATTTTACCATTGGTTAAAAAAGACGGTTTACCAGATGTGGCAAGAAAAATTGTTGAGGATTTAAAATGGGATTTCAACGTGGCTTACGATGAAAAAGATGCTGTTGGAAGACGTTACCGCAGACAAGATGCAAACGGGACACCGTTTTGTATTACAGTAGATCACGATACTTTAGAAGATAATATGGTAACTATTCGCCATAGAGATACTATGGAACAAACCCGTGTTAAAATTGAAGATTTACGAGATATTATTAAGCAAGAAGTAGATGTACGTACTTGGTTAATGAAAATGTAATTAGCTAATGTTTTTATAAATTTTTAACAAGAATCCTTAAGTTATCGCTTAAGGATTTTTTGTTTTTAGAAGATTAATTTTTCTTCAATAAGTACGGTTTTTCCGTAGACTTAAATAAATTATAATATTTAAATTTATAGTGTAGAATAAAGATAAATAGTCTTGTTTTAATAGAATGAAAGGCGGTAGTGATTTGTGATTGACAGAAAAGAAAAACTATGAAAAAACAAATATTTCCAAAAGAGATTATTGAAAATATTGTTGAAGTACACCAATTTAAACACACTAACAAAAGTAAAATAATTTATAGCTTTATTTTATTAGCTTTAATAGTTGCATTAATTTCTTTACCCTTTATCAATGTAACTATTTATAACACCTCCGAGGGGCTTATTAGACCAGACAAGGAAAGAATACTTTTAGAAAGCAGTAATAGTGGAAAGGTTATTTTTCATAAGCTAAAAAATAACCTTCAGGTAAATAAAGGAGATACATTGTGGTTATTAGTAATTTAACAATTACTCAAAAGATTAGCACAACAGAAATTCAATTAAAAGAAACGAATACTTTTATCGAAGATTTAAAGTTATTATCTACTCAAAATAAAAATTCTAATAACTTAAACTCACTAAAATATAAACAAGAGTATAATTCCTTTCAACAAAAAGTAAATGAATTAAATACTCGCTATCAAAAAATAAAAGAAGATTATAATCGAACTCAAAAATTATTCGATAAAGGGATAATAGCAAAAGTAGAACTCAATAATAGTAAACTAGAATACGACTTATCTTTAAACGCTATTCATCAGTATAAAAAACAACAATACAGCAATTGGCAAGCAGAATTGGTTAATCAACAAAATCAATTAAAGGAATTAGAAAATAATAACGTACAACTTCAAGAAACGAATAACTTATCTATAATTAAAGCGCCGATTTCAGGAACGTTATTAAATGTGAAAGGAACTGAAAACGGAAGTTTTATTCAAAACGGAATTCAATTAGCTGAAATTTCTCCTAAATCAGATTTGATTGTAGAGTGTTATATAAACCCAATAGACATTGGTTTATTAAAAAAAGAAAATAAAGTAAACTTTCAAGTTAGTGCTTTTAATTATAACCAATGGGGTTTAGCCAATGGAAAAATCGAAGAAATTGGTAACGATGTACAAATAATTAACAATACGCCCATGTTTAAAGTTTTATGCTCGCTAGACCAAGATTTTCTACAGTTAAAAAATGGATTTAAAGGAGAGTTAAAAAAGGGAATGTTTGTAAATGCTCGTTTTGAACTTACAGAACGTACCCTTTTTGATCTATTGTACGATAAAATGGACGATTGGTTAAACCCTACAAACCAAATAGCAAAAAGATAATAGTATTATGAAAAACTTAAGAACTCTGGAGCGCTTACAGCAGTTACATAATTTAATTAGTAACGAAAATACTGGTACACCAGAAGAATTATCAGAATTAATAGGGGTTAGTAAACGCTCTGTACATTCCTTAATAAAAGAGTTAAAAGATTATGAAGCCAATATTTGTTATAGTAAAAGTAGAAAAACGTACTACTATTGTAATGATTTTGATTTACAAGTCTCTATTTCTGTAAATGTATTAACTGACAACGAAGTCACTAAAATATTTGGTGGCAGTTATTTTTTGAAAAGTAGTTTATTAGTTGCAAGGAAGTTGCACTGAACGAGATTATACTTGTACTATTAAAATATTACAGGGTGCACATTGTAAATTTTTGATACGGATTGTAAAAAGTTTACAACCAAAAATAAATTAATAATTTTTAAAAACTTATTTTATGAAAAATTTAGAAAATTTTGGGGTTAAGGAATTGAGTGCTAAAGAAATGAAAAAAACCAATGGTGGTTTTGCTTGGTATGTTTGGATTAGCTTGAGTCTAGTGGCAGAATCTGCTGTGAGGGGTATGGTAGATGGTATCCGTGATGGAGCTGCTCAGGGATAAAAATTATAAAAACAGAATTTAAAAACAAACAAAATGAAAAATTTAAAAAAATTATCATCAGAAGGTTTAATAGAATTATCACAAAAAGATTTAAAAAATATTGATGGCGGAAATTGGATATATGACGTATTTCATGCTTTTGGTGTTGGCTGTGTTGATGAAGGAAGACATGGAGGAAGTGTAGGAGCTTTAAAATATGGAGGAGCTTGGAATTATTAAATAATAGTCAAAGTTTTTTATATAACTTTGACTATTATTTAATAATGTTTAATGAATTCAAAAAATGATTAATAAAAAAATTTTACTATTTGTAATATTTATTAGTAGTACTCAAATAATTTATTCCATAATCTATCCTTCTAGTGTTGAAATTATATTTGGTCTTAAGGTAAGTAATTGGGTATTTATAATTATCTGGTTAACTATTTGCATTCTATCAATATATCGATATTATAAAAAAAAATAGAAACTATTTTGTTACTAAAGCACAACAACAAAGGATGGCAAAGGGTCTTAGGATTAATTATTCCATATATTTTTTCAATTTTTTGGATTTTTATTTGGAAAAATTGATATTGTTAATGGTAAAAGACCAGAGACAATTAATCAATATTTAATTTTATCTTTTTTTAATTTATTAGGTACATTTTTAATTCTTTGGATATTTACAAAATATGTAGATAAAGAAAAATTTATAAATCTTGGTTTTACAAAAAACATAAAACACATTTTTATTGGAATAATTTTAGGAACTGTTGTTTTAGTTTTTGGCTTCAATATTTTGTTATATCTTGATGAATTAAAAATAATTACAGTAGAGTTTAGAGTAAATGATTTTTTAAAAGTATTTTTTTTGTTTATTCTAGTTTCTTTAATTGAAGAAACACTTTTTAGAGGTTATATTTTGAAAAATTTAATAATTTCTTTTAATAAATATATTGCATTAAGTATTTCATCTTTATTATTTGCTTTAATGCATAGTGCTAATCCAAGTATAAATTTGCTTAGTTTTGTGAATTTATTTTTCGCTGGTATGCTTTTAGGCACTTCATATATATATATATATATATATAGTAAATTTATGGTTTCCCATTGGCTTACATTTTAGTTGGAATTTATCTCAAACATTAATAGGTTTTAATGTTAGTGGTCAAGATCTTTATTCAATAATAAAATTTAAAATCAAAGAAAATAATTTATTAAATGGAGGCGATTTTGGCTTTGAGGGTTCTATAATTTCTATTATTGTTCAAGTTATACTTATTCTTACGATTATTATATATTATCAAAATAAAAAAATTAAAGTTTAAACTTAATTATTTTATAAAACTGCAAATAAATTGCACTAAACACCTCTTTATTTGCCATTAGAATCTATAAAATGGCAAAAATCAACATCAAACAACACGATATTACAGATTGTGGAGCAACTTGTTTAGCATCTATATCTATATATTATAATTTACAAATTCCTATTGCACGTGTTCGTCAATATGCAGGAACAGATAAAAAAGGTACTAATGTATTAGGTCTTATAGAAGCTGCAGAAAAACTAGGTTTTGAAGCTAAAGGTGTACGTGGCGAATTAGATAGTTTATTTAAAATACCAAAACCAGCAATTGCACATATTATTGTAAAAGAAAAATTGCATCATTATGTGGTTATTTACGAAGTTACCAAAGAATACATTAAAATTATGGATCCAGGAGAAGGGAAAATCCATAAAAAAACACACAAAGAGTTTTTAAAAGAATGGACAGGTGTTTTAGTGTTGTTACTGCCAAAAGAAGAGTTTACTACTGGTAATGAAAAAGTATCCGTTTTAAAACGTTTTTGGTTTTTACTAAAACCGCATAAGTTTGTATTATTGCAAGCTTTAATTGGAGCAGTAATTTATACGCTACTAGGTTTTTCTACCTCAATTTATATACAAAAAATTACAGATTATGTTTTAGTGGGTGGTAATACAAAACTGTTAAACCTATTAAGTATAATAATGCTTGTGTTATTGGTTTTACAAATTGTAATAGGTGTTTTTAAAGATGTGTTTCTTATTAAAAGCGGGCAACAAATAGATGCTCGTTTAATACTTGGTTATTACAAACACTTATTAAAATTACCACAACAGTTTTTTGATACGATGAGAGTAGGAGAGATTATTTCTCGTATTAATGATGCCGTTAAAATTAGATCTTTTATTAATGATGTTTCTTTAAATTTAACAGTAAACATTCTTATTTTGATTTTCTCCTTTGGTATTATGTTTATGTATTATTGGAAATTGGCATTAATAATGTTGTTGGTTATTCCTTTGTATTTAGTTGTATATTTTATCATAAACAAACTCAATAAAAAAACAGAGCGTAAAATAATGGAGAGTTCTGCCGAATTAGAAAGTCAGTTAGTAGAATCTTTAAATGCTGTGGGAACTATAAAACGTTTTGGTTTAGAAAGTTTTGCCAATATAAAAACAGAGACAAAATTTATTAGTTTACTTAATGTTGGGTATAAATCTGCATTGAATTCTGTGTTCTCTGTAACTTCAACTACTTTTATTTCTCAATTATTTACAATAATACTTTTGTGGAGTGGTTCTTATTTTGTGATTGAAAGAGAGATTACATCAGGAGAATTATTGTCTTTTTATGCAATTATTGGATATTTTATGAATCCTGTAGCAAGTTTAATTGGTGCAAATAAACAAATACAAAATGCTTTGATTGCAGCAGACCGTTTGTTTGAAATTATGGATTTAGAGCGCGAAGAAAATGCCGAAAAGATAGTTCTTAAAAAAGATAATATTGGAAACATCGAATTTAAGAATGTTGCCTTTAGATATGGTACAAGAGTACAAGTTTTTACAGATTTTAACTTAAAAATTAAAAAAGGAAATATAACTGCTATTGTTGGAGAAAGTGGCTCAGGTAAATCTACTTTAATTTCTTTACTACAAAACCTATACCTTATACAGAAAGGTCACATTACAATTGGAAATTTAGATTTAAAGTATATTCAGCACGAAAGTTTACGAGAATTGGTAAGTGTTGTGCCTCAAAAAATAGATTTATTTGCAGGAAATGTAATTGATAATATTGCTGTTGGAGATTTTGCACCAAATATGGAGTTAATTATAGACATTTGTAAGTCGATTGGTATTTTAGAGTTTTTAGAAAGTTTGCCTAACGGATTTAATACGTATCTTGGAGAAAACGGAGCAACTCTTTCTGGGGGACAAAAACAACGAATAGCCATTGCAAGAGCTTTGTATAAAAAACCAGAAGTCTTGGTTTTAGATGAGGCAACATCTTCTTTAGATTCTACTTCAGAAAATTATATTCAAAAAGCGGTAGAAAAATTGCGTCAAGAAAACAAGACAATTATCCTTATAGCCCATAGATTAAGCACGGTTATTAATGCTGATGATATTGTAGTATTGCAGAAAGGAGAAGTTTTAGAACAAGGAAATCATAAAAAATTATATGCTGAAAAAGGACATTATTATAATTTATGGCAACAACAAATGCCGAAAATGGAATAAGAAAAATACTACTGTGAAAAAAATAGTACCTTTTTTCTAGTACATATAAATTAAGCACAAACCTACGTTTTGTCTATTAAGCCAATAATTGATAAAATATCTTTTAATTTTTCAATGAATAAAAAGGTTACATTCTTACTTCTATAATTTTATTCAATAAGTACGGTTTTTCCGCAATAATTTAAAATAAATATAATTTATATTTGTACCATAGATTGTAGATAACCAGTTTTATTATAAATTACAATTTTTGTTATGGTATTTACAAACACCCAAATTTATTGAACTTATAAGCCTAAATATGAAGATATTTAGGCTTTTTTTCTTTTAAAAACACATTTTAAGAGATTTAGAAATAGGCTTTTAGCTGAATATTTCCAGTATGTATAGTATTACTAGTTGCAGTTTTTCTTCCAAAATACGAGAGGTTTAAATCTAAGAATTTTGTTATTTTTTTCTGAACTAATAACGACCAAGTAAAGTTTTTTCCAGCTTGTAATCCTTCGAGCATCTCATAAGCTACAGGAGTATTTGAATCTCCAGAATATAAATTTGAAAAATAATTAAACTCGCCACTAATAGCAGATTGTTGAACATTAGATATGGAAAATGAAGTCCCATATTTTTGTTGTTTTAAAGTTTCAAAACTATCTATAGTGTTCTCTTTAGAGGTGTATTGATAAAACACTTCAAACCGAGTATTTTCATTTAATAAATACGTCAATTTCGGGTTAAATACAGACTCGTCAATATTATAATTTTTGCTTACATAATTTTCGCTGATACTTTCTGTATTGCTTAAGCTACTTAAATATGTAACTAACCAATTTTGGGCAAATTTATGATTGAAGTTTAATTGATGACTTTTAATATTATTTGCGGTATAACCAATTGTAGAAATTGTTTTAACCTTATTCTTTAAATAAGTGTAAGATGTTGTGTAATGTTGTTTACCGCGATTAAATGTTAATACATTACGTAGGTTTAATTGTAGTCCTAATTGTTGCTCATCATCCGATTTAAATGGGTTAATCTGAAAGTTATTGCCGTTGCGTTCAGTTTTACTATCTATTAAATAAGCTGTTTGATTATAAAATTTAGAGAGAATAGTCTTAGATTTATGATCTGAATTTACCCATTGTTGCGGATTTAATGTAAGGGTTTGACTAAATCTGTTTTGGTGTGTTTTTAAGTAAACTTGGTTAGGTAGCAATACCCGTAAATATTTACCTTCATCCTGAAATTGGGCAATTTCAAACTCTTCTAATTCCTGAATTCCATTTTCGTTATAATCAATCCAAGTGTAAGATCCTTGTCCTGCTTCTACTTCTACATACGTAAATTCTTGCTCAGCCAAAGTTCCTGAATTGGTTTCAAAAACAGTATTCCATTGAATCATTTGCTTGAAAAATCCTTGACTATAAATTAATCGGGAGTTTAAAGAGTTTTCATTATCATCGTCTACATTATCTAAAGTTCTATAATTTACATAGAGCGATAAATTGGTATTTGCATTTTGGATTAACCTAGAGTCTAAATAAATTGTTTTTGAAGTGTTTACATGTTGTAAGTTGTTGTTTCTAATACTGTCGTTTACACGATGTTTAAAACCTACTTCTGCAAATAAATTTAAACTGTCACCAATGCCTGTAAAAACTTCATAGCTTTTAAATTTCTGGCTATCTTCTAAATAAGAATCTGTGGTTATGTCTTTTTGCTGATTATCTTCGGTAGCCAATTTTGTTCCAACCCAAGCGTTATTAAAACTATAAGTTGCGGTGTTAGACGAGCGTAAAAATGTTGAGGTTTCTGTGTCTGATTTAGAATTTAAATAACTAGAATTTGTATAAAATAGAAATCTATTTAATTTTAAGAGACCACTAGCAACATGTCTGTTCCCGTTAAAATTTTCATGATAACTTAAATGTTCAAATTGATATTTAAACGTGAGAACTTCAGGTTTTTTAAGTTCCAACCCGCCAATTAATAAATTCTGATTTCCGGACGTGGTTTCTATATTCCAATCCCTATCAAACTCAGCATTGTAAAGGGTTTCTATCGTTTCAAAATTATCTTCTATATAATCAAAGTCTGCATATGCATCTAAATTCCAACGGTCCGTTTGCTGTATTATATTCTGGGTAAATTTTAATTTTCCAGCAAAGCCATTATTATCCTCATCGTCTAAATCAGAAAACAAGTTTAAGTCGTTAATACTACCAGCGCCCTCAAAATAAATATTTGTTTTGGAAGTCGGTTTATACGTTCCGTTTACTACTGCTAGTTGTAATTTAGAAGGGGCCACTAACTGTGTTATTGGTGCATAGTTGCCTTGAGAGATACCGTTAATTGGAGATATATATTCATAAATATCATTAATGGCATTGATACTGCTTAAAACGTAATCGCCAAGATTATCGCCTACATTACTAAAGGTAACGCTGTAAAGCTCGTCTTCTGGATTGTTAGAAAATACATAAATTACCGTTCCGTTTAAAGTTTCTTTTTTATATAAAATTCTATTTTCGCTATAGGTTTCTGCAGTTTCTGAGGAGACAATCATTTTAGTTGTGTCATCTCCTGCTTCAGATAAAATCTGGACCTGATCGGTTGATAAATTTTGTTGTACCGGATTGTTTTTAGAATCACTTTCAAAATAAACAGAAGCACCAATGTTAAACTTTTCAGTGCTGTAACGGCCACCTCCATAGCCAATAATTCTAGAATAATTAAGTTCACTGTATTGAAAATCTACAGTAACACGCATTTCTGATGTTACTGGAAAAGTAGAGTTAAAAATAATTTCTCCGGCGTTATAATCTATAATGTAGTCGTTATTTTCACCCCGTTCTAAAGCAATTCCATTTACATATACGGTTTCGCTACCAGAGACTATAAGCACATAGAGCTCGTCATTAGGACCGTTTAATTTGTAAGGCCCTTGATTTCCTTCTTCGGCAGTAAAAGTACTTCGTGTAAACTGTCCGCGTACAACTGCTCCCGCTGCAAAAATATCTGTTTTGGCATGCTCATGATTTAATGTAGCGTTTAATGATAATCCCTGTACACGCTTACTAAAATTAGCATAATAGGTTTTTGTGTTTTCTAGGTCTACATCTCCGGCACGAATGTTCCAAGTATTGCTAAAAATTTCAATGAATACTTGATCAAATTCATCTAATCGTTGTGAGTATCCACTTTCTTGTAACGGAATATTTGCATCTTGTATAGAGGCTCTTAAAGAAATTTTTTCATTCAATTTCCCTGTAATTTGTAGGTCTAATTCGCTGTTTAAAACCGAGTTTTGGTTGTTACCAACTGTAACACCACGCGAGATACTTCCCGATGTAGATAGTCCGTCAAATGGAATATAACTTGATGTGCTTTTGGGTTGGGAAAGCTTATATAATTTTTGTTGATTATTTACGTTATCTAATATAATGCTTTCGTCTAGCTGTCTATACGTTTTTGTTATAAAATCAGGGAATTTTAAATACGATATTTGAATAGAATCTGCATGTATTGGTTTTTTGAATGTTAATAATGCTTTTGGAAAATTTATAGTATACAAACTTGTGTCTATAACCGTGTTTGCAGTTGTTTTTAGTGTAAACCAACTGGGGTTTATACTTACACTATCTATTAAAATACTATCTGAAACAGCCATCTTTTTTGTTCTGTAATTAGATAGCGGCTCTTGTGAAAAAACACAAAGGCTGCTACAAAAAAATAGTAAGGCGATTATAAATTTCATCTAGTAACATAACAACATAAGCTCTAAAGTATAATTAGAGTAAAATGTGTTAAAAGGTCTTTAAATTAATAGTGTAAAAGTAACGCATTATTTATTTTAGCTGAAATTCTAGAATAAATAAGCGCACCAGATTTAATTAACGCAAATTGCTTGTAAATATTGAGACGTGGTGCATTAAAAAAACAAATATGAAGATAATTTCTTACAACGTTAATGGTATTCGTGCCGCCCTTAAAAAGGGATTCTTAGATTGGTTAAAAAGTGCAGATCCAGATGTTATTTGTTTGCAAGAAATTAAAGCTAATGAAGATCAATTAGATTTAGATATTTTTACAGAAGCGGGTTACCCGTATACTTATTGGTATAGTGCGCAAAAGAAAGGGTATAGTGGCGTTGCTATTTTAAGTAAAATCAAACCAAACCATGTAGAATATGGCACGGGAATTGATTCTATGGATTTTGAAGGGCGTAATATTAGAGCCGATTTTGACGATGTGTCTGTAATGAGTTTATACTTGCCTTCTGGAACTAATTTAGCGCGTTTAGAGCATAAATTTGAATATATGAGTTTGTTTCAGGATTACATTACAGCCTTGAAACAAGATTTGCCAAATTTAGTGATTTGCGGCGATTACAATATTTGTCATGAGGCTATAGATATTCATGATCCTGTAAGAAATAAAAATGTGTCTGGTTTTTTACCCGTAGAGCGTGAGTGGATTGGTACATTTATGGATAGTGGGTTTATTGACTCGTTTCGATATTTTAACAAAGAGCCTCACCATTACAGTTGGTGGAGTTATAGAGCAAATGCAAGAAATAATAATAAAGGATGGCGTATAGATTATTGTTTAGTAGCAATTCCGTTAGAAAGTCGTTTAAAGCGTGCCGTAATTTTACCCGAAGCAAAACATAGTGATCATTGCCCAATTTTGGTCGATATCGCATAACAAACAAAGTAACTCAATATTTTATTTATATGAATTTTAAAGTAGTTTTTTCAGCATTACTTATAGTTATAGCAACCTCTTGCGTTGCTCCAGGAGTGTATAAAGATTTAGAGGCTAGGCATAATACATTAAAGGAAGAAAATAAATCTTTAATGGATGAAAATGCAGATATGTCTGCTAAAATTTCGCAATTAGAGACCGAGTTAAGTGCATTAAAGAAAGATTATGAAGATACTTCGGCTAAACGTGATAAATTAGAAAACGACTATAATGCTTTAAAATCCAATTACGATAATTTACAAACCTCTTATGATGCTTTAGAGAAAAATAGTTCGGCATCTATAGCTAAAAATGTTCAGCAAAATAGAGAATTATTAGCGCAATTAGAAGCTAAAGAACAAGCACTTGCAGCAGAAAACACAAGATTAGAAGAGTTAAAGAAAGAATTACAATCACGATCACAACGTGTAGCAGAATTAGAACGTGTTATCGCTCAAAAAGATGCGAGCATGCATGCTTTAAAAGATGCTATTTCTAGAGCTTTAACAGATTTTGAAGGCAAAGGTTTAACTGTAGAGCAACGCAATGGTAAGGTATATATATCTATGGAAAACAAATTGTTGTTTGGTTCTGGAAGCTGGGCTGTTGGAACGGAGGGACGAAGAGCCGTTAATCAATTAGGTACAGTTCTGTCTGAAAATCCAGATATTGCGGTATTAATTGAAGGGCATACAGATAATGTACCTTATAAAGGTAGTGGACAATTATCTGGAAACTGGGATTTATCTACTAAACGTGCTACAGCGATAGTAAATATTTTAAGAGAAAATAGTGCCATCAATCCAGAAAATTTAACTGCAGCTGGGCGTGGTGAATTTGCGCCAATTGCTTCAAACTCAACCGCCGAGGGACGTGCAAAAAACCGCAGAATTGAAGTGATTTTAACACCTAAATTAGATGAAATATCTAAGCTTTTAAACGAGATTTAATACATTAAACCACATATTATAACCGCTAATTATATTTAGTAATTTTATAAAAACTAGATATATTTAGCGGTTCTTTTTTTCTATAACGAAAAAATTAATTTTAACTTAGTAGCATAAGTTAATTCTACAGTTTTAAGGCGTATGAAGCATTTGTTTTGGGTTGTTTGTTTAGTAGTACTTGCAAGTTGTAA
Source organism: Formosa sediminum (assembly GCF_007197735.1). Lineage (GTDB taxonomy): Bacteria > Bacteroidota > Bacteroidia > Flavobacteriales > Flavobacteriaceae > Formosa > Formosa sediminum. Next base: position 1,286,177 of record NZ_CP041637.1, read on the forward strand.
TTCTAAAACTAAACAATCAGATTATGTTGCTATAGAAGATTTTAAATCACAACATAGGGACGGTTTTGTAGGAGACTCTCAATGTATGTCTTGCCATAAAGGTGTATATGAAGATTGGAAAGGGTCCGATCACGATTTAGCTATGCAAGTAGCTAATGACTCTACAATCTTAGGAGATTTTAATAATGTAAAAACTATTATTGATGGGGTGTCTTATCATTTTACAAAGTCTGATGATGGTAAGTTCATGGTACATGTCAAAGAAATAGATGGAAGTGAAGTAGATTACGAAATTTCTTATGCTTTTGGAGTACGACCATTACAACAATATTTAATTGATTTTGATAAAGGGAGAAAACAAGTTTTACGGGTAACTTGGGATTCTGAAAAACATAAATGGTTTCATCAATATAATGGCGATGAAATAGATCCGCACGATTGGTTACACTGGACTGAAACAGCACAGAATTGGAATACAATGTGTGCAGAATGTCACTCTACTAATTTAGAAAAAAATTACGATGTAGACACAGATGCATTTAATACAACCTATTCTGTTATTAATGTAAGTTGCGAGAGTTGCCACGGTCCTGCAGAGCAACATGTGTTTTGGGCAGAACATGTTCAGGATAGTATACATACGGAAAATACCTATATAATTCCAGGCAATTCTCAATTAAGTCAAATGAATATGTGTGCACCATGTCATGCTAGACGTGCTCGTTTAACTGAAAAAATGGTGCCAGGCACAGCGTTTGAAGATCAATATATGCTTCAAAATATTACTAATGATTTATATCATGGCGACGGACAAATTGAAGATGAAGATTATGTTTATGGTTCGTTTCTTCAAAGTAAAATGTATCACGATGGTGTTAAATGTTCAGATTGTCACGATCCACATACTTTAAAAGTTAAGTTTCAAGATAATAGATTGTGTTTACAATGTCACGCTCCTAGTTACGATAAACCTTCACATCATTTTCATGCTCAAGATACAGATGGAGCACAATGTATAAACTGTCACATGACGGGAGCTGTGTATATGGGGAACGATTTTAGACGTGATCATAGTTTTAGAGTGCCGCGTCCAGATCAAAGTGTAACGTATGGTACACCCAATGCATGTACTCAATGTCACCAAGATAAATCAGACCAATGGGCAGCAGATCAAGTTGTAGAATGGTATGGTCCAGAACGATCAGATCATTACTCAGACCATTTATTACTTAGTAATAAGCCTAATATTACAAGTGAAGAACGCTCTAGTTTAGATGCCTTTATTAATAACTTAAATTACCCAGCAATTGCCAGATCAACGGTTATTTCTAACTTAAATATTACAACAAGTAAGCAATATGAAGCCATTTTAAAAAGCTTAGACGATCCTTCTGCCATGGTGCGCTATAGTGCGTTACAAAAGTTTAGAACTATAAGTCCGCAAGATCGTGTATCTATAGCTTCTAAATACTTATCTGATACGACACGTTTGGTTAGAATAGGTGCTATGCAACTATTAACAGGGGTAGATGCACAAATTCTTACTGCAGTAAATCAGTCAGCATTAAGTAAAGCAAAACATGAATTAGAAACTATGTTGTTTACAAATGCAGATTTTTCTACAGGACGCTTACAGCTGGGAGATTATTATCTTCAAAATAATGACATAACAAATGCAATTAAAAATTACGAATTAGCTCTAAAAAAAGATAGTTTACTATTACCTGTATACTCTAATTTAGCTACCGCATATAGTTTACAAGGAGATTCAGCATCTGCATTAAATATTTTAAATATATGGATAGAGAAATCGCCTAAAGAGGGTAGAGCATATTATTTAAGAGCCCTTTTATATTTTGAATTACAGAATTACGATTTGGCTGTTTCAGACTTAAAAACAGCGATTAAGATAGATCCTAAAGATACTCGATCTATGTACAATTTATCTACCTATTATTATCAAAATAAAGCATTTTCAGCAGCCGAGAAATATATTAATATGGCTTTAAAATTACAGCCTGATAATCCAGATTATCAATATTTGTTGGCATTAATATATCGCGATCAAGGTAAGATGGAAGAGAGTGCTAAAATTATGCAGACTTTACAAGCTGCTGCTGCGAACCAAAATAATACTTAACAAGACAAACATGAAGTACACGACATTACCACATACAAATATTAAGGTGAGTAAAATTTGCTTAGGTACAATGACATTTGGAAATCAAAACACTGAAGAAGAAAGTTTTAAGCAAATGGATTATGCTGTAGAACACGGTGTTAATTTCTTTGATACTGCCGAAATGTATCCTGTACCCGCTCAAAAAGAAACCTATGCAGAAACAGAACGCATTATTGGAAAATGGTTGAAAAAGACAGGAAAACGGAATGATATCGTTTTGGGATCTAAAATTGCTGGTCCAGGTGATTATACTGCACATATTAGAACCAATGGATTCTCTCCAGAAGCCATAGAAGATGCTATAACACAAAGTTTGAAACGTTTGCAAACAGACTATTTAGACTTGTTTCAATTACATTGGCCAGAACGTCAATCTAATTTTTTTGGAACACGGGATTATAAACACAATCCTGACGATCCGTGGACAGATAATTTTAATGAAGTACTGCACAGTTTAGATAAAGCAATTAAAGCTGGAAAAATTAGAAATATTGGTATTTCTAATGAAAAGGCTTGGGGAGCTATGCGTTATATAGAAGAGTCTAAATACAACAACAAGCCTCGAATGGTAACTATACAAAATGCTTATTCTTTAATTAATAGGGGTTTTGAAAGTGATTTAGCCGAAATCTCTATGCGTGAAGGTTTAGGGTTATTGGCGTATTCGCCAATGGCCTTTGGGGTGTTATCTGGTAAATATGTAGAAGGATTGGCAGGAGCAGACTCTAGATTAAACCTTTTTCCACGTTTTTCTAGATACAGTAGTGTAAACTGTACTAAAGCAACTACCCAATATTTAAAAATAGCACAAGATTTTGATTTAAGTTTAGCTCAAATGTCGTTAGCTTTTGTAACGCAACAACCTTTTGTAACTAGTAATATTATTGGAGCGTCTAAATTAGAGCAGTTAAAAGAAAATATAGATAGTATTCATGTTAATTTAAGTGAAGAAATTATTGCTGAAATTAATAAAGTACATGAAGAGATTCCTAATCCAGCAACTTAATTATTATACGTTGACCATAGACTTTAATTTTAAAGTTGATTATTCTAAAATTTTTGTACAAAAAAAGCCTTACTTTATTTAAAGTAAGGCTTTTTTATTAGTTGATTTGATTACCATCTTTATCAAAAAAATGGTATTCTAAATATGTGTAAGCATCTCTGGGCATAATTTTTACCCATTTTTTGTGTTCAATAAACCATTTTGAACGTACTGATGGAAAGCCTTTTGTTAAAAAGGCTGCTATAAAAGGATGTGTGTTTAAAACCAACTTTTTATAGTCTTTTTTTAATAATCGCTCAAGTTCTTGAGTTATTTTTTGTACCAATATAATTGGTGCTTCAACTTCTTCGCCTTGTACTCCGTTAGGATTATCTTCACGGGTTTTTATGTTCATTTCTGGGCGAACACGTTGTCTTGTAATTTGTATCAATCCAAATTTACTTGGAGGTAATATTTTGTGTTTCGCTCTATCATCCTTCATTTCATCACGAAGGTAGTTGAAGAGCGTTTTTCTGTTTTCAGCATTGGTCATATCTATAAAATCGATAACAATAATGCCTCCCATATCGCGTAATCGAAGTTGTCTCGCTATTTCTTGGGCAGCAATCATATTTACTTCTAATGCTGTGTCTTCTTGAGAATTGGCCTTGTTAGAGCGATTACCACTGTTAACATCTATAACATGAAGGGCTTCGGTATGTTCTACTACCAAATAGGCACCCTTTGCCATAGAAACCGTTTTTCCAAACGACGTTTTGATTTGTCTTTCTACTCCAAATTTTTCAAATATAGGAACATTAGACTGATACAATTTTACAATAGATTCTTTATTAGGTGCGATAAGTTGCACATAATCTTTAATTTGGTGATAAAGTTCTTCATCATCTACTTGAATACTAGTAAAAGTGTCATTAAAAATATCTCGTAAAATAGACGAGGCTTTGTTTAATTCTCCTAATACTTTACTCGGGTGATGTGCTTTGTGTAGTTTTTTACACATTGCAGTCCAACGACCAAGTAAATTTTGTAAATCTTTATCTAATTCGGCAACTTTCTTGCCTTCTGCTACTGTACGTACAATAATACCAAACCCTAGGGGCGTAATACTTTTAACCAGTCGTTTTAATCGGTCTTTTTCGTCTTTGTCTTCAATTTTTTGAGAAATTGAAATGCGATCAGAAAAAGGAACTAATACAATATATCTACCAGCAATAGATAGCTCAGAGCTTATTCTTGGGCCTTTTGTAGATATTGGTTCTTTTACAATTTGTACAAGTAGGGATTGATTAGATTTTAGGACATCTACGATGCTTCCATTTTTATCAATCTCTTTTTCAAACGGGAAATCTTTTAAAAAGAAATCGTTTAGTTTACCTGTGCTTACACGTTTTGTGAATTTTAAAAGGGAAGGGAGTTTAGGACCTAGGTCGTGATAATGTAAAAAGGCGTCTTTTTCGTAGCCAACATTTACAAAGGCAGCATTTAGTCCAGGAACAGTTTTTCTTATTTTGGCGATAAACACGTCACCAACAGAAAAATTGTTACCTCCTTCGTCTTTATGTAATTCAATAAGTTTTCCATCTTTTAATAAGGCAAAATCAACATGTTGGGGACCAGATCTTACGATCAATTCTTTATCCATTTCGTTAATTTTTATCCATACTTTTAAGCATAAAGTTATAAGTTAAAAGCTAAAAAGTAGTGTACTAATTAGCGTTTAACTTATGCTTATAACCAAACTGTACAGATGGATTATACATTATTTTTTCACAGGATTTTAAGCTGTGGAGTCTCTATTTTGTTGCGTAAGGTATAGCGCATAGAAACTCATGTCAAAGAACAATTTAATTAAAAACCAAAAAAGTAGTTATAAAACTACTTTTTGGGATTATTTTTTCTTTTTGTGACGATTAGCGCGTCTACGTTTCTTGCGCTTATGCGTCGCTACCTTATGTCTTTTACGTTTCTTACCACTTGGCATAGATCTGTTTTTTTTTAGTTAATATTAAGTTTCTTGTTATTCTTTAACGTCTACATTAGTTTTTACACCTTCTACAAATACTTTTGCAGGTTTAAATGCAGGAATGTTGTGAGCCGGTATCTTGATAGTGGTATTTTTAGAAATATTTCTACCTGTTTTTTCAGCACGAGTTTTAATGATAAAACTACCAAATCCTCTTAAATATACATTATCGCCAGCTTCTAATGATGTCTTTACTTCTTCCATGAAAGTTTCTACAGTTGCCTGTACGTCACCTTTCTCGATTCCTAATTTCTCAGAAATTTTCGCTACTAAATCAGCCTTAGTCATTATTTATTATGTATTAAAGTTATCAATTAATTATAAAGGGATGCAAATATAGTCATTTAATATTCAATATTTCAAACCTAATTCATTAAAATTTAAGATTATAAACGATTATTTTTGTCGAACCTAATTTTTAGATATGTCTTTTAGTAAAACTTTAACAGATTGGTATTCAGTGAATAAGCGTCAACTCCCTTGGAGACAGACAACTAATCCTTATTATATATGGCTATCAGAAATTATTTTACAACAAACTCAGATTAAGCAAGGGTTACCATATTATGAAAATTTTGTTACGACATTTCCTACTGTTTTCGATCTAGCAAACGCAAATGAAGCAGAAGTTTTAAAACTTTGGCAAGGTTTAGGGTATTATTCGCGTGCTAGAAATCTTCATTTTGCAGCAAAATATGTTGTAAATGAATTAGATGGCGTATTTCCTGATACATATAAAGAGTTGTTAAAATTAAAAGGTGTTGGAGATTATACAGCCAGCGCTATAGCTTCTATTTGTTATAATGAAGTCACAGCCGTGGTAGATGGTAATGTATATAGAGTCTTATCGCGTTACTTTGGTATAGATACGCCTATAAACTCGTCTAAAGGGGATAAAGAGTTTAAGGCACTAGCTCAAGAATTAATAGATAAAAAAGATCCTGCAACCTTTAACCAGGCGGTTATGGAGTTTGGAGCTGTGCAATGTAAGCCCAAAAGCCCAGATTGTACAGTATGTCCATTTGTGTCTAGCTGTTATGCTTTTGGAAAACATGTGATTTCAGAATTGCCTGTAAAGATTAAGGCGGCTAAAGTTTCTAAAAAGTATTTTAATTTTTTAGTATTTTTAACTCCTAATCATACTACAGTATTAGAACAGCGACAGGGTAAAGGGATTTGGCAGAATTTATATCAATTTCCATTAATAGAGTCTAACAAACCATTAACCCAAAAGCAATTGGAGCTAGAGTTAAAGGATTTGGATATTATAAAAGAACAAACTTATGAGTTGTCCCTATATAATAAGGACGAGATTGTTCATAAATTATCTCATCAGCATTTATATACAAAATTTTGGATTGTAGATTTAGATAGCAACATTAAAGAAGGAACACCTATTGCAGCACTAGAAGATTTTCCTGTGCCTATTTTAATTGGAAATTTTATTGAAGCCTTTAATTTTTAGCCTCAGATGATTATATCTCATAATTTTTTTGTTAATTTTAAAAAAGTTGAACTACAAAGTGTAATTTTGCAGTTCATAAAACAATAAATTATGGCAGGTACGTTAAATAAAGTAATGCTTATAGGGCATTTAGGAGATGATGTTAAGATGCACTACTTTGAAGGCGGTGGTTGTGTTGGACGGTTTCCTCTTGCAACCAATGAAACCTATATGAGTAAGCAAACTAACGAACGTGTAACTAATACAGAATGGCATAATATTGTAGTGAGAAATAAAGGCGCAGAAATTTGTGAAAAGTATTTAAGTAAAGGCGATAAAATTTATGTTGAAGGACGTCTTAAAACTAGAAAATGGCAAGACGAATCTGGACAAGAGCGTTACGCTACAGAAATACAATGCACAGATTTTACCTTTTTAACAACTAAAAAAGAGAGTTTAGCAAATGCACAACACAGCTCGCAAGAAGCTAAACCTACAGAAACTAAACCTATAACAAATCAGAACTCGCCTAGTGCAGATGACGATTTACCGTTTTAATTGTTTAACTAAATTTATTCCAATTGGACCCTGACCCCTCGAGTTTATTAGCTCTAATTTCTACAATAAATATCCCATTAATAATGGGTATTGTACTTTTATGTGTTTTACTTATCTGTTCAGCACTTATTTCTGGCGCAGAAGTAGCCTTGTTTTCCCTTACAGTTACAGATATCGATGAAGGTGTAGAGCAAAATTCTAAAGCCATTCAAATTATTACTAAGCTTTTAGAACGTCCTAAAAAATTGCTAGCAACTATTCTTGTTGCTAATAATTTTATAAACATAGGTATTGTTATTCTCTTTGCTTATTTAGGTGATTTTGTATTTCACACCATTACCTCAGAAGTGCTACGCTTTATCCTAGAAGTAGTATTAGTAACATTTCTTATTCTTTTATTTGGAGAGATCTTACCTAAAGTATATGCTAGCAGAAATAAATTAAAATTTGCAACCTTTATGGCTGTGCCATTGCAAGTTATGGATGTGCTATTTTCGCCATTAAGTTTGCCTATGCGAAGTATTACTTTAAGTATTCATAATAAATTAGGGAAACAAAAATCTAATTTAAGTATCGATCAGTTATCTCAAGCTTTAGAGCTAACTAGCGAAGAAGATACTTCAAAAGAAGAACAAAAAATTTTACAAGGTATTGTGTCTTTTGGAAACACAGATACCAAGCAGGTTATGCGCCCGCGTATAGATATATTTGCTCTTAACGCCGATTTAAAATACACAGAGATTATTCCAGAAATAGTAGCAAATGGGTATTCTAGAATCCCAGTTTATGAAGATAATATAGATAACATAAAAGGGATTCTTTACGTTAAAGATTTGCTCCCTTATGTAGACAGAAAACAATTTGATTGGAAAAGCTTAATTCGCGAGCCCTTTTTTGTTCCAGAGAATAAGAAACTAGATGATTTAATGGGGGAATTTCAAGAGAAAAAAGTCCATTTAGCAGTTGTTGTAGATGAGTATGGTGGTACATCTGGATTAATTTCTTTAGAAGATATTATAGAAGAAATTGTAGGCGAAATTAGTGATGAGTTTGACGATGAAGATTTGGTCTATTCTAAATTAGACGATCGTAATTTTGTGTTTGAAGGCAAAACACCATTAAAAGATTTTTATAAGATTATTAAAATTGAAGATGATTCTAATTTTGAACAGAAAAAAGGTGAAGCAGAGACTATTGCAGGTTTTGTGTTAGAACATTCTGGAAATTTTCCGAAATTAGGAGCGAAAATTAATTTTGAAAACTATAAGTTTACAGTCGAAGCTTTAGATAAAAAACGCATTAAACGCGTAAAAGTTACCATCTTATAATATGTTAAAATACATTCAAAATACGCTTATTCTTTTATTCTTAATTTCTGTAATAGCATGTGCAGACGATCCTACACCAAAACCCAATGCATATTTAAGACTGAGTTATCCGGAAGCAAATTATGAAAAAGCTAATTTAGAAGTTCCTTTCACGTTTGATAAGAATAAATTAGCCTCTCAAGTTGGGGTTAAAAAAATGGGCGGCCAAGATAATTATGGTGTAAATATTGAATATTCTAACTTAAAAGGAACCATATTCTTAACGTATAAGAATATTAATGAAGACTCTAAACACTTAATGGAGTTTATTAAAGACGCACAAAACTTTACACAAAAGCATACTATAAAAGCCGACGAAATTGTTGAGCAAGTTTATATAAACGACGAGCGTAAAGTGTACGGAATGTTTTACGAAGTAGGAGGGAATGCCGCTTCTCAGTCTCAGTTTTATGTGACCGATAGTGTAAAACACTTTTTAACAGGGTCACTATATTTCTATGCTAAACCCAATTACGATTCTATTTTGCCGGCAGCAAAATATCTTGAGAAGGATATTAGGCAGATTATGGAATCTGTATCTTGGAAATAAAATCAGTTTTTATTTTTTATAAAATCAAAAGCATCTCGATCGAGATGCTTTTTTTATTCACTTAGTCTCTAGTTATGCTTATCTATAACGTTCTTTAAGTATCTTGATGAAAACATTCAAAATATAGTTTTGGTATTGTTGATGTTGGGTAGTTGTAAGATGACTAAATTCAAAATAATATAAAAGTAAAATTATTCGGTTAAGTGAATCATATAAACTTGTAGATATTATGGTATAGCTACTTTTTTTCTAATCATGCCTAATGAATCATTACAATTTAAATTATATTTATTATGCTTCAGCTATAAAAGAGGAGTTGATCAATATAATTTATTTCAAAAAAAATTATTAATTTAATGGAATGAAAAAACTAAAGAAAGAAGATATAAGTCAAGAGGTGTTTGATTTATATGACGACTACGCTCATAATAAAATTGAAAGACGCCAATTCTTAAAGAAACTCTCGCTCTACGCTGTGGGTGGTGTTACCCTGTCGTCTTTGCTTAGCTTTATTTCGCCTAATTATGTAGATACGCTTTTAGTCGCTAAAGATGACGAGCGATTAGATTCTAAATATATTACTTACAATTCGCCTAGAGGTGGAGGCGGAATTAAAGCTCTGCTCTCTAAACCTCAGTCAACTTCTGGGAAATTACCAGGAATAATTGTTGTTCATGAAAATCGTGGATTAAATCCTTATATAGAAGATGTTGGAAGACGTGCCGCTTTAGAAGGTTTTATTTCTATTGCTCCAGATGCATTGACGCCGTTAGGTGGCTATCCCGGAAACGACGACGACGGAAGAGCATTACAGAAAAAACGAGATAGAGATGAAATGCTTGAAGACTTTATAGCTGCGTTTACCTATTTAAAAAATCATAAAGATTGTACGGGTGAAATAGGGGTTGTAGGCTTTTGTTTTGGCGGATGGATCTCAAATATGATGGCTGTAAGAGTACCGGATTTAGGAGCAGCTGTGCCTTATTATGGAAGTCAGCCTACTGCCGAAGAAACCGCAGAAATTAACGCACCACTAATGTTGCATTATGCGGCATTAGATACTCGTGTAAATGCTGGTTGGCCAGATTATGAAGCGGCTTTGCAGGCTAATAATAAACATTATGAGGCCTTTGTGTATCCAGAAGTTAATCACGGTTTTCATAATAATACAACACCACGGTATGATGAAGCTGCAGCAACACTTTCATGGAATAGAACAATAGCTTTTTTTAAAGCACATTTAACGTAGTTAAATTGCATATAAATACTGTAATATTAAAGCATTTCGAAAGAGATGCTTTTTTTTGCTGATTACCAGTTTGTTGTGTTTTTTGTGTGCTTGAAAATAAGTATCTGTTTAAAGCTTCTGTTTTATTGTGGTTTAATCAAATTTATACATCAATTAAAACAAATTACTTAATACATTTTTAGTGATAATCCTCTATATTTAATAGTTGTCAATTTTTGATGATGAAAATTGTTTTTTATAGAATTCGCTTATGTGGTTACGTGTTAGTTGTGATTTTGCATTCGATGTAGAAAGTCCAACGCCTTTTATTGTAATGTTACGACCTCGTAGCGGTGCGGAGCAGTGGATTGAACGTGATGAATTTAAAATAGCTCCCAATATGTCTATTATTGAATTTACAGATGGCTACGGGAATCTGTGTCAAAGATTCGTTGCTCCAAAAGGAGAGTTAACTATTTATACGACTTCAGATGTAAAAACTTCCGAATTTGTTGATGTAAATTTTGGTGCGCCTTTTGTAGAAATACAACATTTGCCAAACGACGTCCTTTGTTATTTGCTGCCAAGTAGATACTGTGAGTCCGATCGCTTTAATGATTTGGCTAATACAATTACAGTTAATAAAATACCAGGGTATCAGCAAGTGCAGGCTATAGAAGATTGGTTACGCTATACAATTAGTTATATTCCAGGAAGTAGTGTTTATCCAACTTCGGCTATAGAAGTAAATCAGAAAGGGTCAGGAGTTTGCAGAGATTTAGCTCATTTAGGAATCGCATTATGCAGAAGTTTAAGTATTCCTGCGCGTATGGTGGTGGGGTATTTGCATAATTTAAAACCTATGGATATGCATGCGTGGTTTGAAGCTTATGTTGGTGGACGTTGGTATGTTTTTGATGCCACTCAAACAGGGGTAAAAGGAGGGTATGTGTCTGTGGGCTATGGGTTAGATGCTGCCGATGTCGCTATTTTTAATCAGTTTGGGCCAGTGGTTCATACATTAAAACAACATGTAACGGTAACGCAAATTAAAAATTAAAAAAGAGATATTTTATTACACGTCTAGTTAAATATAATGATGAGATAAAATGGCATGTAAAATATAAAAGCATCTCGAAAGAGATGCTTTTATATTAATTTATATCCTTGTTTAAGGGTTATGCTTTTTTAGTTGTGCAACATTCTTCTGTTCCATCTCCAGAACACAACATAGCAATACCTTTAGATTTTGTTTCGCAATCTCCATTACATTCACCTCCACAATTACCTTTGCAAGTCATTTTTTTAGAAGATTCTGCTTTATCTTTATCTGTGTTAGTCGTATTGAATTATTCAACTGTTTTCATGTCTTTTACAGTGTACATATCTCCTGCTTTGGCTACAGTTTCTTCTAGAGTTGTTGCGTTTACTTTTGCAACATCATATTCTACGCTTGCTAATTTAGTATCGAAATTTACCGTTGCAGATTTAATCCCGTCAAGTTTAGATAATTTGTTTTGTATTGTATTTGCGCATCCAATTTGGCACGTCATCCCTTCAATAGTGAATTCTGCTTTAGCATAGGTCGCATTAGGATCTATAGTTTTAGAAGCAGCTTCTTTTGGTGCTGCTATTTCAACGGTTTTTATTTCTGGTTCAGCAGTTTTGTTTTTACAAGAAAATGCTAAAACAGAAACTAATGCTAGGGTAAAAAGGAATTTAAAATGTTTCATGAGTTTGGAATGTTATAAGGTGAACAAATTTAGTAATTAATGTGATTTTTCATGTTAAAAGTTTCATTTTTGTAGACTTAGAAACAGTTTATGAGTGAAAATACTACAAAGTGGGTTTATCTATTTGTGTTATCATTAATATGGGGTAGTTCCTTTATATTAATGAAAAAAGCTCTTTTAGGGGTGTCGGCATTTCAGTTAGGTGCTTTAAGAACCATTTTTACAACTATTATATTGTTTACTGTGGGATTTAAACATGTGAAAACCATTGATAAAACGGCTTGGAAATGGATAGCATTATCTGGTGTTTTTGGATCGTTCCTTCCTGCTTTCTTGTTTGCTATTGCAGAGACAGAAATAGATAGTGCTATAGCATCTATTCTAAATTCTTTAGTGCCATTACAAACTGTTTTAGTTGGATTTGCTGTTTTTCAAATAGCTTCAACAAAACGGCAGGTTTTAGGTGTTGTTTTAGGGTTTTTAGGTACGGCATTGTTGGTAATGGAAGGCGCAGATTTAAATCCGCATCAAAACTATTTATATGCAGGTTTTATAGTTTTGGCAACCGTAATGTATGCGTTTAATGTAAATATTATAAAGCGGTATTTACAACATTTAAAACCGATAACTATTGCAACAGGAAATTATGTGGTAATAGTTATTCCTGCTTTAATAGTATTAGTATTAACTGGTTTTTTTAGAAGTTCAAGTTTGCAACATTCTGAGCTTAAAATGGCTTTACTATATGTATTTATTCTGTCTTTTTTCGGTACAGCCTTGGCTAAAGTGTTATTTAATAAGCTTATTAAAATAGCAACACCTGTATTTGCTTCATCTGTAACCTATGTTATGCCTATTGTTGCATTAACTTGGGGATTTCTTGATGGGGAAGGGTTTGTTGTGCTTCAGGGTTTGGCAGCTTTAATTATTTTATTGGGAGTATATTTTGCGAATAAAAAAGCATAAAAAAACCGAAGTGTTAACTTCGGTTTTAGTTGTGAATTTGTAATGTAAATTAATTAAAATCTTCATTAGTTACGCCTTCGTTTACTTTTATTTCTTTCACTATAAAATCGAATTTTTGTGGTCCCATAGTTTGAGATAATTTGTAAGGAAACTTAATGCCGTTTAAATCTTTGTAATCAGAATAAAATAAGGCTGCACTACCCATTGGAGTGGTTCTTTCGTCTTTTAATTTTAAACCAGATTCAACGCTGTAAAATACAGATAATTCTTCGCTAATTTTAATTTTATAAGCTTGTTCACCTTCTACATCTTCTATACCTTCTAAAGATACAGTGCTAGTTAGGTAATTAAGTTCAGGGAACGGTGCAGCTTCTGCAACAGATTTTAAGACTTCTTCTTCAGTCATTTCTTTTTTTTGTCCCTGCATAACAACATAACCTGTTTTATTGTTCATTACGGTTTTCATAACAGATTGCCCCATCATGGTAATGTTTTGAGAAAATTGGTTTTTAGCTGTTTTCTTAATTTCTAAATTCATCATCATTCCTGGTTGGTATTCAGCTTCAGAAATAATATTTATAGTGTTTACAGCGGTAAGTTTTTCTTGACCTCCAACGGCATTAATATAATCTTGTAATACAGTTTTTGCAGTTACGCCTTCTGGCAAAGCAATGTCGTATGTTGGTTTTTCTACAGGATTTGCAAATTTGTCGTAATAAGCAATAGGTACTCCTGTTTTTTCAAGATTTGTTAATACTTCACTACCTTTTCCAACAATAATTACACGTGCATTTTCAGGTTTAAAATATGTCTTAGCTGCATTTTGGATGTCTGCAGGAGTTAAGGCATTTATTTTCTCTAAATATGTTTCGTAAAAGTCTTTTGGTAAGTTGTTTAATTTTATATTTAGAGCGTATTCTGCAACGGTTTCAGGTTTTTCTAAGGCCATTACAAAATTTCCTACATATTTTGCTTTAGCACTTTCTAAATCTTTAACATCTACAGGTTGAGTTTTAATTCTGTTAATTTCGTTTAAAATTTCAACAGCGGCACTATCGGTTACAGCATTTCTTACACTAGCGCTGGCTTCAAAGCGCCCTGCATTATAACGACTTTCATTTAGTGAAGAATATGCACCATAAGTATAAGCGTGTTGTTCTCGAAGGTTTTTAAATAAATAACCTTCACCACCTCCACCTAATATATAGTTTGCTATTTTGGCGGCAAAGTAGTCTGCGTCTCCCTTTTCTAAATCTACAGTATTTGTGACTACTACATTGGATTGAACTGCGTTTGGAACATCAATAAAATCTATTTGAGTAGTAGTTACATTTGAAGTAATTGGGGGTGTAGCCGATTTAATTTCTGTACCTTTTTTCCATGCACCAAATTTTTTAGTGATGTCTTTTTTTATTGTTTTATAGTTTACATCTCCCACAACAACTAAATAGGCATTGTTAGGAATAAAGTATGTGTTATAGAAATTTTTAACATCTTGAAGCGTAATATTGTTTACAGTTTCTTCAGTAGTAAATTCTCCAAACGGATTATTTTTTCCATAAGATAAAGCATTGCCAACTCTAGCAGCAATAGCATCTACACTTTTTTCTTGAGATTTTAAACCTTCTATAAGTTGGTCTTTACTTTTCTGAAATTCTTCCTCTGTAAATAACGGATTTATAGCGGCATCTGCCATGAGTTCTAAAATACGGTTAGCGTATTTGCTTAATGATGATGCGTAGCCATTTTGAGCTCCAAATCCTAGGCTAGCACCTAAAAAGTCAATTTCGTCATTAAATTTATCTTTTGAGATCGAAGTGGTGCCATTTCCTAACATAGATGACAGTAAGCTAGAAACTCCTGCTTTGTTTCCCTCTGTTATAGGTTTGTTGTCCAATCTTAATGAATAGGTTACTTTAGGTAATTTGTGATTTTCTACAACTAACACTTTAATACCATTTTTTAGAGTGAATTCTTGAGGTGTTTCTAAAGTAATTTTTGGTGCAGGTCCTGATTCGGGTTGTTTGGATCTGTCTATTTGAGCATGAACGCTAACAGACATTAAAAACAATACGATTAATACTGATATTTTTGTTTTCATTTTTTCTGAACGTTTTGTTATTATTGCTTTTTGTCTTCTGGTAAATATTCTAATAATAACCTTTGGTTAGGATTTAAGTACTTTTTAGCAACGGCTTGGATATCTTCTCTTGTTATTGATCTGTAAATGTTAATTTCATTATTTATTAAATTTACATCGTCGTAAAGTAAGTAATATGTGGCTAAAGAATTTGCTATACCTTCTACACTTGAATTAGAATTTACAAATTGATTTTCAAATTGATTAAGTAGTTTTTGGTAATCTCGTTCTGAAATTAAATTGTTTTGAATTTTTACAATCTCTTCATCAATTTCTTTTGTTAAAGCTTCTAA